>JBFXBK010000359.1:0-9441 GCA_050183255.1 Polyangiaceae bacterium | reverse complement strand
CTTCCACTCGCGTCTCTGACGGTATGGGCGCCTACGACCGTCTCGACCTCACACGTCTGCCACGACAGATCCGAGCCGCACCGGCGGCAAACTCGGGGTGGTGTGTCCATGTACGAGTCGTAGCATCAATCCCCAAGAACCGTTACAATTTCCAACGAATTGCTCGAAAGCGCTACGGCAAGGTAGAGCGGTTCGCCGTCGGTGTCCCGTCCTCCCTCAATTAGCCAGCTTGCGTGGTCCTCGTCCCAGACGGCCGAAGTAGCCGACTTTAGCGCACACTCGACGTCGACCGGTAGCGCTCCGCGCTGGTTCATCCGAAGCCATGCGTGTTTCGTGTACGACACCGCACGGGCCTGAGCCGCCAGCTTCACTTCGGAAAGCACTTGCGAGGGGCTCACGGAACTCTCCGACGTTGGCCTAATGTGACGGGCTTGAGGAAACCGCAATGGAACGCAGGCACAGGTCTATCCTTCGAACGGCAACAGCCGGATCAGAGCGCAGAGGCGCTCCGCGTCCGCGGTGGAGAAGTCGGTGGGCAGTTTAAGCTCGGCTACTGCATTAGGACGCAAATGAAGCTGGTGGACGATGAATAGGGGAGGCTTCTGGGGAGAGCTTGGCACTCCCGCTTGAGGCGCTTCGTTCTTCGCTTCTTCGGGCTCCGAGCCGTCGAGCGCTGCTTGCCGAACCGCGGGGAGAAGTTGCCATTCGAAGCGAGAAGGGTGGCCGCGCCGACCAGCTACGAAGCGTCCAGCTCCAGCTGCGTCGAGCTCCTTCAGGCGCTCCACCAGGTCCCCGCGCTCCAACTCAAGAGAGCGTTGGAGCTCGTCAGCGATGACGACGGTCTCGGTCCCGGAAGCCTCGACGATGGCGCGGAGTCGGGGCTGCGCGATCGCGTCATAAAAGCTCTTGGGTCCAGTGACGGGCTTCCGGCGTTCCATAGCTCCAGGAATAGCCTGCAGTACGGAAACGCGCAAGGAATAGATCGGATAAAAATCTGAGCGCGTGTATTTTTTAGTGAGTTTTGTCGGAGGGACCCACGACCCGCCTCGCCCCAGCCACATCAAAAACCCGCTCAGCGACCAGCTCATTCAGCAGCTTTTCAGGCAAACAGGGCTGAAACTTGGACACGCGCTGCTTGCCGAGTTCGGGCACCAGGCGAAGGGCGTCGTTCTTATTGGGGCGCCCTTCGTCGCGCATTTTCTGGATGACTTCGTGCAACGCGGAAACGCTCTTCCCCGCGTCGCCGGTGAGCTTGATGCGTTGGTTGTCGGCGCTGACCTTGTCGCCCAGCTCGGACTCGATAAAACGAGCTAAGAGATTGTTGGCCATGCCGCCGGCGTAGGTGAACCACAAGATCTCCTTGTGGTCCTGAACAATGGGTGCGTTTGAATCCGCGAGGAAGTCGTTGTGCATGCGGAGCGCGTGCATGCGCTGGATGGTGCGCTGGCTCCAGGCAGGGTCTACGGACTCGGTGATCAGCAGGCGCCGCATCTCCTGGCACAGCTCATACGAGTAGTAGCGCGGAGGGCCAAACCAGCGGGGTGCATACGCGTGGTCCGCCTTCTTTACGTTGCACTTGCCGCGCTCCCAGTCGACGAAGGTCAGCTCCCAGGCGAAGCCGGCTAGCACGAAGGCGCTGCGCTCCTTACCCATGTCGAGGTTCATCAGGAAATAGGCGTCCACGGTGCCGATCTCCACGCCTTGGTGGAACACCGTGATCAGTCGTGGTCCGTCGAATACAGCGTATAGTTCGCTAAAGTTCGCGCGGCCGTATTTCAGTTCGCCACGCTTGCCGAGCCATAGCTTGCCGTCATGATCCGTGAGGATATCGTTGGCCAGCATGTGCTCGACGATGGATTCGCGCTCGTCGCGGGTCAGACCCGAATAAGGCGTTGCCCCATCGAGCCAAGCCCACCAGTCGCTTCGCGGCACTCCGCGGAACTGCACGGCCATCGCCATGATCTGCTGCGCGAGGATGTGAGAAGCGCGCCGGCTCGGCACGACGGGCTCCACGAAGCCTGAGCGATGCAGGCCGAGCAGCGCCGCCGCCTTCAGGATCTCGTCGTCTTTGAGCGTGAGGAACGTGCAGTTGGGGTTCACGCCATCGCGGCGACCCGTGCGGCCCATGCGCTGCAAGAAGCTCGCGACGGTGTTGGGGCTGTTCACCTGCAGCACCTGGTCCAGATCGCCCACATCGATGCCGAGCTCGAGGGCGCTCGTGGCCACGATCACGCAGTCTCTGCCCTGGGCGAAGGCTTCCTCAGCGTCTCGCCGTGCAGCGGCGCTCAGGGAGCCGTGGGCCACGTAGGCCATCACGTTTTGACCCAGCAGTTTGTTTCCCAGGTCCTCCACGCCGCGCCGAGAGTCGACGAACACCAGGCGCTTCTGCCCGGGATGCAGCTTCGCGATCATCGTCGCGGCGTTCTGCATGTCGCCCACGTAATCGAGCTTGAGCTGCGGTTCTTTGGGTTGTTTGGGGGGGGAGATCACGACGCCGCGGCGCTCGGAGACACCGGAGAGCCAGCTCAAGATCTCTTCAGGGTTGCCCACCGTCGCCGACAAACCGATGCGTTGGATGTCGCGCTTGCAGTAGCGGCTCAGGCGCTCCAGCACTGAGCTCAGGTGGGAGCCACGGTCGTCGTTCGCGAAGGCGTGCACCTCGTCGATGATCACCGTCCGCAGGCCCGCGAACAGCTCGCCGGTGGGCACTCGTGGGCTGATCAGCATCGCCTCGAGGCTCTCGGGCGTTGTGAGCAAGACGTCTGCCGGATCCGAGAGGAAACGCGCGCGCTCACCTTGAGACGTGTCGCCGTGCCACTTGAAGGCTCGTCGACCAACCGAAGCCGACAAGCGTTGGAGGCGCTCTTCCTGGTTATTCAAAAGCGCGCGGATCGGTGAGAGGTAGAGCACCGAAACTGGCCGCCAATCCTCGAGATCCATTGAGGTCAGCGTCGGGAAGAACGCTGATTCCGTCTTGCCGCCGGCCGTAGCGGCCAAGATGACGCAGTTCTTGCCATCCAGGATCTCGTGCGTTGCGAGCTCTTGAACCCGGTGCAGCGACTTGAACTTCAAGTCGTGGACGATGTAGTGGGCCAGCCCGCCGCTCAGGCGATCGAAGGCATCAGTCATGGCCGGGCCCGGCGTCAGGATCGGGCAGATCGAGCTCGATGTCGTCCACGGAGCGCTCGATGCCCGCGGCGCCGCGCTCTTCATCGGTCATCTCGTTGGCTTCGACGATGACCTGGTAGTTCTTGCGCGGATCGAAGGTGGGGTGCACCTCCACGCGATCGATCAAGTCCACCACGCGCTTGAGATAAATCCGTGGGGCAATGCCTACTTTGCCGCCCAGCTTGCCAGCGACGCCTCGCGCGAGCTCCTCGAGCACCGCGTCGTCTACCGCCAGCTTGATGCGCTCGGCTTCATCCGACGGGTAGAGATCGCGAACTTTTATTCCAACCTCGACGAGCTTCTCCAGGTTGAAGGCTTGAAGGCGAATTTGCGCGGCTTTTGGGTTGTCGAAGCCGTCCTTGGAGAACTCCGTGTGCAGGCGCTGAGCAAGCGGCGCGAGACGCTGCACGCCCTGGTTGCCATCGAAGAACTGGGGCGTGCCGGTGATGATCACGTACAGCCCTGGGAAGGCTCCGGCGACCAGATCATCGAGCAGCTGACGCAAGGCATTCAAGCTCTTGTCACGGCTATCGGCGCGGCTGCGCTGAATCGTCTCGACCTCGTCGAGCACCAGCACCAGGCCCTTCTTGCCGGTCTGGCGCAACACCTCCAGGAGCCCACGCAGGAAGCCCGCTGCCCCTCGATGATCGATCTCACCCTTGAGCGCTGCCGCGCGCTTGATCTCCGCGCCGACGTTCGGCTGCCCCATCAGCCAGCCAATCAAGCCTTCATCGATGGCGTGCTCGCCGCGGACTCGCGCCGTGTGACAACGCCTGAGCGCGGCAGCAAACTGAGGTTGCGTTGCGCTGACCTCGGCGAGGCGCTTCTCCAGCAGGTTGCCTACTGCTTCTGCGATGGCGTCTTCGTCAGTTTGGTTGACGTTGCCGGCGGCGAGCACCTCATCCTCGAGGTTGTAGAACCACTTGTCGATCAACGCGCGGAAGGCGCCGTTCGTCAGCTCCTTGGTCTGCAGGTTCTCTACCGCGCGGCGATACACCGTTTCCATGCGGTAGAGCGGCGTGTCCACCTCGGAGATTTGCACCAGCGTGGTGGCGAAGCCCTGGTCTTGCGCGCGGTGCTCCACCCAGCGGGAGAAGAACGTCTTGCCGGTGCCGTACTCACCGCGCACGGCTTTGAAGGCGCCGCGCCCCAGGGCTGCGGCTTCCAGCTCGGAGTCGATGGCCTTCTCCAGGTGACCCAAGCCGACGGCGAACTGCTCGAGGCCGCGCCGCGGTACCGCGCCGAGGCGCAGGGCGTCGATGATTTCGCGGCGTTTTAGCGGGCTAACGGCGGTGCTCATGTTGGGCTCAGAGTTTGACCTCGAACTGCTGTTCGAGGAGCGCCTTGTCGAGGTGCAGTTGGTTGTTCTGAGGATCGTAGCGCAACACCGGGTAGCCCTCGATGTTCAGCACTTCTTGCAGCTTGACGACGAAGCCGGCCAGCCGCCGCTCGAGCTGCTGGAACTCACGGGCGAACGCGGCGCCGGTCATCGCGCCGCCGCGGTCCACCAGCAGATCCACCGCGCGCACGACCGTGTCCCGCAGCTCCTTCTTGGGCGCCTGGAGCTTCAACAGCTCGCAGCGTGCGAACGCCGAGTCGCTCGGCGGCATGGTCGCAGCCACAGCACCCCTCGCCTCCGGCGCCTTTGCGCTCGCCACGACCGCTGGAGGAGTTTCCTCCGGGATCAATGAGAGCTGCTTCTCACTGACCTTCGGTTTCTTGGTCGGGGGAGAGGGAGCGACCGGCACCGCTGCCTGACCCACTGCGCTGGTGCTGCGCGCCCAGTCGGCGTAGTGCCACCAGGCGGGCTGGTAGTTTGCGATGGGCTTCAGCTCTTCGTCTTCCTTGAAGCCATTCGGGTGATCCGTGCATCCGATCAACACGCAGGGCGCGACGACTTCGGCCAAGCTCGCGCCGCCATGTTCCCCCGCGTGCGCGGCGCCGCCGTAGCGCGATGTCTCGTCGAACAGCAACACCACGCCGTCGTATCCCCGAGGATGATAGACTTGCTTGCCCTCGAACACGAGCTCATGCGCCGCCACGGCTTCACCCTTCTTCCAAGGGCGCCAGCGCGCACCAGCTTCTGTGAAGCTGCCGACGGACTTGAGGCGGTCACCCGGAACATGACCGTGATCGGCCACGAGCAACACGGAGCGGCCGACCTCGCGCGCGGCTTCCAGCAGCGCAGGCAGCGAGCGGATCGACTCGGCGTTCCAGTGCGCCTGTTGCTGGGTGTCGCTCTTGAGCGAGGCGTCGATGGCGTTGATGACCATCGCCACGAGGCGCCGCTGCTTGTCTTTGACGTGGGTGATGGCTTCCGTCGTCGCGGAGCCGTCCAGGTTGTGGCCTTCGGGCCTGAGCTTCAGCTGCGGAGCGTCGGGCGGCTCGCAGTAGCTCTTGGCGATGGGGTTGTCCCGCCAGCGCTTGGCGTCCTCGCTGGTAGCAGTTGCGTTGCCGGGCGGCATGCGCTTGCCGGCGAACAGCGCGGCTCGGCTGATCTCCGTGAGGGTGGGCACGTTGGCGAACATGGCGGGGTAGGTGCCGCCCTTGAGGAGCTTGCGGCCGCTGTCGCGGTGCCAGGCTAGCGGAGCCCACGGCGCGGCGTAGTTCCCCAGGGATTCCAAGATCTCGACGGCCTGCGCCCACGCCATGCCGTCCATCAACAGCACCAGGAGCTTGCGCTCAGCATGTCCCTGGAGGAACGCATCCACCACGCGCTTGCTGACTTGCTCGATGCTCACCGCGTGCTCGGTGGGCGTCCCCGCGGCGTACCAGTCTTGCAGTCCGACCGCGAAGCGCCGGTCGAGCTCTGCGCGCACCTTGTCCGCAGCGAGCACCACGCTCTGGATACCGAGGCCCAGTCCGGTGTCGCTGCTGCCGCGCGCCAGGCGCCGGGCACGGTCGACGAAGCCGCCATCGTCGGAGTACCAGCCTCCGAGCTCCACGGCGTCGAAATAGGGCTGCTTTTCGGGGGCTTCTGGGTAGTCCTTGACGCACAGCCAGGTGAGCAGGCGCAACGCCATTTCCGCGCGGCTCAAGAAGGGCTCCGCCTCGGGCTCCTTGGCAGCGACGTGGTCGTTCAGGGAGTTGAAGCGCTCCACGGCGTTGAGCACCGCGGTATGAGTGACCTGACGGTCGGCGCCGCTCACCTCCACGCCGTGAGTCAGCGCATTGCCCAGCGCCTCCTGACGGGCGCTCCAGCCAATGGGCAGGCGAATGCTGCCGTGGAGCTCTTTGCGGATCGCGTCCACGCGCACGTGCTCTTCGGCGTCACGCAGCAAGCGCCGAGTGTCGCTCGCACCGAGGCTGCCTTCGTAGTGAAACAGGGCCTGAGCTAGCGCGGCGCCTAGCGTGCGGACCACCTTGCTGCGCTCCGCTTCGGGGATCTTGAGTGCATCACACGGCTGCGCGAGCCACACCGCCACCGCGGGTTGATCGCTCTTTGCGCCGAGCACCTCGAACAACGCCGCGTGTTCGAGCAGCCAGCGACCTCTGCCTTGCTCCCACGCGCGCCACACCACGGGAGCCGCGATGCCGAGCTTGCGCTCCAGGTAGGCGAGCAGCTCGTCCCGCACCGGCGCGTTGGCCTCCTGACTGAATTCCTCGAGGAAAAGCGACCCACGGTCGTTACTCGCTGCCCACGCCATGAGCTGGCTGAGGCTGAACTCCTTGGTCGGGAACTGCCAGGTGTGCTCGAGCCAGCGTTGCCACAGCGCGTCCTGCGTCAAGCGGCCGCCTTGGGCCTTGAAGCCTGGGCGCTGCTTTTGCTCCAGGAGGTACTTGGCGAGCGCCAGCTCGATGACGTCGTCAGCGACTTCGGACACGCCGAACAGCGCCTTGAGCCGCGTCTCACGGTTCACGCGTAGCACCTCGCCTTGCCGCGCAAAGCGCCCGATCAAGTCCACCGGTACCTGCCCCACCCAGGGCACCAGGAACGCGATGCGCTCGCTGCTTTCCAGTGGGGGCATGCGGGCGCGCAGCTCGAACTCGCTGCTCACCGGGATGATCTTCACGCCCTCAACGACGCTCTCCGTCCCCTGACCGTAGATTGCGAGGATGGTATGTTTCCGCGTGGCATAGACGAAATTGCGCTGGATCGCCGCTCGGACGTCTGCGTCAGTGAGCTCCGGGACTTGCAGCATCAGCCAGAGCTCACTTCTTCCTTGGGGGGGAGAGGAGCAGCTCCAAGGCGCCGCTCACCGTCACGGAGTCGCCGTGCTCGGCTTGGGCTGCGTCGAGAGCTGCGATGAACTCGCTGAGCCGCGCCTTAGCGTCCGCAGCGCTGCCGCGTAGCTCGAGGCGCTGCAGGCTGCGTGCGCCGGCTGGCTTCGTCACCACTGGCGCGCTTGCTGCGGCTGCCGGTTGAAGCAGGCGCTGGCCGTTCTCCGCAAGGTCGCGTAGCCGCTCCGCCAAAGCGATTTGCAGCTCGTCTTGGCGCAGCGCGGAGGCGACATCTTCCAGCAGCTCAGCGGCGCCGCTCAGATCCGCCGCGCGGCCTTGCAGCTGAATGAACACGCCTTGCACGATCTTGTTGCGCAAGATCTCGGCGTTCTTGTGCGCTTGACGGATGCTGTGAGCCGCTGCCCGAGGGCTGGACTCAATCTTGGCTTTCGCAAGCATCTCGATCTGCGCGACCGCCGGTTGATCTTGCAGCGCAGCGAACAGGTCGTCGCACGCACGCGCGGTCTTCCAGCGGTCGGTCTCGCTGGGCAAGCCGAGGTCGTGGGAGTACCCACTCAGCAGGCTGGGTAGCGCGCTGACGGCGGTGGCGTGTTGCTCGAGCTTTTCGTTCAGCTGGGTCTGGAAGCGCTTGAGGTTATCCGCGTGGAGCGCGCGACCTGCCAGGCTGAGCC
Organism: Polyangiaceae bacterium; assembly: GCA_050183255.1. Taxonomy (GTDB): domain Bacteria; phylum Myxococcota_A; class Polyangia; order Polyangiales; family Polyangiaceae; genus JAHBVY01. The sequence goes on along the minus strand of JBFXBK010000359.1, from coordinate 1,420 downwards.
CCAGCGTGTGGCTCGCGACTTCGTAGGCCTTCTCCCACGCGGTTTGCGCCGGTAGGTCGGGCTTCTCCAGCACCACATCGGGATCGATCGCCTGCTTGGCGCTGGGCTGAAACGGGCGGCCAGCGCGCACGAGGGTGCGCTTCGACCAGCGGGTGTAGCAACGCAGGATCAGATCCTCGAGCTGCCAGTAGAGGCCCATGCGCTGGTCCGGGTCGATGAAACCGCGGATCTGTCCGGCGGTGGGTGTGTCGATTGCTTGAGAAGCCCGCTGGCTCTCCAGCCGCTGGAGGGTTTGATTTTCGAGCAGGTGCACCGCGCTCTCGGTGACGCGCACCAGGCCGAGCTCGCCCAGCACCTTGGCTTCATCCAGCGTGGCCTTATCCGCGGGGATGCGGCCGTCGTCGCTGTCGATCAGGCGGCCGAAGAGCTCCACCAGCTCATCCACGCGCTTGGGCGTGATCTTCTTGTGGATCCCCGGGTGGCGTGGGTAGCGCGCCTCAAGCAGCGCCTGGATGTAGGCTTGCTTCACAGTTGCCAAGTTCGCGGCGAGTTGCTGACGGATCTGCGCGCCGGGCTTGAGCAGCCGCAGGTGGCGTTCAACGCGAGCACCGGGGTCGAGGGTTTCGTCCTCGGGCGTTGCGAGCCCGTAAGCTTGCTGAAGGAGGTTCCAGAGGCGTTCGCGCTTAACGTTGCGCAAGTTTTGCAGGTCGTGGGAGGCGCGAGTTTGGTGCTCCACACTAAGGTGCTGCAGGTACTTTCGCTCGGTCTCCTTGCTGCTCAGGATGTACTCCAAGATCACGAACTCGCCGAGCAGCTTGTTGGAGCTCTGACTGAAGAAGTGCGGCAGCCACACCAAAGTCCAGCTGCCGTCGGTCTCTTCGACGAAGCTATCCAGGCGCACGTGGTCATCTCCGGGACCGTGCTGCTCCTCATCAAAGGGGAAGTCGATGATCATCCGCCAGGCGTGATCCGCGGGGCAACGCAGCTGGTCGTTGTTCATCAGGCGCACGTTGCCGAAGCGCAAGTGGCCAGGCCATTTGTGTTCGTGCCACTCCTCCTCGGTGTTCTGGCCAGCGTCGCTAGGAGTGTCGACGCCCATGGTGAGGAACAGTTGCTCGCGCAACACGCGCTGGCGCGCACCGATCGTATCGGCTCCGGCCGCAGCCTTCATGATCGGCCCGACGTCCACGCCTTCGAGCTGGATGCTGACGCTGGGGTCGGCTTGATTGCCGACGCGCAGCTGGGAGACGTTCACCGCCACCCACTTGCGGAGCTTCTCCGCCACCATGGCCGACTCCTGGCCCGCGATGCGGGTCTTGATGCTGCCGTGGTTGAGGGCGTGCAGGCGGCTCGCGGTGAGGTCCTTGAGGGACTTGACCTCGGGCACAAGGGCGGCGATGAGCAGAGTCTTCAACAGGCG
>JBFXBK010000358.1:0-9459 GCA_050183255.1 Polyangiaceae bacterium | reverse complement strand
ACGACGCTCTTCCGATCTTCCCAAGGCTTACCAAGACGATAGCGCGCGCCCGGTTTCACTTGCTGCCGCTTGAGGTGATTCTTCCATGCGTTTGGCTGCAGCGCGTCTTCATCCTCCGGAAGCGGTCCAAGTAGTGTCGTCAGTGCGGCGATCGCGTCTTCCTCAAGCTCTTGCTGGCTGAGCGCGTGCAGAAGGTAGGCGTACGTTTCCACGAAGCCGAAGCGAGCCACCGCGTCGAGTGAGTATGCGGTTTGCGGATTACGCTTGAGGATCTGGGCCAGGATGCCTGCGTCCTCCGCCGCACCAAACCACACCAACACCTCGAGCGCGCGCTCACCCCACGCTTCGAGCGCTCGGCCATCTTGCCGCAAGGCAACGTACGGTGCCCGACTGCCGCAGAGGGCCAGGCAGCGACCGGCCTCTAGAGCCACGTCTGGGCCGAGGCTTCCAAGCATCATTTGATGAAGCTGCGGGACGATCCCTTCGGGCAGCGAACTCGCTCTCGCGAGCCCTCGAAGCGAGGCTCGAGCAACCGTCGGATTGGGGTCTGTCAGCCAAAGGCAACACGCCGGGGCTTCCAGCCAGGGTTGAGTCTCAAGGCGGCGCGTCCCGAGCTCGAGGGCTGTTGCGCGTTGCACGGGGTGCGGTGAGCGAAGCCAATGTTCGACGAGCGCCTTGCGATCGGGCCGTTCGACCACATGCAGCGCATCCGCAACGCAGCGCGCCGCTTCCCAATCCAGCGGATCGAGCTGCTCAACGCATCGGCCCAGACGTTCGAACTGCTGGGTGCCCGCGCAGACGCTGAGTGCATAGGTCACTGCGAACGCTTGGTACGGGTCGCGTGTCCCTTGCTCCGTCCACCACGCCTCAAGATGTTCGGGAGCGCTCTGCCCGACGACGCAGAAGGCATCGCCCAGTGTCAGGATGTGCTGCTCTTCACCGTCAGACTCACTGTTCGGACGCTCCACACGATGGTGTCCGCGCATCGTGAGATCGTCCAGGCACTGCTCTGCGGCATCCTTACCGAGTTCGGAAACGGTTCGAACCGACACCAAGCTATAGTCAACCTCCACACCCTCCGGTGCGGGAGTTGCCGCAGGGATTTCCGCGGCGGGTTCCTCCTCGCAGAAGGCGGGAAGGATGTTGACCCGTGGACGCCGATGGGCGGCCCGAAACGTTGTCCAAGCGCTCGCGGCTGGAAGCGGAAGGTTGCACCAGTTCGAGTCGTAGCCAGCGCCAGCGCACTGACTGAACGCTGGCCGCAAGGCACTGAGGTGCTCGACTGGCCAGAGTCCTGCAACAACCAGGGTCATTACCAGTTGCGATGTCCGCGAGAGACTTGGAAGAAGCTCGGTTGTTGGCGCTGAGACGCGGGCCAATCGGGTCAGGCCTTCGCGGAGCTCGGACGCAATAGCTTGCGTTGCGTCGTTGGCGTCCAGCGCCTCCAGCGCTTCGTGCACTGGTTCGAGCAGCGCGACCGCGTCGTCCCATGTGACCGCGGCGCTCAAGGCTGCTCCCCTTGAGATTCGGTCATCACCGCGAGCAGGCCCCGAACTCCCTGGGCCGAGACGCCCCAGACTGCGGCAGTGAGCCAGTTGCCATCCTCGGGCTTCAGCAGTCCCAAGCGCGTGCCGGCGATGGAGTAGACGAGACCTGCAACTGCCGAAGCGGCGCCCAGCCAACCGAATAGCGTGCTCACGTCGAGGTGCCGCACATTAGGAGAGAGCTTGTCTGGAGCCCTGCATGCGGCCATCTCCCACTCCCTGGATCGGAACAGAGAGATGTTTGATGGGCCCACGACCAGTTCCGGACGGATCGCGGCGTTGAGCCCCTCGACCAACGCGGTCATCGCCAGCCCGTCTTGTAGTTCCTCGTTGTCTTCGCTGGAGATCCCCGTCGCGGCCCCAACCGCAACGACTCGCGCAATGTACGCTGAGCGGTCGGCCCCAAGGGCGGAACTCGACAACCGCGATGTCGCGAGCGAAGTGGCTCCCATGGGGTCGACGATGCTGCTAGGGACCTGACTGACCCCGAGCGTGCTCGCGCGTGAAGCGGAGAGGCTCGTGTGGCGACTTGCTCTGGCCGTGAAGAGCACCGCGGCTGCGCCTTCGCTGGGAGTTGAAGGCTCGGGCTCCCAGCGGCTTGCCGGACAGCTGGCGAGCTTGGCTGCGACTTGTGGTGAGAAGAAACTGTCAACTCCAATAAGGAGCGCTGCGGGTTCCCCCGCGGAAAGCGCGGCGTGGATCTCCTGGACGGCCAACATCGCACCTGTCTCCTCCTCAAGGATTCGGACGTTCCGGGGACGGAGTTCGCGCCAGACCACCTCGTTCAGCCGCGCGGTGGTTGCGGGGTCCGTTGTCACGCGTTCCTTCGAGACGACGAGCCAGACGGTGGGAGTGGTTCTCGTTTCATCGCCAGCACGCCAAGCGTCGAGCGCTTCGTGTGCAGCGCGGAGGGTGAGTCGGGCGAGGCGATCCGCTAGTGCTAGCCGAGGCTCGAGCCAGGGGCAGGCCTCGATGGCGATTGGCTCCGGCGGTTCGTCGAGTTCCTCCTCCTCGACACGGGGCTTGAAGAACGGGCTAGCAACAGGGCTCTTCAATCCCGCTTCCGCGAAGAACACGCTAGACAGCAAGCCGGGGCCGACCGAAGTCACGAGGCCAACGTGGCTCACGTTGAGGGAGACGGATTGGATAACTGGCGTCGCCATCAGTGCTCCGTCGCGCCCGATTGCTTGCTCGATCGTTTGATGATCACGGTCGGCGCTTTGATCTTCACCCCGGAGCCGTCAAAGCTAACGAACGTCCCCTCACAGTCGAACGTAACCGTGCTGCCCTCGAGGTTCGTCGGCCCAAACGTCAGGTCGATCAGTCCCGCCCCAAACCCAATCTGGGCGCTAGATGAGATTGTGAGGGCGGCACAGGTTGTCGTCAGAGCCGCGCATGAACGCGCGACAGCACCACCCGACTTGATAAAGTGCGCGCTCGAAGCTTCAACCGACGCTCCGCCTACATCCAGTGCCGCGTTGCTCTTGCACCGCGTTCCATGCAGGCCACCAACGAGCAGATTCGCGCTTCCAAGCGTCTCCCAGTCAACCGATGCGGGCGTAGCGATGAGGTGGGCCGCCCCGACGACTTCGAGATAGGCACCACCCACTTCGAACTCCTTGTTCCCCGAGCTCGCTCCTTCTGCGCCCGCACCGTCGGCTTGAGCGCCGCCCGCTCCGCCCGAACTCGCGTCAGGGGCAGTGAGCTCGTTGAGTTTCTTTTCACCCCCCAGCGACATGGCGCTCGCGAGCACGGCGCCGCCCCTGGCACCTTGTTGGCTGCCATCCCGAGCCCAGTCTGGACACCCGCGACACCGGCGGATTTCAAGGCACCTTCTAGCCCACCCGTCTTCGCGCCCTGATACGCAGCCTTCGCCATCGGCGCCACGAACTGCGCGGCCATCGAACCATACTTTCCGAGTCGTTTCCCGAGGAACTGGCTGCCCGCGAGCTTGCTCATGGCGGTCGAGGCGAGGCTCACGGCGATCGCTTCCGGGCTTCCGACTTGTTCCAACAGAGCCCCGCCAATCGCCACCGTTTCCGACCCTACGCCGTGGCTCATCTTGCCCGTGACTCCGATGGTCTGCGAGCCACCAACGGTGGCCGTTTGGCTCGACGCGGTAACTGCATACGCCTGATTGACTTTGATCTCTTCGTTGCCGCCCACACTGATGGTTTGGGGACCCGTGTTTTGGTCCTCCACGTTGCCGACATCGATGAGCTGGTCGCCGCCCACGCTGGTGTATTTCCCGTGCCCCGCGTTGAGCCCAAGGAGCTGCTTGCCTTTGCCATCGCTGGACTGGATCGAGTTCATCTTCTTGCCCTTCCCGGGCGAGAAGCTCCGGATCGCGGTGACGTGCTTGTTGGCGGGCAGGGAGTATGTTGGTGGCTGCTCAGGGTTGAGCATCTTCCCCAGGATCATCGGGCGTTCCGGGTCCCCCTGCTCGAAGCAAACCAGCACTTCCCATCCGGTTCTTGGCAGGGCCATCGAGTCCACCATCAGCTGCTGCATCACCCGGATCGGCAGGCTGCTGGTGTGGTCATCGATGCCGCGTAAATCCCAGCGGAAACGTAGCCTTGCGCGACCAAGTTCGTCCACGTGAACTTCTTCGCCCTCAGGCACTGTTACCCACGCGGAATGGACGCCGGCGAGATTCGGGCTTGGTGTGACGCGGGGAAGCCGAATTGGGTGGGCCACCGGTTGGGCAGTCACCCTCAACCAGTAGGGCTCGCCTGCCTTCCATTGGTGATCGATCGCGGTGAGTACGTACGTGCCGTCGAGTGAGTGGACGTCTTCCGAAGCTGCCAGCGCTTCGATCGCGATGCCCGGTCGGAGGTCGAGCGCGTTGCTCTCGAACCGAACCGCGGCGCCGCCCTGTTGAAAGGCTTCCAACATCAGCTGTGCTTCGCGGTCGCCCTGAGTTGCCGACTTGAGTCGTGCGTGCGTTGAGTAGTGTTCGGCAGCCGCCTCGAGTTGTTGACGTGGCAACTCGCTCTCCGTCACCGCACCGCCCTTGAGGTCGAGCTTGGGACGGGCGGGGTCGTAGTCACGCAGCGTGACTCGGCCCGGGCGGAGCTGAGTGTCGATCGACACGCGCCGGATGCGCGTGGCTGCGAGTTCGTCATGCTCGGACTCCGCAACCTGAAGTGGCTCGCGCTCCGCTACCAGTGTCGTCGAGGTGTCGCTCAGGATGCAGCGCTCTTCAGCGGGGTCTCCGTCCGTCGTGAGGTGAGCGTAGAAGCCCGCTCGCTCACAGATGCGCCGAAAGAACCTGAGGTCCGACTCGTCGTACTGAACGACGTAGTCGAGCGGTGCGTAGGTCTGAGCGCACTGGTCTTCGATGCGGCTTGGATCCCAACCGCCGGCAACGAGCACTTGCTTGGCAATCTCGAGCAGCGACAACTCCTGGAACACCCGACACTGGCGAGTGTGCTCGAGCCGGCCCATCGCCGACTCCAGCGTCACGCGATACCGGTATGCGCGCTCGGACTGTTCGACTCCAGGACGCCACCTGGCTACGCGCGCGATGCGTCGGACGACGCCAACGATGGTGCGTTCTGAGTGGTCGTTCTGGACGTAGAGCGCGACCGCGGTGTCCAAGCGTGACGCCGGATCCAGCGGCTCGTCGGAGTAGCAGACGACCGTGAGCCGGGTGGGTTCTCCAACCGCTTCGCGCCCCTGGACGGACTCGCAGGGAAGCGTCACTTGACCGTCAAAGCTGAGAGAAACGGAGATCTGCATGGAACCTCGGCGCAGGGTAGCCGCAACTGGGCGCTCGAAGGCGTCCACCCGGCAGCGACCTCACTTCGACCAGGGTGGGTTCCAGTTGCTCGGAAATCGGCCTTCGCCCTCTCTTTTGCTCAAACGCTCCGCTTCTCGCTGCAAAGCCTCGGCATTTGCGGGTTCGGGACACTCGGCCGGATACGTCAGATTGAGGTTTGCGCCCGGGCCCAGGTAGTACCGAGCGGCCCGATCAACGGCGTGCGCGGCGAGACGCTCGGTCGGCCACAGCCCAAGCCATCGGCTCGACTTGCTCAAGTAGATCTCGGCGTGCCAGTGCCTGAGGTCGCTTGCGCGGAACACCCCGTCGTAGCGACTTGTCGGTGCACGTGACGGCTGGAGCCGAAGCTCCTGGCGGACTCGTTTTGGGTCGAGCGGTGACGCGTGGATCTCAGGGAAGTTCAGGTCACACTCGTCGTATTGAAGGAAGCGCGCGACGCGGTCATGGCGGATCGCCGCGTCCTTCTCGCGTTCAAACCAGCCGAGATCCTCCTGGCGATCGAACTGAGTGATGCTGGCCTTCCAGAGGCGCACGTCCGCATCCCAGCTGACGCCGCGATAGTCGCTGTGTCGCATTGTTGCCCACCTATCGTCCGGTTAGGCAGGCTGTTGCGGTCTTTGGGGTTCTAATTCCGCGCGGCTCAGCAGACTCCTCGGTCGAAACGCCGCAACCGCGTCCCACAGCATCCGACACCCCGGCATGCTGGAGATGGACGACACCAGACCGGACCTTCCCAAACCAGAGCAGCTCGCCCCAGGCGTCGTTGGTTGGCGAGTAACAGATGGCGTCTATGTGGTCGAGTTCGACTGCGATTTGGAGTTGCAGCTGAGGCTGAGCAACGGCGGATCCGTGTGGCGCTGGGTGAGCTCAAACGGCGTTGGGGCCACGTTCTGGGACGCTTCGGCGATGGGGTGAGCGCTTCTAGTTTCCCGTCGCCGAGCAAGCGTCTAGCATCGACGGATGCGCCTTCGAGAGGTTCGTGTTTTGCTGCGCGAGTGTGTAGACGGACTAACGCCGGATATCACGGGTGTCAGCAACGATAAGGCAGAGTTCCGCAACAGGAGCGTCGTTGAGAGGGCTCTCCGTCTCGTCGAAGATGTCCCGGGCCTTGGGAAGGCAGCCACGAAGCTGCTGAGAGATCCGGCCTTCGTACGAGGTAGCACGGTCATTCCGCAGAAGGACGTTTCGGCTCTTTCGGATGCCGTTCGTGACATCCGATGGAAGGCTGAGCATGTGCTCGAGTTCCTGGAAGCGTATCTACCAGAAGACCCGCAAGAATACTTCGCGATCAGGCTTCCAGATTCTGCGTCCAGCCAGGGACTCTCCCGGTCATTCGCGGAACTTCATCAGGCATTCGAGCAACCGGCGCTTCGAGTGTCAAAGCGTCCGGTAGCGATTACTCTCATCGAACCCGGTTCTGTCTTCGTGGAGATCGCTGACGTTGTCAAAGACGTCGGTACAGCGGCGGCGGTGGGCTATGGTGTGATGCATCTCTTGGGGAAGCTCATCACGCTGGGGACGGAGCGCGCGAAGCTTCGTCAGGAAGACTCGAAAGTCGAGCAGGAGTCACATCGAGTACGTCAGGAGGTCGCCAAGGCTGAACAGGAAGCAGCAAAGGCCCGGCAGGAAGAAGCCAAGGCGCTTCAGGAAGAGCACAAGCTCGCTCAGCTGAGAGCTCAGGAGCTGGAGCTCGAGAAGCAGAGGACCGCGCTAGCGATACAGGTGCACGAGACTTCATCGCAGCGCGAGCTGCGGCTACTGGCGCGGGAAGCCGAGTCGCCGGAGGATGCCATGCCAGTGCTTCGAAACGCGGTCGAGGTCATATCGGACCTAGTCGGACGGGGCGCGTCGGTGACGCTTCAGCTGTCCGCCCCGCAGCGTCTAAGAGATGTATTTCCGCCCGGAGCATTGCCCGAAGGGAATCCTATCAAAGCGGACGAGCCTCGACTATTGCCAGCACACACCGAAGAGGACGCGGAAACGGTTGTTGAGTAGCCTGTTCCCTGGAGAAGTGGCAGCTGGGTCGGAATAGCGGATCGGGCTAGCTCAGGCTGCAACCGGTCTGCCGCGTATTGGCGGGAACGACGGCGACGTCGTTCTTCAACCAGAACCTATCCAGCCTCGTGCTGTGGTTGCAGCTGACGCACAGCGGGACGATCCCCCACGCGCGGGACGAGCGTCGATCAACGATCTGCACGTGGGCGCCGACGCTCGCTTGCCTTCCGCAACCCAGTGCTGCACACACCTGGCGCGTAGAACCTGAGAAGCGCCTGTAGTGGTGGATCCAGCTGCCGCAGTTGCACCCGCGTCCACTGGTATTGCGAACGTTGATGACCAGCATGTTTGAGTTCATCGTCGTCATCGAGCGAACAACTCCATTGCTCGCCACTGTCGCGGTTGAGCCGCCGCCGCTCGTTGGCGGAGAACCCGAGCTGCGTGAATGGTGCGGCGGTCACGCAGATCGGAGCAACGACCGGGACGCAGCTGGTAGTGAGCGCGGTATGTGTGCGGCCTAACTCTAAGGAGCCGTCCGGAGGTCGCTTCGAGCACGAAGTAGCCGCCCTCATCGTGGCCTTCTACCCACGCGTGCCCAAGGCACCGACCCCGATGGCAAGACATCCCGACGATCATGTCCGAGTTGACACCCATTGCGTGGAGCAGCGAAAGCGCGAGCGCAGAGAGATCGTCGCAGTCTCCGCCACCACGTAGCAGGGTTGCGTGCGGCGGACCCCAGAGGTCGCAGCCTTCTGGATCTGCGATGTAGGCGAGTGCTCCGCGGTGAAACTCCCCACGTAAGTAGTCAGCGACCGCGCCAGCGGACGAATAGCCGCGCGGCAAAGCGTAGGCAGGAGTCGGTGTCAGCAGATGCTGGACTTGATGTGGCCGCGTGACGCGCTCGATTGCCGCGCACCAGTCTTCTGGACTGGGCGTGACACAGAAACATCCAGGGCAAACCAAAGGGTACTCGCCAACCATCAGTCGAGTTTAGCACTCGATTGCCTCGTGGCAGCTTTGCCCGCGAAAAATTGCCGCAGATCGCTACCGCTCGGAAATGACCCGAGAAAGCTAGCGATGCGCCGCAAAACTCGAGTCAAGGGGTTGACTCCGCTCGTGACGTGGTTACGCCGGCTCCACGGTTTTGATGGGTACCACCCAGGGCGGCTGGCTGAGCCGGCCCTCGCCCCCGCGACATCCGGCGCGTCAGCGTGGCGTTGCGGTGACGCGCACATCGCCGTGCAAACTCGGTATCGCAGCACCCAAGTCTCCGGCGACTCGCGGGAATTCCTCCTAGAATCGAAAGCTTAGGTCCGGAGGCCGTGTCATGCGGTTGCACACTCGTTCAGTATGGCTACATTTGCCGAACAAGTCACAGGCGGGTTGAGGCGTGGCGATCCGCGAGCGACGGGGAAGGAAAGACGCCATGAATCTTGAAGAGGTGACGGGCCTGCTGCGTGTCGGCCTACCCGAGAACAAGGAACTCGCAAGCAAGCCTGACTCAATGATCGAAGAGATCGGCCTGCTAGCACGACGGAGGGTCGAAGCCATGCGGAAGACCCATGGCGACCGTTTCCTTGAAGAAGCGGTCGCGCATGGGTGGAATGCCTTTAGTCAGATGGATGACCGCGATATCACGCGGCGTCTGAAGGAGCTGTATGCGGTGCTTTCACCTCGGGCGAGGCGGATCTATCGGTTGCTGGCGCGAGCAGAAGCTGCGGTCCCGAACTGCCATCTGCTGCTACAGCGAAATGTGGTTGCTGTTGGAGCGATCGCGATGCGCTCCCTGGCCCCGACGCTAGACTTCATGAAGGCTCTCGACGAGTACGCGGTGCGTCTGGAGAAGTGTCGAAGCGCCCAAGAGTATCGGCGCACGGGTGCCGCCGCAGAACCTCTGGTGCGCGCCTCTTACGCCGTTTTGGCCGACACGCTGAACGACGCATACCACGCGTATGCACGTCGGCTGTGGTTTCTGCACCAGTTGCTTTTGGGTGAAGAGATGAACGCGGGCCCCGGCACGTTCGGAAGTCTGGTCAAGCAACTCTCCAAGTCTCCGGTCGTGGGATCGCTGGTTTACGCCGACGCAGGCCACGTTCGGAACGCCGTTAGTCACCCACACCGGAGGTACTACGCCTCCGA
>JBFXBK010000357.1:0-9492 GCA_050183255.1 Polyangiaceae bacterium | reverse complement strand
CGTTCGAGGGTGCAAGCCGCGACGGTGAGGCCAAGCAAAGCGGCGATCAGACGAGAAGAACTAGACATGTACGGATCATCCCGTCGAGTTGTGACGGTTCGAAGCGGGCTCGAGATAAGGTGAACGACCTCTCGCGAGGGACGCACAAGGACTCGTTAGTTTGGATCGCTGGCGCTGTCACGCTCCAGCAGAACGAGAAGTTTTTGATGGGGTCAACGTAGTCCCACGTCGTCAAGAGTAGGTCGCAGAGCTCAGCCAGTGCTTTTCCGTAGATCAAAGCCAGCCCCGCCCTCACGCCTTCTCCGGGCTTTTGCGGTCTGGTTTCCGTCCCATTATCGCGTGGCTTCAAGCAAGGTTTCCAGCACCTCGGCTTGCTGCGCAAGGCTCGGATCACGGCTGACGCGCGCCATCTTCTGTAGCGACTTCGCCTGCCACTCGACGATTCCCTTGAGGCCCCCTAGACGGTCCACGTCACTACCCTGGAACACACGCTCCAGGCGCCGAACCATCGCAAGGCCTGACGCGTAGGCGATGACATCACCGTTGCGCTCGTTGGCGAGCAGCTCGATGTCCTGACTGTAGCGGAGCCCCAAGTTCAGGCTCGAACGCGAGTGCTTCGAGAGGCCTTCCACACGGTAGTCCGCCTTGAGCCTGACGGTCAGCGGCTGCCCCTCGTGCCACTCAGGTATCGCCACCCGGAGCACCTCTGTACGCGACTCACCAAGATTGAAATCCCCCAGCGGGAGCCGGTCGGCTTCCAGCCCCCACTCCACGTCCGCCCCCGATGCCTCGAGGATACGCAAAGGAGCCGGTGCGGAGGTCAGCTCGAGCGTGAGATCACGGATCACCACCGGACCTGGCGGCGGCAACCAGTCGACGAGGGCGTCAAGGCGCTGCTCGAGACCACCACGCACCGCGGCCGCGTCCCCCGGAAACTGAGCGTGCTCATCCGCGGCGACCACGAGCACCCGGTCCGCCAGCTCGCGCCGCAACTCCGAGAGCGCGCGCTCTGGGATACCACCGCGCGTATCTGCAAAGCCGATGCCGTCGCTGATCAGGAGCACCCGTCCACGTTTGCCTTTCCCCCGCAGCTCTTTCCGCGCGGTTTCCAAGGCTGCATAGAGAGCGCCTCGCGCCGGGTGTGGATGCGCCAAGTTCTGCTCGACAGCTCCTGCGATCAGGGCGCGATGGGTGCCAGGCAAGAGTGGCACCAGGCGCTGATTGCGACGCGCGTCCAGCACCATCACACGGTCCCTTGCTCCCAGCTCCTCGAGCGCCGTGTAGACTAGATCCAGCGCTTCTGGATTGCTGAAGTCCACCACCAAGATCATTTCCGTAGGAGAACGCAACTCGGCTCCGAGCTGGGGGAAGGCCCGCGCTGGAACGACGACATCGACGCGCAGCAGGAGCTCGCCCCCCCACGTGGGTGCGTACACGTCGCTCGTGCGCACCACGAAGCTAACCCCGCGCCCGGCGACGCTGATCGGCTTCGAGCGCCGAGTCAGCACACCGTTCGCTGGCAGCAGGAAGCCAGTCGGAGGCTCCCAGGGTTCGAAGGCGCTGGTGCGACGCACGGGTTGCGGCGGCTCACTGCGATCGATGAACTGCACCCCATTCGCGGTCAGCACCGTGGCGCCGCGTTGGCCCCCTTCGGAGAACACAAGCTGCCCGTCTTGGCTCAGCACCGGAGCCCCGCAGCCAGCCAGCAGGACCGAGCCCCAGACCAATAACGATCGCTCGACTGCCCTCACGCAATCTTGCCAGCGCCCCAATGCTCACACTCCCTGACGCAGACGAGCCGCCGCGCGCGGCCTGGCCGGGTCGCAAGGAGTCTACGTCACATGAAGCGTCCGGGCACGACAGGCAGGCTGGAACTGAGTCCGCCGTCGACGGCGATCGCCTGACCATTCAGGTAGCTGCTCGCGTCAGAAGCCAAGAAAAGCGCCACCTGCGCGATTTCTCGAGGCTGCCCAGCGCGCCGGAGCGGATTCAGCTGGCCAATCTTGCCCTCGCTGCCGCGAGCCCGTGCCAGCTCAAAGACCGTTCGTGTCATCCCCGTCTCGACCAGCCCTGGGCACACCGCGTTCACCCGCACGCCGCTCCCGGCAAGCTGCTGCGCCGAAGTCTGCACCAAATTGATCACGGCGGCCTTGCTCGCGCTGTAAGGAATTGGCCCCGCGCCGGAACGCAATCCGGCCACGCTCGCGGTACACACGATGGCGCCACCGCCTTGTTTCCGCATGGCAACTGAAGACTGCTGCACACAGTTGAATGTGCCCACGACGTTTACGCGTAACACGTCGAGCCAGTCAGTCGCGCTCAGATCCTCGAGCATCGCGAGGCTGCCAAGAATGCCCGCGTTGGCGATGCACACATCCAAGCCGCCGAATGTCTCGAGCGCACGCTGAAAGCTTGCCCTCACGGCCTGGGCGTCGCTCACGTCGCACGCGGCACTTAGCTCGGCGCCGCTCGCAAACTCCGCTCGGTCCAGCGCCATCACGCGCGCGCCTTCAGCGATCAACAGCTCGACGCATGCTTGACCGATGCCACTCGCCGCGCCAGTGACGACGGCGCGCTTGCCCTGGAAGCGCATGCGCTTAGAAGTGACCAGCCAGACCGACGGACGGTTGCCGCGGGTCGAAGCCAACGTCGAAACGCAGGTGCTTCACGCTGGCTGCTTTGGGCTCACTGCCTGATGAACCCGTCAGGAGCCAAATCGCTGCGACGCTCACGCCGACGATGCCGATGCCAAGCGTCACACCCGTCAGCATCGAATAGCTTTCCCCGCGGCTTTGTGTGTCCTCGAGGGTGTCGGGGCAAACATCGTTGATGCACTCGGAGTCCAAGTCCGAGTTCGCCTGGTTGCGCAGGATGAAAAAGACGCCGCTGGCCGCCAGGCTCGCGACGCCCAAGCCGCCGATGATCCAGGGCATCGGGCTGCCGCCAGACGGGGGCAAGCCGTCCTTCGAGTCGAACGCAGCGGCGTGAGTGTCATCGTCACCTTCCGCCTTGGGCTCGTCGTCATCCTTGGCGAGCGGCTGCAAGTCAGGAGGGACGTCGAGCATCACCTGGTCCTGCTCACCTTCTTTGACCTGCACGGTGCGCTCGAAGCGCCGCCCATCTGGCAGGGTCACTTTGATCAGGTGCGGTCCGGGGTCGACGTTCACCTCGCGCCCGATCTGGGCCTGGCCAAGCTCGACGCCATCCAGGGCGATCTTCGCTGACTCCGCGCCTTCGCCCCGTTCGATGATCAGACGGGGGACGCGCTTCTCTAGCTCTTCCCGTGCAGCGCGCACTTCGGACAAAACGCTATCAGGGACGCCATCCGTCGTGCTGGCTTCGTGCTCAGCGAGGCGATACCCACCGAGTGCTTCATTCAGACGTCCGAGCTTCTCTTTGCAACGTGCAATGTGAAACCGGACCTGGGGCGTCATGCGGATGCGCGCGACCTTTTCGAACGACGCCAAAGCGCCGGCCCAGTCGCTAGCGGCCTCCTGAGTGAGCCCTTGGCTGTACAGAGTGCGCGCCTGCTGAATTTCCGCAGGGGTCTGTGCGCTGCCACTCACGGAGACCAGGCTGAGCGCTCCAAGCACCAGCACCGAACTGAACAAGCGACGAGAAGACATGCGGTTTGAAGAGAGCATTGCAATACGGGAAAGTGGAGGGAGAAGCATGCGAGGAGCAGGCTACTACATCGAAAACGAAACGCCCGCGCCGTGAATCAGGATTGTCCTACAGGTGGTCAACCAGGTGGGTGAATGGACGCCGTAGGCCCGCAGGACCTGTGCTGCGTGTTGGCGCCTTTCTGCACGCGAATTCGCGCGGTTCACTGTTTCCAAGCAAGGTTGTTCGTTCGCACCTAGCGGGCGCGAAATCACTTCAGGCGATAACGGTGTGCCAGGCCTCAGCGCGCCTGTCGGTCAGTCAACCGAGGAATGGGGGTGGTCGGCGCAGCGTCAGCATCGCTTCGGCTCATTGCCGTGTGCAATTCAGACACTCAGGGGCACCGAACCCGCGAGCTGTACGCGAGCGAGTCCCGGTTCGCTCGTGACATCTTGGAGACGAGTCGGCGAAGCGCACATCCACGCGGAACACCCAAGTCACTCGCGGCGCTGCCTTCACTCGCAGCTGCAGCCAGCCCCTGTCACGCGCTCTTCGGCCCTGCCCACGCGGGAGCGCGCGCGCGTGCAAGGATCACTGGTCGTCCCGGCGACTTCACAGATTCGCGCGGCCGCGCGCCGCATGCCGTCCAGCGCCTGGCAGCCAACATCGCAAGCGCTCAGCTCGCGGCGGTCGCCCCCGGACTCAGACTCTTCATCCATCTCCACCGACTCGGCGGCCGGTACCGCGGGAGGCGGCGCCGGCTCCACCGCGGGTTCAGTCCCCTCGCCGCTCGCGTCCCCCATCGGAGCTTCCGGCGCTTCGGGTGCAGCCGTCCCTTTGTCCTTCTGACTCAAGCTACCAAAGCGCGCTTCGAGCTCCGACTGATGCTCTTCCAGGCGCCGCTCGAGCTCCTGCAGATCGTTGGTTGGCGGTTCCGCTGGCGCGGGCGCCGCGCCGCCGCATCCCGTGACCAAGCCAAGCCCAAGCAGACCCAAAGCCAAAGCGACGCGCTGCGTTCCCTGCACCATCGCACGCGAGGATACACGCGTTGCCCTCAGGATCGCCGCGGGAGTTCGCCAAGTCAGCGGCTTTCGCGTTGAATGCCCAGGGGGATCTGGCAAGCTCGCGCCGCCATGATCACCTACATCGACGGAAAGTATGTGGACGACGCTGAAGCAACCGTCAGCGTTCGTTCCAAAGCCTTGAACTACGGCTTGGGCTGTTTCGGCGGTGTGCGGGGCTATCTCGGTGACGATGAGAAGCAGGTCTACGTGTTCCGTCTCGATGCGCACATCAAGCGCCTGCGAGACGCCGCGAACGTCCTCTATCTCAAGTTGCCTGGCGACGACCAAGCGACAGGAGAGATCCTGCTGGAGGTCCTACGCCGCAACGAAATCCACCAGGACATCTACCTCCGCCCACTGGCCATTCACAACTCGACCCAGCTGACACCGGTGCTGCTCGAGGACGACACGAGCTTCATCGTCTACTGCCTGCCGCTGAACCGCTACATCGACAAAGACGCGATCGACGTCTGCATCTCGTCGTGGCGCCGCGTGCAGGACAACGCCATTCCCTCTCGACTCAAGTCGACTGGCGCGTACCTGAACAGCGCGCTGGCTCGGCGTGAAGCGAAGGACAATGGCTACGACGAAGCTATCTTCCTCACGGAAACGGGCTTCGTCAGCGAGGGCAGCGCGGAGCACATCTTCATCGTGCGCGACGGAACGCTCTTCAGCCCGCCCAGCACGGAGAACAACCTGGACGGCATCACGCGCCGCAGCTTGATCACCCTCGCCACGGAAGATCTCGGCCTCAAGTTCCACGAGCGCCCCCTGGGTCGCTCGGAGCTCTACTTCGCCGACGAGATGTTCCTGTGCGGCACCGGCGCTCAGGTGACTCCCGTCAACTCCGTCGACCGGCGCAAGATCGGCGGCGGCGGCGTGGGCGAGATCACGAAGAAGCTGCAGAAGCACTTCCTCGATGTGTGCCGCGGACGCGTCGACAATCGCAAGAGCTGGCTGACTCCGGTTTGGGGCTGAACGCCGCACGCTGGGCTAACGGATAAATTTCCACAAGGCAATAAACGCCGGGCGCGGTCGCTCGGCGTTTTGCTTTTGAGCACGGCGCTAGGACTGAGCACGGGTGCTCTCGAGCGATCCTCACCCCCCGATCCTGAGCTGGATCGGCCTCAGCGGAGTTTGGGGGGGAGGCGCGGTGTTTCGCCTGGAGACCTACCGCCAAGGTGACGTTTTGCGCTGGCGTTTGACCTCTGGCTCGGAGCGCAGTAAAGTGCAGCCACTGATGAACGGGCGAGTCTATTTTTGGCGCTTTTTTTACTTCGGGAGCAATCCCGGGGCGCGCCGCTCTCCGTCTTGAGTTCGATACTGAGATGAGCACACGGCCCCGGGAAACCCTGGGGCCGTTCAGCTTTGTGCGAGCGACCCCGGGGCCGGGCCAAACACGAGGACGCCATGAGCAATCGAGTCGAAAACAGCAACCTACAAGGCTTCGAGCCCCTGCTCACCCCGCTGAGCGCGAAGCAAAGCTGCCCGCTCAGCGAGCGCGCCGAAGAGCTGGTGTTGCGCACACGGGCGGAAATCAAGGCGCTGCTGCGAGGGGAAGATCGCGATCGCATGCTGCTGATCGTCGGCCCCTGCTCCATTCACGATCAGAAGGCGGCGTACGAGTACGCGGGTCGGCTCGCGGAGCTGCGTGAGGAACTCAGGGACGTTGCCGTGATCGTGATGCGCACGTACTTCGAGAAGCCGCGCACGACAATCGGCTGGAAGGGTCTGATCAACGACCCCCACCTCGATGGAAGCTGTGACATCGGCAGTGGCCTGCTACGGGCCCGCGAAACCGTGCTGGCGATCAACGAGCTCGGCGTGCCCTGCGCCAGCGAGGCGCTCGACCCGATCACCCCGCATTACCTCGCGGATCTATTGAGCTGGGCGAGCATCGGCGCACGCACGACGGAGAGCCAGACGCACCGTGAGATGGCCAGCGGCTTGTCGATGCCCGTCGGCTTCAAGAATGGCACCGATGGCAGCCTCAGCCCTGCAGTGAACGCGTTGATCTCTGCTGGGCACTCCCATGCGTTCCTGGGTATCAACGACGACGGCCTGACTAGCGTGGTAAAGACCCGCGGCAACCCGGATCGCCACGTGGTGCTGCGTGGAGGACCGCGCCCCAATTACCACACGGAAGATATCGAGGAGGCGCAAGCTGCAGTCGCCGAGGTCGCGCCCGAACTGACTCGTGCGGTGATGGTCGACAGCTCTCACGGCAACTCGGGCAAGGACTACCGCCGTCAGGGCCGAGTCTGCAAAGACGTCGTGCGCCAGTTTGCGCTTGGGCAGCGCGCGATCCTCGGGCTCTTGATTGAGTCGAACTTGCGCGCAGGCAATCAGAAGTGGAGCGGTGACAAGAGCAAGCTAGAATACGGCGTCTCCATCACTGACGGCTGCATCGGCTGGGATGAGTCGGCAGAGCTGCTGCGCTGGATCGCTGGTCAGCTGCGGGCGCGCAGGGCTGCTTGAGGCGCCTGCTGCTTGAGCGCCTGCTGCTTGAGGCGCCTCAGTGGGGCGTTGGACGTGCGCAGCGCCCGTTGATGCACAGGTAGCCAGAAGACACACCGCAGCAATCGGCGGCGGTGGTGCAGCTCTCGTCTTCGTTGGAACAGCCGGTGGGAGGCGGGACGCACTGAAAAACCGGTGCCCCCGCGTCGTCGCTCCCCGCCTGACGGCAGAATCCGTCGCAGCACTCAGCGCCCGACTCGCAGGACGCGCCTTCCGCTTTGCAGGGTTCCAGCGCAGTGAACGCGCGCATATTCCCCGCGGAAAGCTCCTGACCTGGCAGGTAGAACGCAGGGTGACTTGGGTCGAGCTTGCCCTGGTAGTCGATGTCCACCGCAGCGATCCACAGCTTCTTGCGCGGCGAAGGCGTCTCGCCATTGGCGTCGTTGGTGCCCCACTTGTTGTCACCGCCGGGTTCGGTACCGCCAGGTGCCACGATGTTTCCGTACGCACGCCGACTCGTGAACACCACCCAGTAGTAACCCCCCACGGGTACAGGGAGCACCGTCGGCTCGTAGTTCAAGCGCCCCTCCTCGGTTTCGCCGTAGGGCAAGTAGGAGGCGCCGCTCGGCTCGTAGCCGTTCAATGCCGACAGAGCGCTCACGGCTTGGCTCTGCAAGTCAACCAAGCGGATCTCGGCAAAAGCATGGGTGTTGGCGTTGCCCGTGTCATAGGCGTCTCCCTCGTGGAACAGCACGGCCTGTGAGTCCGGCGTGAAACTCGGCCAGCCAACGACTTGGCTGCTCGAGACGACTGGACTTGGAGTGCCAAAGACCGGCGGCGTCTGCGTGCCGTCGAAGCTCATCACCGCGAGCGTCTTCCCCGCGTTCTGCTCGTGCCAGCTGAACGCAACCTTCGTGGAATCGGGCGCAAACGCAGGCGTCATGGCGTACTGCACCTGGCTCTCGAACGTGGGCGCAGAGACTTGAGCGCCGGTCTTCGTGTCGTAGAGCCGCGACGGATAGTCGCCAGAGAGGCCGCGAATTGCAGGGCCGCTGGTGGGGACGCCGTTGGACAGCATCAGCGCCCCATCCGGCGTCAAGCCACCAAAGGCCAGCTTGCGACCGTCGTCGTCCGTATATCGCGGGGTTGCGTTTCCGTCGGGAGTCAGGTCGAAGCTACCGGAGTCGAGCGGATTACCGTTGCCCCAGTTCAAGCCACCGACCAGCACATTGCCTTGCGAGCTGACCGAGTGACAGACGGTGCACTGGCCAATCATCACCTCCGCCGCTCCGCCGGGGCGCACACGCATGACCGCACCGGTGTTGGTCGAAGCCGAGCGGTAGGTGTTGTAGTAGATGATGCCCTTCAGGGACCCTTGGGCGATTCGCCAGTCTTCATTCACGGGTCCAGTCGCCGCGCCGGCGCTCAGCTTGCTGGCTTTGACCTGGACGTCGACCCCAGCGCCCGCGCTCTTGGTGATCGCTTCCCAGACATTCGGGGGCAGTGTCACGCGGTTCGGGTTCGAAGCTCCAAAGTAGCCCACGTAGCTGAAGTCCGAGAAGCTCACCTCGACGCGCATGGCGTCGGCAGCGCTTCCACCGAACTGCATCTCAGGTCCGCTGAGTCCTCGCGGAAATATGGTCTTGTCGTACGGATACAGCCACTTGAACGCTGAGTCGGCCCCGCCACCGGCGTCTAGTAGGCCGCGATCCGTATCAGGCACCCCTGCGGCGTTGTCCGTGATGTCCACGACCACGCGCAGCGTGGTCGACGCTTCGAGGTCACCAACGCGAGCGGTGACCCCGACGGAGCCAGCGATGAAACCACCGGACGTGAAGGTACCGGTGGCGTCGATTGTGCCGAGCACCACGTCGTCCAGCAGCCAGTTAGCGGTCGCGCTGGTGCCGTCGCTGAGCTTGGCGGTGAAACCTTGACTGGCTGGGCTCCCGCTGACGTTCAACACCGGGTTCTGGGGCTCGATGGACAACGTCAACGGCGAACTGGAGTCGAGGTTCAAGCTACCGGCAGTGCCCCCATCACCCGCGCTGCCGCCTGGCCCACCGTCGCTCTGCCCTCCGCTACCACCGTTGAGCGTGTTGCCGCCTCCAACCGTGGAACCGCTGTCACTTCCGCAGGCGGCAAAAGCACCCGCTGCGGCGATGCTCAGGAGCAAAACGAGGGTAGAAGTGGTCCGCTTCGAGAGCGAAACGCGGCTCGACGGAGGCGTGTGTGAAGGCAAACCCATGCGCGAATTCTAACAGGCCGCTCGACCTGCCACAGCGCCTGTCTCGCTCGGTTCGGAACTTTCGCCCCTCAGTGCAGCCGACCGAGTGATGGGCAGCGGCGCTCAATCGCGAAACAGTGACAC
>JBFXBK010000356.1:0-9499 GCA_050183255.1 Polyangiaceae bacterium | reverse complement strand
GCTTTGGCGCGAGGCGGAGCGGCTAGTGGCTGAGCATCTGCGGCGCGCGGGGTTTCAAATTGTCGCCACGAACCTCCATGTTGGCCGTCTCGAGATAGACATCGTCGCTCGACGGCACGAGTTGATCGTCGTTGTCGAAGTACGCACCCGCGGGGAAACCGCATGGACCCGCGGACTCTCTTCGGTCGACTGGAAGAAGCGCGAGCGCATCCGGCGAGCCGGGCAGCGACTCTGGAACCGACGTTACCGTATGGATCCAAGTGCGAAGCGCCTACGCTTCGACGTCGCGAGCGTCACCTTTGGCGTGTCAGGAGCCAGCGTGGAATACGTGCCGGCAGCCTTCTGAGGGAGCGCCTCGCCCCCCAAAAATGCGTAAAAGGATGTCCGGACCTGGCGTAGGGCTGTCTCAGCCGAGTGCGTCCTGCATCTCTTTGCGCAAGTCTTCGAGGGGCTTGAGGTCCTCGTCGGAGGCCTTGCCACGCAGGCTTTCGAGGGCCTGGTCCAGCATGGCGATTTCGTCTTCTTGGCGCTGGCGTAGGTTTCGAACCATGTCCGCAAAGGTCTCGAAGAAGTGCACCAGCTCGTCACCTTTCCGCAGGGCACTGGGGATCTTGAGGTTTCCCTCTCCAACCTCGCGCAGCTGACGCTTCATCTTGAAGATTGGACCGGCCACGCGATGAGTCACGATGATGCCCGCTAGACCGATCAACAACACCAATGCAATCAACACGCCACCCAGAGCCCAAGCCATCGTGCTGCGCTGCTGTGCGAGCTGCGTGGATTGCTCCTTGAGGCGTGAAGCCTGTGCTTCGAGATCTGACTGCTGCTGATTGAGCCGCTCGTCTTGCTTCTTGGCGTCCTCGTCAAAGGCATCGCGGAGCGCCGGATTGTCCTTGTAGTCCGGGTCCTTCACGATGTTCATCTTGACGACTTGGCTGACCTTCTTGCTCTCGTCGACTACGTCGCGACCGCGCTTCACCACCTCTTCGCCGAGCGCCACGCTCTTCTGGCTCTGGCTGATGACCGCGTCACTGGTGCGCCACAGGATGATGCCCAGCGCCGCTGACAGCGCGATCGCGATCAGCACCAGGTAGCCGGTGTATTTCAGCTGGAAATGCGGATCCAGCAGGTAGTTCTTGAAGCTTCGTTGGTGGCGACCGCCGGACATGCTGACTCCTCGTCCCGTTCTCTCGCGGGCATGTGAGTACCAAGCTACAACTCGGCAGCGAATAGCGTACGGGTAGTCCCCCCGACCGAGCAACTAAGCTTTCGTCAAAGCCATCGCCAAACCGCTCAGCGGGCGGGACCTCATGAAGGAGTTGCGTAAGCACGCGGCGCCGAAGCCCGCGAACGCAGCGGGCGATTTGTTTCCACGCGGGGCACTACTTGAAGCGGTCGGCGTTGTCCGCGAACTTTTCCGCAGCGCTGCGTCCAGCCTCGCCCAGCAGCTCTTTCTGAGCGCTCTTGTCGTCTTCCTCCACGTCAGGGAAGCCGACGGTGACGCTGTAGCTGCCTTTGAGCGCCTTGTTCGGATAGGTGAAGACGCTGACCGACACCTTCACTTTCATGGTGCCGCCCGAGTACGTCAACTTGGCCTTGGCCATGAGGTAGAAGCCGTCGACCTCTTTGTGCTTCTTGAGCAGCTTCTTCGCGTCGCTCAGCTTCTCATCGGAGGGCGCGACGACAAACCCATCAAGCTTGCCCAGCTTCTTCACGAGGCCACCGCGCACCTCGCTCTCGACGAGATCGTCGGAGCCGTCGCCGCTGTTCTTGATCTCCAGCGCAACGTAGAACTTCGTATCCGCGGTGATTTCCCCACCGCCTTTCTTGAGTGCCTTCTTGATCTTCTTGATCGATTTCTTGATGACCGACTTCACCGAGGAGGAACTCTCCTTCTTTAGTCGGCCTTCGAGGCACTCCACCCCGCCTTTCTTCAGCTTGCCCAGGGCAGCCGCGGCGGCGGCGCGCACGGTGGTGTTGTCGTCATCGAGTCCACTGCACAACGGATCGATCGCGCGCTTGTCCTTGGTCGCGCCAAGCGCCAGCGCGGCCTGGGTACGCACGCGAAAGTCGTCGCTGCCTTTGAGTTGCGCCGCGAGCTTGTCGACCTTGTCTTCGGCGAACGCGTGCGTGCTGGTGGTCAACACCAACGAGAGGCACAGCAGCCAAGGCCACACTCGGGCGAACCACAGAGTCATTCCCCTCGAGACTATCACGCCGCCTCTCACCTTGGATCCTCGACATGAACCCCCGCTGCGTCTCGCGTCTGACCACTTTTCCGCACCGAGTATCCCGCCATTCGCCCGCACGCGCTTCGACGAGCACGGGGGGAGGACGTTCTAAAAGTCGCGGAAGCGGAGCAGGAGAGAGGCGCGGACATCGAGTGCACTGTGGGGGTGGGGGGACGCCGGTTCTGGTTGGACGACGCATCCGGTCATCTGTTCAAGGCAAGCGCGTTGATGTCCTTGGGTCGCTCCCGCATTGGTGTAGGCTGAGTCGTGCACAGCTGGTTCGAAAGCCAGACGACTCGAAGCACCCAACGTCGGGGCGCGCGTCAGCTCACGGCTAGGCTGAAGACTGGAGTGGAGCGGCGCGCGCAAGCTCTTCTCTCACGCCATGGCTCAACTCGTCCGCTGTGGTGGCTCGGCGTAGTCGTTTGCGTCGTCTGCTGGCTCGCACCCAGCCCTGCACGCGCGGTGAAGGTGCGCATCCGTGGGACCGCGTCGCTCGAAGCCCGGCTCATCCCAGCGGAATCCGGAGTGGAGCTGAGATCGCGACTCACCGATGACACAGGCCGCCCGATCGGAAAGGCCCACGTCCGTCTGCGCCTCGATCCGGCGCCATCCAGGTTGCCCGCGGCAACGGTTTGCGGAAACACTCCACTCACGGCGCTCCACCGCTCGCTCGGTGAGTTCATCCTCGACACCTCTGCGGAAGGTACGTTTTGCCTGAGGATTGTGGAGTTGAACGATGACACCAAGCTCCAACTCACGTTCGACGGCGACGCGGACTACGACTCGCTGACGAAGCAGGTCGAGGTCGACAAATCACGCACTCCCCTTGCCCTTCGCTTTCAGCCAATGCCCGCGACGTTGGCGCTCGAACGGGAACAGCACTCGGTTTGGGTTGCCACACGATCGGACACAGACCTCGGCCTCGAACCACAAAAAGTTCAGCTTGAGCTTTTCCTTAAGGAATTTAGCGGCGAAGAGACCAAATTGGGGCAAGTCGGAGTCAGTTTGGGGCAGCGGGCGCAATTCCTGGTTCCGACAACCAGCCTGGGCGCACCAGGTGCAGCGCAGCTAGTGGCTCGCTTTCCCGGTACCAGAACCCTGTCACCAGCGGAGACGGAGGCGCCGATTCTCCGCACCACTGAGGTCAATCTCACGCTGGATGAGGCGCCGACCCCCGAGACCGCGCGCGGCAAGCCGTTGGAGCTGGCGGTCATGTCCACCGTTGGGCCCGTTCCGTCGGGAAGCGTCGAAGCAATCTATGACGGTCGCTCCATGGGCACGACTCCGGTGCGAGATGGTCGTGCATCCCTGGTGCTCGAGCTAGAGGGCGACACGGGCCCAGCCCATCTGACCCTGCGCTTCCTACCTAGCTCGCCGGCCTGGGTTTCCTCGGGGAATCTTGAGATCGAGGTCCCCGTTCCGCCTCCGAGCCCTTGGGGTCGCATCGCGCTGGTCGCGTGCGCATTGCTGATCACCGCGTGGCTGGTGCGAGCCTGGTACCGACCAGGGAGGCACGAGAGCAAGGAAGCGGAGGAACGTAAGAGCATTCCCAGCGGCAAGCCTGCGCTGGAGCTGCTCGAGCCTGCGGGTGCGGGCAGCGGCTGGCGTGGCCGAGTCAGCGACGCCCACGAAGGCACGCCCATTCGAGACGCCACGATCACCCTGTTGATCCCAGCGTTCTCTTCGGACGGCGTTGCCGCACGCGCAAACACGGATGCGGAAGGTCGTTTCGAGCTGGAACACGTCGACTTCGCGACAGCAGAGGGATCCAGGTTTCGCATCGAGGCGCCCTGGCACAGTACGCTCGAGCGGCCGGTACCTCGTCCGGGCGCGATCGCGATCTCCATGGTCTCGCGGCGCCGAGCACTGATCGATCGCTTGGTGCAGTGGACTGGTCGCAAGGGCCGACCGTGGTCAACCGATGGTGGGGCCACACCTCGACACGTGGCGAACGTGGCTCAGTCCAAGGGTCAACCCGAGGTCGCAGAGTGGGCAGCGAACGTCGAACAAGCTGCGTATGGCCCCGTCGCCCCCGATGCAGACGCCGAACAGCGCATCAATCGGCAACAACCGGGTCGCGCCGAAGCGGAATAGAGCCAACTTTTCGGCGATTGCCCCAGTAGAAACGCCCGATTGGCTTGGAGTCGTTGACGCCTCTGAACGCCCCTCCCTATAGTCCGCGGCGCCAGCGATTTCGGGACCCAGCGGTCTCCGTCCTTCGCCCGCCGAAAGCCAATGATCTACGCCATTATCGCAGTCGTCATCATTGCCGTGATCGCCTTCTTCTTGATGAACAAGAAGGGCGAGCCGCAGGTTCCTGCTGCCCCTCAGCCAGAGAAGCTGCCGGAGAAGGCATCCAACAAATCGAAGCCTGCCCCCAAGGCCAAAGCGCCGGAACCGGAGGCGGACGACGAAGAGGACGAAGACGAAGACCAGGAGCCGGCGCCGAAGGCGAAAGCCAAGCCTGCTCCTGAACCTGAGCCGGAACCCGAACCAGAAGAGGAGGAAGACGAGCCCGTCGCCAGCGGCGACGGCAGGCCCTCCCTCACCTCGCGCCATGACATCAAAAGCCTTCGCAAGGGGCTCGCAAAGAGCCGCGAGAGCGAAGGATTCTTCGGTCGCCTGAAGTCCCTCGTCACCGGGCGCAAGGAGATCGACGCATCGATCGCCGAGGAAATCGAAGAAATTCTGCTCAGCAGCGACGTCGGTGTGAAGACCACCGAGGCGCTGCTGGAGCGCATCAAAGAGGGCCTCTCCAAGGGCGATCTGAAAGACCCCGAGGCGGTCTGGGATGCTCTCCGTGCGGAAGCGCTGCAAATCCTCGCGGCTGGTGACCCAGGCGCGTTCAAGATGACCGGGGCGCCAACGGTGGTGCTGATGGTCGGCGTGAATGGCGCAGGCAAGACAACTACGATCGGCAAGCTTGCGACTCGCCTGTCCGCGGAGGGCAAGACGTGCGTACTGGCGGCTGGCGATACCTTCCGTGCGGCCGCAGTCCAACAGCTCATCGTGTGGGGGCAGCGAGTGGGCTGCGAAGTCGTCCGCGGAAAAGACGGCGCGGATCCGGGCAGCGTAATTTTCGACGCGGTGGAGAAGGCCAAGGAGCTCGGGGCGGACATCGTGCTCGCGGACACCGCCGGGCGACTGCACACCAAGACCAACCTAATGGTTGAGATGAAAAAGATCGCCAAGACGGCAGCGAAGGCGCTGGAGGGTGCGCCCCACGAGGTGCTGCTGGTGCTCGATTCGACGAATGGTCAGAATGCTCTCGCCCAAGCGAAAGAGTTCAAAGAAGCGCTGGACTTGACCGGTCTAGTTCTGACTAAACTCGACGGAACCGCCAAAGGCGGGATGATCTTGGGCATCTGCGACGAACTCAAGTTGCCGGTGCGTTTCGTTGGGCTCGGCGAACGACCTGACGACCTTCATGACTTTGTCCCCGCGGACTTCGTAGAGGCCCTGCTTGGCTGGGAGGATACGAACTGAACGCTTCCCAGGCGTCTTGGTTCGGCTCTTTGAACGAACAGACTAGTCCCCCGAACCGGCAGCCAGAGCGCCAATGCGCCGACGGCTGCCTCTCCTCGAATTTCCGTGCGCTTGATGCACGGGAAGTTGGCTCTTCGAGGAGCTGATTGAGCGCGCCTCGCTTTTCGGCGCGACAGCCTGGAGACTGGGAAGCTTCAGGATCTTCACGGAAATGAAACGAGCGTCGGCGATTCGGCGCGGAAACCAACTCACAGCTTGGGTCACCTCAGAGACCATTGATTCAGAACAGGCATGCAATGACGGGGCTGGTGCACCGCGGAAGCGATCCACCACCACTGTCAACCGACACCCTGGGCTGAGTTTTAGTGTGGATTCAACTTGGATATTGATCGCGCGAAATCCTGCGTGATATAGTCGCCCGGCACTTGCGGCTGGCGGATTTCGTCAATCTTTTCACGCAGTTGCGCGACTTCAGTAGCGATGGTCCCTGAGGAGAGCGGAAGAGGCATCGGATGAAAAAACGTCCCATCGGGCTCCTCGTAGCAGCGGCGCTCTGCTTGTGTCCGGCCGGCGCATTTGCCCAGAAAAAGGCAGATGCGAAGGCTGAGGCACCCGCAGACGGGGAGGAAGCCGCCGCTGGCGAAGGAGAAGGCGGCGAGGCAGCTGAAGGTGGCGAAGGCGAGGTGCCCGAAGGCGAATTGCCTGAGGGCGAGGTTCCCGGCGGCGATATCGGCGGCGAGGGACTGGGAGACATCTGCGAGATCGATCCCGCCGCTTGCCCTAAGCTCGACTTCGACAAGGAAGCGGCCAAGGATCTGAACGAACAGATCTACGCCGTGCAGCAGCTCTATGCGCTGCGCGTGCGGCGCGTCGAGCTGCAGCCCTACTGGGCGACGAGCTTGAACGATCAGTTCGTCAACCATCCCGGGCCCGGCCTTGCACTGAACTACTACATCACCAACGTGCTCGCGGTCGGCGCGAACTTTAACTACTACCGGCCTTTCAACGCAGACAGCTCGTTCAACGCTCAGGTGCGTCGCGCTGCTCGCGTCGGTGTGCCGCTGAGTGAGTACGACTGGGGCGCGGCGCTGAACTTCACGTACGTGCCTGCGTACGGCAAGTTCGCTGGGTTCGGTGACTTCATCTTCCACTACGACGCGTATGTCGTTGGCGGTGTGGGGGCCATCAGCACCCGCCCCATCCCGGTTATCGATCCCGACAACCGCACGTTCGACTTCGAACCCAAGTTGGCGTTCAACGCCGGCATCGGTTTCCGCGTGTTCTTCACTCGGTGGTTCGCCGCCATCCTGGAGGTGCGCGACTACATCTTCAGCGATCGCTTGGAGAACGACGACACGTCCGTGTTGGAGGCTCCGAACGACCCGCTCAACAAGGACAACTGGTACGGCGATAACTCGCTGACCAACGCAGTCCAGGCCCAGCTAGGGGTTGCCATTTTCTTGCCGTTCTCCTTCGAGTACCGGCTGCCGAAGTAGTCGAGGTCTGCACCCATGCGAAAGACGACGAAGAAAACGATGCGCCGGCTGCTCGTAGGACTGACCGCCGGCCTCGCCCTCGCGGCGGTAGGCGAGCAGACTGCCAGCGCGCAAGAGATCTTGCTCACTGGTCCTCTCGCGGGCGCCCCTGCCGTACGGAAGCTGCGTTTGTACCGCGAAGGCCGCATCGAGGTGGCACCCGCCATCTCGTTCACCCTGCTCGACGAGTACCAGCGCACCATGCTGTTTGGAGCGCGGATCAACTACAACTTCACCGACTGGCTCGCGCTCGGCGTTTGGGGTGGGTTCGGTGGGCTCAAGCTCAACACGGGTTTGACGGATCGCGTGCAGACGGTGAACGAGGACCGTCGGACCCAAGAAGCGGCCCGTCGCCAGAGTGGCCTCGGACCGTCGGTCAGCTCGCGGCTCACATCGACGAACATGGGCGCCAAGTTCGAGGACCAAGTAGGTACCATCGACTGGATCGCAGCGCCGCAGATCACGGCGGTCCCCTTCCGCGGGAAGCTCGCGCTATTCCAGAACATCTACCTGGACACGGACCTCTACTTCTTCGCGGGCCCGGCATTCATCGGCGTGAGCGAACGAAAAGAGTGCGATCCCGACGCCGGTACGCCGTGTAACGACACGGACCCCAACAGTCCGACGTACTCCTTCAACACTGAAGGCCGCGTCGCCATCGCGCCGACCTTCGGTCTGGGCTTCACGTTCTACGTGAACAAGTGGAACGCCATTGGATTCGAGTGGCGCGGTGTTCCGTTCGCTCGGAACACAGGCGGCTTCGACAACCACGGCGGCGGACCGGACTCGGAGTTCCCCGATCAGAAGGTCAACGCGGATGATCGCGACTTCAAGTTCAACCAGATGCTGACCCTCAGCTATAACTTCTACTTCCCGCAGCAATACCGCGTCAGCGAGTAAGGTTCAGCGGCGACTGGAAGAGCAAGCGCCCTCGGCTCTGCCGAGGGCGCTTTGCTTTTGTGCACGTCCTCGCGGTGCTTTGCCGCCGGGCTTGCACGCCGCGGCCGCTGGCTGGTGCACGAAGGTGTGCTCCGGAACACTCCTCCCGCTGCTCCCTTCCCTCACCGGCTCTGCCACCGAGCTCTGCAGCGCGACGCTAGACGACGGCCTGCAGAGCAAACGAGATTCAAGCGGCGCTCCTCACCCCCAAACCTGGGAGAGCCGAGTGAGGGGTCGCTGCGCGGTCGACGCGTGACGGCGCCTACTTGATAGGAAGCAGAGCTCAGCCGACGCGAACCACGTGGCCGCCTTGAAGCTCGAATTCTTCAGGCAGCGCCTCAGCACACTGTTCCCGCAGGGACTCTTCGATCTCCCAGCCAGAGTCTGCCAAGCGCTGAGCGATGCGGTTCCGCACGCGGAGCGACTCGTCTTCTGCCAGTGCAGTGATCAGCGCGGGCACGCTCTCGGGGTTGTTCATGGCGAACACCGTCGCGACGGCGTGAAAACGGACTGGCTCGCTCATATCCTCAAGGAAAGGCTCTACCGCGACACGCACGTCGTCGGACACGAACTCTTCCAAGGCGTTGATCAGCTGAACCTTCGGCTCAGCGTTGCGCACGTACTCCGTGTCAAACTGATCGAGGATGGTGAGCAGCTCATCCACCAGTGCCTCGTCAGCCAGGATTTGGCGCAGGATCTTGATGGGCCAGGTGAGGCTCTCCGCCTTTACGCAGTACTTCCGAATTGGCTCGAGGGCTTCTTCCCCTATGGAAACGACCCCAGCGACGGCCATTTCCTTCTCCTCCTGGTCGGTGATCGAGGGCTCCATCGAGAACGTGAAGCGCCGCAGCAGACCCGCCGCGGCGTCAGCGGTGCCGATCTTGGTCAGCTCCTGCAAGGCCTCTTGGCGATCGTAGTTTTGCGAGAGTTTGTCGCCGGCCACGCGAGTAAGCCGGTTGAGCTCACGAGGAGTGGCGCGCTTACCGCTGGTGGATGATGCCTCAGCCGAGGCCTCTTTCTTCTTGAAGATATCGAACAAGCCCATCGAATCGCTCCAGGCTGACGGCGGAGGGGGTCAGCCGGGCGTGCTTATAGCTCGAATGACCAAGAAGTGCAGTCACTGGGCCAGAAAGCTCCAGGAAACGCCGAGACCCCGGAAGTTTGAGCCGTTTTTGGGTGCTGCTACGACCAAAGAAAACGGCGCGTGAGTCCTGTTCACGCGCCGTCTGCGACTCTGCTGAGTCAGCTCGGAATCAACCGTAGTCACCCGGTCCTGGCGGGGCCGACGAGATCGGAAGAGCACAC
>JBFXBK010000355.1:0-9519 GCA_050183255.1 Polyangiaceae bacterium | reverse complement strand
AGTCATCGTCTCGGTCTCGCCGTGGCGCCCAAAGGCTCTTCCTCCACGTCCCAGCCCAAAGTTAGACCATGAGCAGCCGTGATTTGCAGATAATCGCGCTGAGACGCGATTCGCATGAGGCGCTCACCCCCTGCCGAAGAGCTGCAGCCCGAAACGAGTGATACAAAGCGGCCACAAACCCCACTCAGCAAGGCTGGCTTCATGTCACGCCCGGGAGGCGCGAACACGCAATCAACTGGGGTGGCATTAGGGGGGAAAGCTCGCGGTTCGCCACCGTCCCAGCCAGCGCACGCATCGAACCCACGTCCGAAATCCGCGGATTGGCTAGGCGCTGCGCCTCAACTTCGATAACTAGACGATCGATGCGTGCGCTAGCCATTGCCGGGTGTGTGAGTTGCCTGCTCCTCGTTCCAATCGCCTGCAGTAGCGATCCGGCGGCAAGCGGCTCCGCCGACGCGGGTGGCGATGTGTCCTCGGGGGGTGCCGGGGGTGCTGGAGGCTCTGGAGGAACGGGCGCGACGGCGGGTACCGGGGGCGAAGCGCCCGACGCTTCGGCGGACGGCGAAGCGGACGCTGAAGCGATGGACGCCGCGACCGATCCGTTCGCGGATGCACCTCCGCGTCCCTCGCTGACCGGACCGATGACCATCGTGCTCTACGGCGAGTTGGACGGCGTCGACCTGACAGGCACCTACGATATGGACCCCGGGAGCACGGTCTGCGGCGAGGGATTTACCGCGACCCGCGAGGACGGAGTCGGCGGCAGCGTCGTCGTCTCCTGGCAAGACGACATGACTTCCCTGGTTCCAACGCTGGGCGACTACGACGCACGCTACGGGTTCGACATCAGCGTGACCAAGTTCGTCCGCATCAACGACACGCCAAAACAGGTCCACTTCCGCGTCGGTCAGACGTACCCAGGTAGCGTGATGTCCGGGAATGTTAGCCACTCCGACCTCGTGACGTCGGGTACGCTGGAGGCATTCTTCGACATCACCTCGGCAGAGCGCGTGGTTGACACCAATGAAGGCCTCAAGTCTGGACAGCTCTACCTCTGGATCGCTGGCAGCTGTCAGTGATGCGCCGCTGGCTCGGCTTGCGAGCAGCAAGCCCATCGGGTTCTGGCGCGGCTTCGCATCGGTGTTTCGCGGCTTCGGGTTCCTGCTTGTCCATCCACGAGCCTGGCCCTACGCGCTAGTCCCAGGGCTGCTCTTGTTCGTTCTGGTCAGCCTTGGGGGCTGGTTTGCGCTCGGCGTCGTCCAGCCTTGGGCGGCGGACTGGGCCGGTCCCAGCTCGGGCTGGCTGGCCGAAGCTGGCGCCGGCGTCGCGAGCTGGCTGCTCGCGACGCTCGCCTTGGCGCTGTGCATTTTGCTCGCACTGGTGCTCGCGCCACCCCTCAGTAGCCCAGCCCTGGAACAGTTGGTGGCCCTGCAAGAACTCGAGCTTGGTGCGCCGCCACGCGACCCGATTGGGTTCCTCGCGGAAATCTGGTTTGGTCTCAAGGCCCAGGCGGTCGCTGCGTGTTTCGTCGCGCCGATCTTGCTGTTGCTATGGCTGGTTTCGATCTTCGTGGCGCCCGCATCCGTGGTCACTACGCCGCTCAGCTTCTTCTTCACGGGATTGGGACTTGCCTGGAACCTATTCGACTATCCGCTGACCCTACGCGGCGTCGGGATGCGGGCGCGACTCGGATTCGTGTGGCGCCACAAGCTGCCAACGATCGGCTTCGGGCTGGCGTTTTCCCTGCTCTTCTGGATCCCCTGTTTCAACGTGCTGCTCCTACCGGTAGGAGTCGTCGCAGCGACCGAGGTGGTCTGGAGGCTCCTTGCTGACGACCCGCTCGGCGCAGATTGGTTCCGCGTGGCAAAAAACACAGCGGAGGCCGGTGCGACGTCAGGCACCAACGCGGATACCTAGGCGTCCGCGCAGCTGTAGGTAGTCGTTGCTCACCGAATAGGCGATCAGATCTCTACCAAGCTCTCCGAGCTTCCCTTCGTCCGCTTCGAGACACCCAAGAGAGGTGCTCAGATCCGCGCACACGACAAAGCCTGCGCGCGCCGCGGTCTTGTCGGCGCCGGAACTCCAGCGTTGCAGGTTGGTCCGTCCGCCTTCCTCGACGAAACGCAGGAAGAGCCCCCTCAGCCGATCGACTTGCTCGGCCTGAAGTACCGGCGCGATCGCCTTGGCGATGGGCGCGACCCGTTGCTTCATTTCTTCGGCGATTGGCAGCGTCGGCGAGCCGATGGTCAGTGCCGCGAGGAACAAATCCTCGAGGTCGGGAACCGAGCTGAAGAGAGTGCGAATGAAACGCTCCGGCCGATACCAAGACAGATGGCGACCGGCGTCGAACGCTAGCTCGAGCTGCCCGCGCCCCGAGAGCACACCTTTGCCCAGCAGGGACAGCGGTGGGATCCCAGGAATGTGCTGGTAGCCAGCTTCGCGGTCCTTATCGAGGTAGATGGGCGGAGCGGGCAGCCCGAGGATGGCTGAGGCCCAAGTCAGGGCGCGCACCGCGCTGAGGGTGGACTTTTCAGGCTCTTGCTTGCTCCCAGGATCAGGCACGTGGAGCTTCTTGTCTCGCCGCAGTCCAGTCACCTTACCAAGCAACACGGCTGGCACGATGACTCCAAAGATCTGGCCCGTGAGGAGCTCCTCGTCCGCGTGCGCGACGTGGTCGCTGAAGCTCAGGTTATCGATCGAGTGCCGGGGAGCCATCAGGCCGCGCTGACGACCAGACTCGAAGACACCCTGCACTTCTTCCGTTGCGTGACCAAGCGTTGCGAGGGCCTGCGCGGCGCACCACGCTGCGTCTGCGTTCCCTTGGGCTTGATACACGCGAAACAGCGACATCAAGTGGTCGGGCCGGGTTGGGTCGCGACGAACGCGACGCCACACCGTGTCCGGATCCTCGCTCGCGTCGGCGACGCTCCCCTCGAGGTCACTGAGGTCGACCTCGACGTTGATTTGAGACTGCGCGTGCCGCAGCTCAACTTCCAGTTCCTTTACGCGGCTCTCGAGCTGTTCAATGCGCTTGAGCAGCAGGGCTCGACCGCTGTCGCCGTCGGCTTGAACCTGGATTGGCGCGAGCGAAGCGGGCGCCTCCTCGTAGTGTTCGATGATGCGCACCGCGTGGCGCGACTCGTACGCCGCCATCATCGCCTGCTCGAGCTCCAACAGGCGCTTCGGATTGAGCCCGAGGTTATCGGCTGCCTTCTCGAGCCGGGCGCGCTCCTCGCTGGTGATCACACCGTCGGCCAGCGCGTCCGCGAACAGCTCTTCGTACTGTTGTTCGAGCGGGCCCAAGCCTAGCCCTGCGCTGATTTCGCCCTGAGTAAAGCCGGATCCTAGTTGGAACTCGTCGCTCATCATCGCCCTCCTCGTGGTGGATGGCCGCACCATCCAGCAGCTGGCGACGGTAACTTCGCGGACCTGATTCGTCGATCCTCAATCGCCGCGAATGCTTGACCCAGCACTGCGAGTGTTTCCACTTCTCCAAACCCGCGTCGGGGCCACCGCGCTTGGACTCCGGCGGATACATGTAGTGAGGTGTCGCAGGCTGAGTCGCAACGCTACGGCAAGGCTGCGAAATTCACCTCCTCACGGACACGACGAGTGATACATTTGAGGCCCCCCACTTCTGCAAGGAGTTCGCCCGTGCGAATGAATTCGTTCTCCAGACTTACCTTCCTCTTCGCAACCTGTGCCGCGGCGGCCGCCGTTTCCGGAGGCTGTTCCTCCGACGATGGCAACGCCTCGGGCGGCAACGGAATCTCTGGTGGCAGCGGGGGGAGCGGCAACAACGGCGGTACCAGCAACGGGGGAAGCGGCAACAACGGCGGCACCGCTGGCAGCAGCAACGGCGGCGACAGCTTCGGGGGAAGCAGCTTCATCGACAGCGGCACCAACGGCGGAAACGGTGGGTCTGGCATCGATCCCGACTCGGGCTGCGCGACGAACACCCAGACCGGTGACCGCGTGCCAGCGAATATGCTGTTCGTCATCGATCGCAGCGGCAGCATGAATTGCAATCCGCCCCCGACCCAGACCAGCGCCCAGTGTGAGAACGCGCCGCAAAAGCAGAATCAGTCGCTCAACTCCAAGTGGGAAGACACGCGCATCGCGCTGGAGGCCGCGCTCGATCAGCTCCAGATGCAGCCCAACGTTGGCGTTGGCGTGAACATGTTCCCGCGCAACGACGTGTGCGACGTCAGCGGGACACCGAACATTCCAGTCTCCGGGTTGGACTCGACGCAGCTGTCTGGCATCAAGGCCTTCTTCGGCACCGTGGATCCCGCAGGCCGCACGCCCTTGGCTGGCGCGACCATCCTCTCGTACAACCATCTGTTGCAGCAGCTCCAGTCCGGCAACCTGGAAGGCAACAAGTTCGTCGTGCTGATCACCGACGGCTTCGAGACTTGCGCACCGAACGAGCTCGCGAAGCTCGTGGGCACAGACGTACCGAACGCGTACAACCTGCTAAATATCCGCACGTTCGTGATCGGTGCACCGGGTAGCGAAGGCGCTCGCTCGCTGCTCTCGCAGATTGCGAAGGCAGGCGGAACCGCAAACAGCCCGAGCTGTGTCGCGGATCCGAACGGAAGCGCCGACGTGGGCGACTGCCACTTCGACCTCACCAACGTCTCGAGCCCAACGGACTTCGCCAACCAGCTGTCCCAGGCACTGTCTGACATCAGCGGCACCGTGTTGACGTGTGAGTTCGACGTGCCCCAGGCGCAAGGTGGCGGAGAGGTCGACCGCGACAAGGTGAACGTGACTGTCACACCTGAAGGCGGCAGCGCGGTCAGTCTTCAGCAGGACAACGCCGACTGCGACACAGCCGCCGACGGCTGGCAGTACAACGCGGACAAGACCAAGATCATCCTCTGCGGCAGCGCGTGCGATACCGCCAAGACGGAGGGCTCTTCGGTGCAAATCGTGCTCGGCTGCCCCAGCGATATCAAGTAGCGGAGCGCTGGCCGAAGGACAGGCTTTCGGGCCACAAGGCTTAGGGCCCCGCTGAGGACGCACGTACGGCGCGTCGTCTGCGGGGCCCGCCGCATTTTGTCGGTAGCAGCGCCGTCTGCTAGAGCAGCCGTCGATGCAGTGGACGCTTATCGCCGCCGCCCTGAGCGGATTGCTCGTGGGGTGTACTCACAGCGAGCGCAGCCCGTCGCCCCCTCCCGCCGCGAGCTCGACAGCTACGACTGGGTCTACGTCGAGCGCTACAGCAGGCGCGACCTCTCATTTCCCCCCGGCAATTGTGGAGGCTGCGCAGCCAGCACCTTTGCCCACGGCATCTGTGGCCCTCCCAGCTCCCTATCCAGCTCCGACTCCCCCGCCGCCAGAGACGCCGGTGCCAGATGTCCAGGTGGAGCTCGAAGCGCCCTACACGCCCGACGCCGTGCCACGCCAGAAGGGCCGAGTCGCAGCTGCCGGTGTGGACGAGGAGCTCGCCCGCTGGAACCTGGGGGGCAACGGCGACCCCGACTATCCGTCCAGTCGCCAAGGGTTCCACCCTGGCGCACGGGTCGTGGTGGACGTCGACATCAAGTCCCGCGGGCTCCCCAAGCGACCTCCAGTCGATCGTCGCACCGGCCGCTCGAAGCGCGGCGTCCCGAGCGAACACGGTGTGCTCGCCCACGCGCGCAAATGGGGATACTGGGATTTTCGTATCTGCTTCGAGGCGGCTCTGCGCAAGGATCCCCAGGATCACGGTCAAACGAAGCTCAGCATGCGCATTGCAGCGAACGGCAAGGTCAGCCGGGTCAAGCTCCTGAGCAGCGAGCTCAAGGACAAGGACGCCGCACGTTGCCTCGAGGAACGAGCCGCCAACTACCGCGACTTCCGCCCGGCCCCGAGGCGTCGCGTGGACCTCGAACTCAGCATCAAGCTCTGGCCCGGTGACGCGCCCCTCCCGGTCGTCTCGATCACTGACGAGGCGGCCCTCAAAAAATTCCACGAGGCAAATCCGGGCAGGATCGGGGAGAGCGCGTTCATCGAGACCGTGAATCGCTCGCTCGACGACTTGCGCCGCTGCTACGCCAGCGGCCTCGAGCGGGACGCAGCGCTCTGGGGGCGGATTTTACTCGAGATACAGCTTCCGCCGGGGGGTGGCGTCGCCAAGGTCCGCCAGAACGGTAGCCAATTTCCAGACCGAAAAGTCGTGCGCTGCGTACGCCGCGCCGTACGAAAGCAGGAGTTTCCTAGTCCGGAGGGCGGCCGCACCACGCGCATGATCGGTATCCGACTCGGTCAGCCGCCCTCACCAGTAGTCGAAGCTAACGAGTGATCCGCGTCCTGGGGACGTGAGACTCGCTCAATTCGGACGCCGTATCGGGGACGACAACGCTTAATTCGCGCACCGCTGCCGCCGCCAGACGCCGCTTCAGATCCGCGAGGATTGCGTCTCGATTGAATCGATTGGAGACGCGTTCGTCGCTCCCTCTCCCCCCGAACACTCCCATTGGTTTCAAGCACTTAGCCCCGCTTCTGGGACACTTGACCGAGCCCAACCGCGCGTTCGTGTTCTATGCAGAGTGGAAACAGCGTTTCCGCGAGCCGAAATCCGGACGTCGAACGTCGCCGTCTGCACCCCAGAATCGGGCTTGGCCGATGCCATGCGTTGTGGGAAGGTCCGGCGCGCGGTCAACGTAGGCCGCCAGAACGAGGGCTTGATCTTGACCCGTTTGAAGGAGGGTTTTGGAGCGATGCGTTTTTCGCGACGACTGAACTGGACCGTAATGCTGCTGTGTGCCCTCGGTGGCACCTTCGCCACGGGCTGCACTGCAGAGGCAACGATCGGAGGCATGGTTGAGACTCCCCCGCCGCCGCCCCCGCCGGACGGTGACGGAGACGGCATCCTCGACCCCGACGACAAGTGCCCCGATGCGAAGGAAGATGGTCAGCCACCGGATCCGAACGACGGCTGCCCGAACAACGACGCAGACGGCGATGGCATTCCGGTGCCTGCTGACAAGTGCCCCACGGAACCGGAGACCGTCAATGGCTTCGAGGACGAGGACGGCTGCCCGGACACCAAGCCCCTCGTGACCGTCACGGCCACCGAGGTGAAGATCGCGCAGAAGATCCTGTTCGCCCACAACTCGGCGGATATCGATCCCAGCTCGACGAAGATCCTCGACGCGGTTGCCGACGTCATGAAGAAGAACCCGGACATCCAGCTCATCGAGGTGGGTGGTCATGCTTCTGTCGAGGGCGATCCGACCTACAACAAGACCCTGACCCAGAAGCGCGTCGACTCCGTCGTCAAGGCGTTGGTCGAGCGCGGCGTGGAGAAGGATCGCATGATGTCTCAGGGTTATGGCCTCTACTGCCCGCTGGACGCAGGCACGACCGAGGAAGCCCACGAGAAGAACCGCCGTGTGGAGTTCAAGATCCTGCAGCGAGGTGGCAAGAACACCGACATCGCTCGCGGCTGCGATAACGCCCTCAAGAAGGGCGTGGTCTTGAAGAAGATCCCTGCACCGAAGCCCGTGCCCACGGCGACCCCCGACACGTCGGCCAAGACGGACACCAAGGCCGACGAGAAGAAGGGCGGCTTCGGCTCCAAGAAGTGAGCTGAATCCTTCCCCCATGCCTGAAGGGCGTGTCGCGAAAGCGGCGCGCCCTTTGGCTTTTGTGTGCTTCGAAACGAGCGGTCGGCGCAGCGAACTGAGCTTTGCTTCAGCTCTTGAGTCTTCGCTTCTGGGGGGAGAGGTGCGCCAGCCCCCCGCCGCCTCAGTCGTCTGCGCGCCCTGGCAGTTGCTCCGGGTGCTCGTCGCGGCCAACACCCTCGGTCTCTACGACGCCCACGCCACTTCCCTGCGGATACCCATCGAAGTCCGCCCCGTCGAAGCCAGACGCGAAGTTCACCACCCGAAGCTCCCCAGCTTCCAGGCGGCGATCGATCGCCGCCCGGACTCGGCGCGCAATGATGCGGCGAGTGAACGGAATCAGCAGGATGAAGCCAGTCATATCCGTCAGGACGCCGGGAGTGATGAGCAGCGCGCCGCCTAGCAGCACCAGCACCCCGTCCACCACGCCCTGCTCGGGAGGACGCAGCTCCGACATCGCCTGACGCCAGGATCTCCAAACCTTCAGTCCTTCGCGCTTCGCCAGCGACCCGCCGAGGAAGCCGGTGACGATGGTCAAGCCAATGGTCGGCCAGAACCCAACCACGCGGTCAATCTGGAGGAGCAAGAACAGCTCGACCAGCGGAACCACGATCACCAGGACGACGAACCAGCGCACAGCGGGAACCTAGCTCTAAAAAAGCAAAGAGCCCACCCGACCGAGGTCGAGTGGGCTCTTGCTTGCTGACTGGCTCTAACGCGCTTCAGCTCAGTTGGTGCCGCCGGTGCCGCCAGTGGTGCCACCGGTGCCGCCGGTGGTGCCACCCGTTCCGCCGGTGCCGCCCGTTCCGCCGGTGCCGCCCGTTCCACCCGTGCCGCTGCAGGCGCTCAGGATCGAGGCGCCCGTCGGATCGAAGTCGAAGCACACGCCATCACGGCCGTAGAGCTGCTGACCCGCGCCCGCCTGCTGGAACAAGTCGTCGAGCGACCAGCAGTTACCGCTGCGGCACTCGCCCTCGCAGTCACACAGCTGCGCGCAGGCGCCGAGCGCGTCACCCACCGTGGTGTCCGGAGCGCCCTCTGCGTTGAAGGTCAGGCCCTGGAGGCAGGTGCCATCCTGAACGCCGCTGTTCGAAGAACCGCAAGCGCCGGGGCTGGTGATGTCACCGTTCACGCACAGCTCGGTGCAGGTGCCCATGCCGTTGCTCGCGCCGCCGAGGCAGAACGACTTGCAGGGGTCATCCGTCGAGCAGTCCGACGAGGCACAGCTGCAGGGCGCACCGTAGTCGAGACCGGTGGGCTCAGTGGCCTCACAGATGCCGCTCGCCGGGTTGCAGTACGAGGGACCGCAGTCCTCATCGTTACGGCAAAGCGGGATGCAGTTGCTGCGGGTGAAGTCCAGGTCACCGTTTGCGTCGGTGTCCGGGAAGCAGCCGAGGTCGTTACGGCCGTGGCACTTGTTGGGGTCGAGCTCGGTCGCTCCCGCGGGCTCGCCGAAGGTGCACGCCTCGTAGCAGAGGCCCTGGGTGGTGCCGTCGGTGCTGGAGCAGTGACCCGAAGCGCCACACTCGGCGTCCGAGGTGCAGTTCTTGGTGCACATGCCGCGGGCGATACCGCCGTCAGCGTTGTCAGCGGTCAAGCAGGTGAACTCGCCACCGCCGCAGTCCGTGTCGCTCTCGCAGGTCGCGCCGAGCTCGGTCTGGACGACAGAACCACCACTGCCGCCGGCTCCGGTGCCCGCGGTGCCGCCGGCGCCGCCGTTGCCGGTGCCACCGCTGCTGGTGTTCCCGGTGTTGCCGCTGCCGCCCTGGGCGCCCTGGCCGCCGGCTCCACCGATCTGGGTTCCGCCCTGGCCACCCGTTCCACCGCTGCCGTCACTGCTGTCACTCGAACAGCCCATCATCCCGACGGAAACGGCAACCAACGAACCAACACTCACCAACAGTAG
>JBFXBK010000354.1:0-9649 GCA_050183255.1 Polyangiaceae bacterium | reverse complement strand
AGTCGTTCGTACTCTGGAGAGAAGGGCGATTGAGTGGTTTTTGCGACGTTGTGGCAGCCCAGTCCGCTCTCGAGTTCGCACGAGCGTCGATAGAGGGAGATGGCCCGATTGCGGTCCTTCGTGACTCCTTTGCCGGTTTCATAGGCGTAGCCAAGGCTTGAGCAAGGTTCACCGACACCGCGCTCGCAGGCCTTCTCGTTGATTGCGGCAGCCGTCAGCTCGTTCTTTGGTAGGTAGACTCCCTGATCATACAGGCTTGCCCAGGTGACGCAGCTGGGCCCGTGGGCGTCTTCGCACGCCGCGGCGAGGTACTTGAGCCCTGCGGAAACGTCCTTCTCCACGCCTCTGCCCAGGATGTACGACCAGCCGAGCATCCGACACCCGTCGTCAGCTCGGTCGGTGCGGGCGCTGTTACACGCCTTGCGGTACAGGGTCGCGGATCGCCCGTAGTCTTGGGCAACTTCGACTCCGTTGTAGTAGAGGTGAGCGAGGTTCGTACACGTTTCTCCGGAAGCTTCGCAAGCCGCCTCAT
Organism: Polyangiaceae bacterium; assembly: GCA_050183255.1. Taxonomy (GTDB): domain Bacteria; phylum Myxococcota_A; class Polyangia; order Polyangiales; family Polyangiaceae; genus JAHBVY01. Next base: position 9,117 of record JBFXBK010000354.1, on the reverse strand, counting down.
ACAGCTCTTTCGCTCGCCTAGTGTCGAGCGCGATCCCATTCCCATGCTGGTACGAAATCCCCAGGTTGAGGCACCCCACTGCGAGCCCCCCGTCGCACGCGCGGCGATACAGCGCAACCGCTCGCGGCTTGTCCACCGCTACTTCTATGCCCTTCTCGTACGACACGCCGAGGTTCAAGCAGCCTCTGGCCACGCCCGCGTCACACGCCCTGCGATGTAGCTCGTTCGCCTTCGCGAGATCCTTCTTCAGCCCTCCGCCCCCGTCTCCGTACAAGATGCCGAGGCCGGAACAGCTGAACATGTCACCTCGTTCGCACGCCTTCTGGTACATCGAAGGGACGTTCGTCAGGTCCTTCTTTACACCGTGGTAGCCGTATTGCAGGGCGTAAGCGTAGAACCCGCAGCTCGCCGCGCTACCTTTCTCACACTGTTGCTTGCACTCCTCTGGCGAAGCCGGGTTGCAGACATGAGATGTGTCTCCATGAGGAAACGTGCACTTGTCGTCAATCAGCGCGAGCCCTTCGGGGCAGTCGGCTCGCTCCACCTCCGTCGCGGAGGCTTCGGCGCCGATGCGCACCAGCTCGAGGCGCAACAGTGAACCGCAGCCACCCGGCGGCGCTCCACGGCTCGGGTCCCAGCCGGCGCACGTCGAAGCATCCCCGTCTCGGGTCTGCTTCAGCTTCGAGCTCTGCGTCTTGCCTGAGGCGCCGTAGCCGAACACCTCTGCCGCGGCACTGATCTGCCCGGCCTTGCCATCTTTTATGGCGAACGCGCCGACGTACACACCGCGAATGAAGTGCGTCGCTTCGGCGCAGGAGGGGCTCTTCAGCTCGGTGCGCGCCAGGCTGGGCGTCAGCGTGCGCATCTTGCCCACGGTGACGTAGGCGATGTCGAGTGCTGAGCCTTGAGTCATTTCCGCGGAGATACTCGCGCCGAGGGTCGGCAGATTCGCGCGGATCTCGTCGGCGTTCGCGAGCTGCAAGGAGTCTTCCTTCTTGCGCACACCGATGAAGCCGTACTGGCCTTTGGCCATACAGCCTTGGACGACCTTGATCGAGTTGCAGTCGTACTTCACCGTGGCGACACCGTCGCGCATCAACGCCTCGAGCTCACCACGTTGGTCGGAGCGCCAATCCAGGATCAGCGGTGTCGCGAAGTCGGGAACCTCGCGACACTTTCCTTCGCCCAGCTTTTCGCTGTAGCTCTCTCCGCTGCCGCCGCCGCCGCCCACGTTTGGCCCCTTCGCGGCACAGCCACTCAAGGCAACAACCAGCGCGCACGCGAACAAACCCAGCTTTGGTGTGATTTCCCCCAGCATCAACCCGGGGAATACCCCACCTGGCTGAATGACTGAACCGATTAGAAGCGCGAGACGCACATCAGCTGCCGCGATGTAGGACGCGGGCCGCCAGATCCCCACCCAATCGGGTCGGGACGCTGCTTGTTTCTGCTAGTCGAGGGCGCTCAGACCGCTCGCGCCGAGTTTCCACTCAGGGCCGCTTGCCAGCTCGGCCGAGGTGAGCAGCTGAACAAATTTGGTGTCCCACGATATCAGGGGTGAGGGACTCCCCACGCTTGTTCGCGAACTCCTCGAAACTAATCCCTGCGGCAAGAGCGTACGTTCGTGCTGTCATGTCAACGAGCGCGGTCGCCGGACCTCAGATCGGGCAACACCCGGCAGATGAAGGGTACCCACGCAAGTCAACGGCAGCTGAGCCGGCTCTTTGAACTCCATCGCCAGCGCGCCGGCCGACGGCGTTGTGTCGCCGAGCCCGCTGTGTCGCGCGTTCAAGGCATGCTATATGCTGCTGACAATGGCGAGGCACGTCACGGTTCCGTTGCGCGTTTGGTTCGCGCGCTGCCTGATCCTTGCTCTCGCCTGGGGGCTCATACACGCGCCCTTCTCCCCTTCCGCCGCTGGTGAGGGTGAGTGCGAAGCTGACTGCCCGTGTGAGGCAGAACGGGTATCCGACCCTGATGGGCCGCTGGACGCCAATGCAGGTGCGACGGCGAGCGAGCACCCAGCGGGGTGTCCTCGGGGGTGCGCCATCTGCGGCTGCGCGCCGTTGATTGTTGGGCTTCCCCAGAGCTCTCAGGATCTCGCGGTGATCTTGCATTACCGTGAGGTAACGAACCCCGAGCCCCGCGACAGTTGGCTCCCCGGTCTACCCGGCGACGTATTCAGGCCACCGCGGCACGCGAGCTGAACGTCTCAAGGGAGTACTGCGTCTAGCGCCGGTTGACTCCCTGGCGTTCAGCGACGAACGCGCATCGCCGCGCGTTCGCTCGTCCGTGGTTTGACCGGCGGTCGGAGCAGTGGCGCGTCACGCGCCGTCCGATTGGCCCTTTACTCCCGCGCTGCCGCGCGAAGGAGAGACTATGTCTTTGAAGTTCGTGATGTATGGCGCGCTTGTGTTGAGCCTGTTGATGGGGGGCTGTGAAGCCAAATCGAACGCTCGAGCATCGGAGTCCCGGGGCAGCGTTGCCCATGCTCCGAGCGAGGCCGTTCCAGGAAGCCACGAGGACTGGTGTGGCGAGCACCAGGTCCCAGAGTCGCAGTGCACGCGCTGCAACGCAGCGCTGATCCCCGCGTTCAAGGCGTCCGGGGACTGGTGCGCGGAGCACCACCTGCCGGAGTCCCAGTGCCTCGCGTGTAACCCAGACCTCAAGATCACCCGCCCTGAGAAGCAGCTATGAGAGTCTTGTTGCTGGTCATGCTGCTGCTCCTGAGCGGGTGTCGGGAGCAGCGGTCAGACGAGGTCGCGCCAGCGGAACGGCCCGCGGAGAACGGTTCCGCTTCCAGTGAAATTGCCACGGGGAAATGCGAACACGGGCTCCCCGACGCGCTTTGCCCCAAGTGTCACCCGCAGCTTGCAGCCGTGTACAAGGCGAAGGGAAACTGGTGCGGCGATCATGGCTTCCCCGAGTCGTTCTGTCCCATCTGTCACCCGGGCAAGCCAGCCCCAGACGTCAGCGCGAGCGCGCCCAGTGACGACTGGTGTGTAGAGCACGCCGTCCCGGAGTCCAAGTGCACTCGTTGCAGCCCGAACCTCGTCGCGAAATTCAAAGCTGCGGGGGACTGGTGTGGCGAGCATGGATTTCCTGAGTCTGTGTGCCCAAAGTGCAACCCGCAAGCGCCGCCCCCAGGGGCTGAGGTGCGGGCGATCGAAGCTAGAACGGTCAAGCTCCGCGACCCGAAGCATGAGTCCGTCGCAGGGATCCGTGCGGTAGTGGCACGCGAGGTTGCGGTCGGCGACTACGTGGAATGTCACGGGCAGATCGCCTACAACCAAGACAGGCTGGCGGATGTTCGCGCGTTGGTGCCAGGAGTGGTTCGGCGCGTCCGGGTCAAACTCGGCGAACAGATCAAGCGTGGAACGCCGCTCTTCGACGTCCAGAGTAGCGAGGTGGGACAGGCTCAAGGTGCGCTGATCCGGGCCCGCGGGCGCGTGAAGGCCTCCAAAGCGAACCTTGCTCGGCAGCAGAACCTCCAGTTGCAAGACATTGCTTCTGAGCGAGACGTCGAGTTGGCCGAGCAAGAGCTGGCGGCCGCGAAGGCGGAAGAGCGGACTGCGCTGGTGACGTTGCGCATGACGGGCGCTTCGGGCACCAGCGGTTCCGGGCACTACACGCTGTCCGCTCCTCTGGCGGGGACCGTCGTCGCTCGCAAAGGCGTGGTGGGCTTGCTCGCAACGGACGAGACGCCTCTGGCGACCGTCGCGGACATCAGCTCGATGTGGGTGCTGTGCGAGGTGCCAGAGGTGGACGCGGGAGCCGTCGCGTTGGGCCAAAAGGTCCTGGTCAGTCCTGGTGGTGGCGCCGCCGAGGTTGGGGGGGAGGTGAGCTGGATCGCGTCGGAGGTCGACCCTCGAACACGTATGGTCACCTTGCGAGCCAGCGTTCCAAATCCGGATCACACCCTGAGAGCGAACCAGTTCGTTGCGGCAAAAGTGGAAGTGAAAGGCCGTCGTGCCGCGGTAGCCGTACCGCGAGCCGCCGTTCAGCGAGTTGGTGCGCGAGACGTCGTCTTCGTACGCACGTCTGAGGCACTGTTCGCGCCGCGGGTGGTGGTTCGCCTTACCAGCGGTGAGACAGTTCAAGTCGAGGGCCGGGTGAAACCGGGCGACTTGGTCGTCACCGACGGCGCGATATTACTCCGCACGGAAATTATGCCAGGGAGTCTCGGCGCCGGTTGCTGTGAAGTCGCTTCGGCCTCGGAGAAGTAGATGCTGGACCGCATCATCGACCTGTCCCTGCGCTATCGGCCAATCGTGCTGCTGGCGACCGCGCTCTTGATCCTGTCTGGGGTTGCGAGCTTCGCGCGCCTTCCGTTCGACGCGTTTCCGGACACGACGCCCGTACAGGTGCAGATAAACACCACGGCGCCGGCGCTCTCCCCACTGGAAGTGGAACGCCAGATCACGTTCGAGGTCGAGCAAGCCATCGCGGGCATGCCTGGGCTTGGGAACGTGCGATCGACCTCGAAGTTCGGTCTGTCCCAAGTCACTGCCACGTTCGATGACGACACCGATATCTACCTGGCCCGCCAGTTGCTGAGTGAGCGGCTTCAAGGCGTGGAGCTGCCTGATGGCGTCGTCCGCCCGTCCCTCGGGCCCATGTCGACGGGGCTAGGCGAGATCTTTCAGTACGTCCTGCGAAGCGACACGCTCTCCATCGAAGAACTTCGCACGCTGCACCACTGGGTGATTCGCCCACAGTTGTTGCAGGTACCAGGTGTCGCCGAGATCAATACCTGGGGCGGCCACGAGCGTCAGTACCACGTCGTGATCGATCCCGCGAAGCTGACGAAGTTCGGGCTGACGCTGGACGATGTCGCCCGCACCCTGCGAGAGGGCAACCGGAACGTTGGTGGTGGCGCCTTCGATACCGCTGGCGAGGCCTACCTCGTGCAGGGGCAGGGTGTCGTTGGCGGAGTCCGAGACATCTCGCGCATGGTGGTGGCGAGCTCGAACGGAGTCCCCATTCACGTCGAAGACGTGGCGGACGTTCGCATCGGGCACGAGATCCGCCGTGGCGCTGCGACAGCCGACGGTCGGGGAGAGGTCGTGCTGGGGCTTGGCTTCATGCTCATGGGAGAGAACAGCCACGAGCTGACCCAGCGTTTGCAGCAACGCCTCGAAGTCGCGAGGGGCTCTCTGCCCGCCGGAGCGGAGCTCGTCCCCATGTACGAGCGCAGCGACTTGGTTGATCAGGTCTTAATTACCGTGCGGAACAACCTTCTGGAGGGAGCTCTGCTGGTGATCGCTGTCCTCTTCATCTTCCTCGGGAACGTGCGCGCTGGCCTGATAGTCGCGCTGGCGATCCCGCTGTCCATGCTCTTCGCCTTCAACGCGATGCTGCGTTTTGGGATCGCAGGCAGCTTGATGAGCCTCGGCGCCATCGACTTTGGACTCGTAGTTGATAGCTCGGTGATCGTCGTCGAGAACGCAGCACGCCGACTCTCCGAAGCCCCAAGCGACAAAGACGTCCGCGACGCCGTCAAGGAGGCGACATTGGAAGTGCGACGTCCGACCTTGTTTGGGGAGTTGATCATCGCGGCGGTGTACCTGCCGGTGCTCACGCTGGAAGGAGTGGAGGGCAAGCTGTTCCGCCCGATGGCGCTGACCGTGATCTTCGCGGTCGTCGGGTCGATGATCCTCTCGATGACCTTGACTCCGGTGCTCGCTAGCTACGCGCTGCGTGCGGGGCAACGGGAGCGCGACACACGGCTCGTGCGCTGGCTCAAGCGCGGCTACGGGGGACTGCTGGAGTGGGCGCTGCGCCGGCCGTGTTTGGTCCTGGCGGGGGCGCTGCTGATCCTTGCCGGAGCCAGTTATCCTGCCACGCACTTGGGCTCGGAGTTCGTACCGCGATTGCGGGAGCAGAGCGTCGTCATCAACACCATCCGTGTCGCTGGTGTCTCCCTGGACGAGTCAACACGCTACGGGACCCAGATCGAACGCCTGTTGAAAGAGGAATTCCCGGAGGAAATCAAGCACGTGTGGACGCGGACGGGCACGGCGGAGGTGGCGACCGATCCGATGGGGCTGGAGTTGTCTGACGTGTTCATCACTCTCACCCCCAGGGACCAATGGCGTCGGGCCTCCAACCAGGACGATCTTGTCGCCGGGATGACGAAGACCCTCGAGGGCCTCCCCGGGATGAAGAGCGTGTTCACCCAGCCGATCGAAATGCGGGTAAACGAGATGACGGCTGGGATCCGCGCGGACGTCGGCATCAAACTCTACGGAGACGATCTGGAGCAGCTCAAGGTCAGCGCCGAGGAGATACGCGCGGCGGTGGAAGCGATCCCAAACGCTGCAGATGTGACCGTCGAGCAAGTCACGGGACAACCCATGTTGGTGGTAGCCGTGGATCGTGAAGCCGCCGGGCGCTACGGTGTCCCTGTCGCTGACGTTCTCGACGTCGTGGAGTCACTGGGCCGGCGCAAACTGGGCGAGGTCGTCGAGGGACAACGTCGCTTCGATCTGGTTCTCCGCCTGAGCGAGCCCGACACGGAGTCCGTGAGAGGGGTCCGCGAGTTGTTAATCCGCGCGGAATCAGGTGCGCAAGTTCGTCTGGGCTCGGTGGCCAAGGTGGACGTGGTCGAAGGTCCGTCTACCGTTCAGCGGGAGTGGGGGCGCCGTCGAATCGTGGTTCAAGCGAACGTGCGCGGGAGGGACCTCGGGAGCTTCGTCGACGATGTGCGAAACGCGCTCGAGGCGAAGGTCTCGCTGCCACCAGGGTACTCCGTCGACCTCGGTGGTCAGTTCCAGCACCTCCAGCGGGCCGAGCGTCGACTGATGCTCGTGGTGCCGCTGACCCTGCTCGTGATTTTCGGTTTGCTTTACCTCACCTACGGTCGCGTTCTGGATGCAGCGAGGGTTTTTCTGGGAGTTCCGTTCGGGGTCGTGGGTGGTCTGCTGGCCTTGTGGCTTCGTGGGATGCCGTTCTCTATTTCCGCGTGGGTAGGTTTTATCGCGCTCTCCGGGGTCGCCGTGCTTGGCGACATGGTGTTGGTGTCTCGAGTTCGTCAGCTCAGGCGGGCGGGGCTGCCGCAGCGCGAGGCCATCGTGCAGGCAGCCACGACTCGCTTGCGACCCGTACTGATGACGGCAAGCGTGGCGGCCTTCGGCTTCATTCCAATGGCGCTGAGCGACGGGGTCGGCGCGGAGGTTCAGCGCCCGCTCGCGACGGTTGTGATCGGTGGCATGGTCACCGCGACGTTCGCCACGCTCGTCGTACTCCCTGTGCTCTACAGCCTGGGCCGCAAGGGCGACCCCAGAGTTGCCGACGCATGACTCAGCGGCTGGAGATTCCTCCGTCGTCCAGCTCGCTAGAGCTGGCGCGTCTCGCCGACGGCCATGATCCAGACGGAATCGTCGGGGACACCACGGGCTTTCGCCCAGTGCCTCAGGCGTAGCGGCGGCTCCGCGAGCTTCTCATCGGTGAGCTTGAAGGTGCCCCAGTGCATCGCAACCAGATGCCGTGCCTGGAGATCCAAGAAGGCTTGCCCGGCTTCCTCTGGACACATGTGCTGCGGCCGCATGAACCAGCGCGGGTCGTAGGCGCCGATGGGCAGCATCGCCCAGTCGACGGGGGCGCAGCGCTTGGCGATCTGCTCGAAGCCTTCGAAGTAGGCCGTGTCGCCGCTATGGTACGCGACGCCCTGGTTGCTCTCGACGACGAAGCCGCCCCAGAGCGCTTGATTGCGCGTCCAGGGCATGCGCATCGACCAGTGGCGCGCGGGCACCAAGGTGTACCTCACCCCCTGATGCTCGTGGCTTTGCCACCAGTCCAGCTCGACCACGTTCGCACCGAGCTTGGCCAGTGTCTCGGCGTTGCCGAGGGGAACCACGTAGAGCGGGTTCGCTCCAAACGCTTCCAGGCTGCCCATGTCCAGGTGGTCGAAATGGTTGTGGCTCACCAGCACGACGTCCGTCGCGGCGGCCACCTGCGGCAATGGCAGGCCCGGCTCGCAGAAGCGCCGTCGGGGACCGAAGCCGCGCCGCCAAATTGGGTCGAAAACCGTGACCAAGCCGCCCAGGCGTAGCGCAAACGTGGCGTGCCCCACCCAGGTTAGGCTCGGAGCCGTTTCCGCGAGGCATCGTCCATCGTTCTCGCGTCGCGGCATGCTGAAGCTCGCGTCGTCCGGAACGCTGTCGCGATCGAAGGGAGGCAGCTCTGAGTCCCAGGCTTCCGGCTCCCTGACGCCTCTCCCAGTGATCGGATCGAGAAAACGCCAGCGCAGGATGTCTCCGAGGTTGCGTGCGGGTTTGGTTGCACGCTCGTCGAATTCTCCCACGCTGGCCTCTACTCTCCGACTAGCGACGTACGGGGATGATCTGCACGCGGCGATCGTCGCCTTCGCCGTCGCTCTTGGTGATGACGCCTTCGAACTTCGCGAGCGCCAGGTGCACCACGCGGCGATCCCGCGGGTTCATCGGCTCGAAGGTGATGATCTTGCCTTCGGTGACGGCTTGCTTGCCGAGCCGACGCGCCATCGTCGCCAAGCTGTTGTCACGCCGGCTGCGGTAGCCTTCGGCGTCGACCAAAATGTGGCGTTTCTCGAGTCCCGGACGGTTGATCACGCGGTTGGTGAGGAACTGCAGTGCACCGAGCACCTGGCCCTTCTTACCGATGATGCGCCCCGAGTCTGGCCCGCTGATCTCGAGGTTGATCTCGAGCTCGGAGTCTTCGTCCTTCGGGCGGCGCAGGCGGACGCGACAGTCCATCTGCATCTTGTCTACGACGTCCCTCACGAAATCGAGGGCCTGCATGGCGCGCTCGTCTCCCTGGGGAACATAATCGTCGTCGCCCTTGCGGCGGCGCTTGCGACGGCGTCGCGCCGGGCGGCGATCGTCATCTCCGTCGTCGTCCGCTTCGCCGCTCTCGCTGGCCTGGGGGCCTTCGTCGTCGTCGACTTCCCACCCGTCGTCGAGTTCGACATCGTCATTCGCTTCGCTCATGCTGGTGCCTTTCCTTTTCAGAAGCAGAGCCGTGCTCTGGAAGATCAATGTGGTTTCCTTGGGGAAGCAAGTTCGCTCGGTTCGGGCCCATCCAGAGCGCAGCGCGCGGTGCCCTGACCATTGAGGCACCGCGGCCTCCCCGCGGGAG
>JBFXBK010000353.1:0-9659 GCA_050183255.1 Polyangiaceae bacterium | reverse complement strand
CTTTGGGGGTGGTCCAGCGCCAGAGGGGGATCAGCCTGGCCGTATCCAGCACCCAGCTCCGTTCTTCGATTAGCATGCGGAAAATGTCGCCAGCGGGCGTAGCGGAATCCTTGCCCGCTGCTCGAGTTCCGTACGCAGCTCCAGGGCCGCGCGCGCCGTCAGCGGGTCGCCGACGAGGGGCAGGATGGCGGCTTCCTCCAGCGTCTCTCGGAGCGCTGCAACGGCGAATCCGAGCGCCGTCTCTCCGAGCAGCTGCGCCCGTTCCGACAGCGGAGTGTGGCTCGTCCGCCAGTCGGGATTGAGATCGCCTCGATCCACCTTGCCCCCGGGGAACACGACGGCGCCGCCCAGGAAGCCTGACTTGTGGTGTCGCTTCACGCAGAACACTTCAACGCCGCGCGCGCCCGCGGTCGCCGGCCGGCCGATAATTACCGTCGCGGCGGGAACAGGGACGATACCTTCGCGGTTTGGGTCCAGATCGAGCATGCCCAGGTGGCTATACCAGCCGCCGCCTCCGGCCAAGGCGAAGCACCAGCAAAGGACCTCCAAGACCACGCTAAACGCGGCCCCCCGTGTTTCCGACCGCCTGTCCGTCCCAGAGGCTCTGCCTGAGCGCGTCTGGGCGGGCTCCAGCACCCGGGAGCTAACCACCGAGTAGCCGCAAACACTCTAGAAACCGCCGTCCACGATGGTGAGCGCCTGCTACCGTTGACGGAAGCGATTACGCTCCCTATCTTGCCTGGCCCCCAAGCCCACGAACGGGCAGGGGGAGGGGTCGTCACACAGATGAACAAAGCCAAGCTGAAGAAGTTCCAGCAGCTCCTCGAGGACAAGCGCAATGAGATCGTTCAGCGCGCGCGGCAGACGTTGGACCAGGACATGACCCTGGACGCGGACGACCTGCCGGACGAGATGGATCTGGCCTCGAGCGAGTACCTGCAGTCGTTCACATTCCGCCTGCGTGGCCGCGAGAAGACGTTCCTAGAGAAGATCCAGAAAGCTCTCGAGCGCATCGAAGACGGCAGCTTCGGTGACTGCGAAGAGTGCGGCGAACCCATCAGTGAGAAGCGTCTCGAGGCTCGTCCCGAGACCACGCTGTGTATTCGCTGCAAGGAAGATCAGGAGCGCGTCGAGCGCGACTTCGGCTGAGCCTCTCAAGCCAACCCTGAAACGGCAGGCGCTGTTGCGTCCTGCCGTTTCGCGCTTTGTGGTTGCACCACGTGTTCTCGGCTAGCTCTTGCTGGCGCGCGCTTTGGCCTTCGGCTTCGCTTTGGCCTTCTTAGGTGTCTTTGCGGCCGGCTTCGCCTTGGTCGCGGCCGGCTTGGTCGTGGACGCTTTCGCAGTGCTCGCGCGTTTGCCATTGGCCTGGTTGCGTGGGGTTGGTGCGGCAAGCGCCTGCTGTAGAAAGCGGCCGGTGTGGCTGCCCTCTGTCGCGGCCACTTGCTCCGGGGTGCCACACGCGACGATGCGTCCCCCCCCAGAACCGCCCTCCGGGCCCAGGTCGATCACCCAGTCGGCGCATGCCACGAGGTCCAGGTTGTGCTCGATCACCAAGATCGAATTTCCCGCGTCTCGAAGTCCGAGCAGCGCGTGGCTCAAGAGCTCGATGTCCTGGAAATGCAAGCCGGTCGTCGGCTCGTCGAGGACGTACAGCGTGCTGCCTGTAGCGGTGCGCGCCAGCTCTGTCGCCAGCTTCACCCGCTGGGCCTCGCCACCGCTCAAGGTGGTCGCCGGTTGTCCCAGGCGGATGTAACCGAGGCCGACTTCTCGGAGCGCCGCCAGGCGCTGTCGGATCCTGGGGATCGCGTCGAAGAGCTCGAACGCGTTGTCCACCGTCAGCTCCAGGGCGTCGGCGATGGACAGCCCGCGGTAGCGGATTTCCAGTGTCTCCCGGTTGTAGCGCTTGCCGTTGCAGGCATCGCAGGTCACGTAGACGTCCGGCAGGAAGTGCATTTCCACGCGGAGAACACCATCGCCTTGACAGGCCTCGCAGCGTCCACCCTTCACGTTGAACGAAAAGCGCCCCGCGCGGTACCCTCGGGCCCGCGCGTCAGGCAACGTGGCGTAGAGTTCGCGCAGGTGGGTGAAGATGCCGGTGTAGGTCGCCGGATTCGAGCGCGGGGTGCGGCCGATGGGCGCCTGATCGATGCTGATGACCTTGTCGATCAGCTCCAGTCCCAGAATGTCGTCACACGGGCCGACCCAGTTCCGCGCCCCGTAGAGCTTCGAGCGCGCCGCGGCGAGCAGCGTGTCAACGATCAGGCTGCTCTTGCCAGAGCCGCTGACGCCCGTGACCGCCGTGATCAGCCCCAAAGGGATCTCCACGGAAACGTCTTGCAGGTTGTGAGCGCGCGCTCCCCGCACCTCGAGCTGTTGTTTGCCTCGCGGTTTGCGCTTGCTGGGAATTGGTAGGCGTTTTTCCCCTGAAAGATAGGGCCCCGTGACCGACTCGGGGTTCTGCATCAGGTCGCTGGGGGTGCCCTCTGCGACCACGTTGCCGCCCAGCGTTCCTGCGCCTGGGCCCATGTCGAGCACGTAGTCTGCCGCTAGGATCGCCTCGCGATCGTGCTCGACGACGAGCACGCTGTTGCCCTTGTCGACGAGCCGCCGCAGCGCCTCGAGCAGTCGCTCGTTGTCCCGCGCGTGGAGGCCCACGCTTGGTTCATCCAGCACGTAGAGTACCCCGATCAGGCTCGCCCCGATCTGGGTTGCGAGGCGAATACGCTGGCCCTCACCCCCAGAAAGGGTGCGCGCTGAGCGGTCGAGGGACAAGTACCCAAGGCCGACGTCGATCAAGAACCCAAGCCGATCCGTTACCGCGCGGATAAGAGGCTCGGCGATTGCAACGTCCCGGGTGCTGAGATCTTTGCTCAGATCCTTCAGGAATGCTCTGAGCTCACCCAAGGACATCGACCCGAGGTCCGCCAGGGTACGTTCCTGAACTTTGACGGCCAGCGCCTCTTTTCGGAGCCGGCTTCCGTGGCACTCGTCGCAGATCCGCGTCACCACGTAGCGACCTACGTCTTCGGGACGCAGCGCGCCTTCATCGAGCTCGTCGTCCGTATCGGGGGCGGAGTCTTCGTTCTCGAGCCAAGCCTCCAAGCGCGGGACGATGCCGTCGTACTCCTGCGTCTTGCGTTTGCCACGGCCAGGCCCGCCGAACAGGATCGCGTTCTGATCCTGCTCAGGAAGCGCGTCCCAGGCGGCGTCGGCGTCGATGCCGAACAACTTCACGACCCGATCCACCTCAGTGGCTGCGGCCACGGAGCCGCGACGCCCAAACGCGGTCACTGCGCCTTCCCGTAGGGAGCGCGTGCCGTCGACGACGATGCGCGCTGGATCGATGCGCGAGCGCACGCCGAGGCCGTCGCAGGTAGGGCACGCGCCGTGAGGGCTGTTGAAGCTGAAGAGTCTTGGCTCGAGCGGTGGGAGCGTGATGCCGTGCTCCCAGCTCACGAGGCGCTCGCTCAACACCTCGGGTTCGCTGTCGTCCAGCGCGTCGATCAGCAAGGTGCCGTCGCCCAGGTCGAGCGCGAGCTCAACGGAGTCGGTGATGCGGCCCTTGGAGCTGTCCTTGACCACGATGCGATCAACCACGACGTCCAGATCGTGAGGCACGTTGGGATCGAGTCGAACTTCGTCTCCTAGGTCGACCGCCTCGCCATCCAACCGCGCGCGCACGAAACCTTCGCGACGCAGGCTCTCGAGCTCTTCGTCCAGGTCCCCGGTGGTCTGCCGCAGGATTGGCGCGAGAATCGCGAGTCGACTGCCGTCGCCACGCTCGAGGATCGCGTCCACCATCTCCTGCACGGTGTATGCGTGGAGCACGCGACCTGAAACGGGACAGTGCGGCACGCCAATGCGCGCGAACAACAGCCGCAGGTAATCAGCGATTTCCGTGACGGTGCCTACGGTCGAGCGAGGGCTCTTGCCGAGCGCTTTTTGCTCGATCGCGATGGAGGGGCTCAAGCCTTCGATGCTCTCCACCTTGGGCTTCGGAAGTTGCTCGAGGAACTGCCGCGCGTAGGCGCTCAGCGACTCGACGTAGCGCCGCTGGCCCTCTGCGTAGATGGTGTCGAAGGCGAGAGAAGACTTGCCGGAGCCGCTGGGGCCGGTGATCACGACCAAGCGGTTTCGAGGCAGGTCGCAGTCAACCCGCGTCAGGTTGTGCTGCTCCGCCCCGCGCACGCTGAGGTACTGCAGGGGATCCGAGGGGGCTTTCAAAGGGCACCTAACATAACCCGCTCCTCCCGCGTTGGGCGACCCTCCCAGACGGCGGCACCCCAGCCCAGGGCGACCTGAGCGTTTTCGAGCTGAAACAGGCAGCTCGCGAGGATGCGCTGGCTGATCGGTTGGGGGGGAGGAGCGGTGTTTTGGTGCCCGACCGCGCCGCGTGCGCGGAAGGTTGCGTTGAACCCGTTACCTGAGGCACGCCTGAGCCGTGTCGCGCTGGTGGTTGCTCGCAGGCTTGATCGCATTCGGTTGTGAGTCCGAGATCCGATCCGTGCCGCGACCCGATCCGCCGTCATCAGGCGATCCATTCGGGTCACCCGGCGCTGACGCTCCGGCGCCCTCTACTGACGCGACCCTCACCCCGGCCAAACCTGCAGCGTGCCCCAGCGACATGCAGGAAATTCAAGGCGATTACTGCCCATTCGTGGGGCATCGCTGTCTTGAGTGGACGAACCGCACACAAGGCCGGTGTGCGCGGTTCGAGCACCGCGCCATCTGCGAAGGTCGGGTTCAGGCTCGGCATTTCTGCATGGATCGCTATGAGTTTCCCAACCAAGCTGGCGCGCTGCCCGTCGTGATGGTCAGCTGGTTCGACGCCGAAGCGAGCTGCAGAGCCCTCGGGAAGCGGCTGTGTACGGAGAGTGAGTGGAACTTCGCCTGCGAAGGCGAAGAGCGCGTTCCGTACCCCTACGGTTACGACCGGGATGCTGAGGCGTGCAACATCGATCGCCCCTATCGTTTCCCAGATTTCAACGCGTTCGATTCGGATCGCGCAGTCACCGACGAAGTGCTGCGGCTCGACCAGCGGGTGCAGAGCGGCGAGCGCGCATGTCTGAGCCCCTTTGGCGTGCATGACCTCACGGGGAACGTAGACGAATGGGTCGTCAACGAGAGCGGCAAGCCCTACCCAAGTGGTCTAAAGGGCGGCTATTGGGGGCCAATTCGGGCGCGCTGTCGACCCATGACCACCTTCCACAATCAGTGGTTTCGCTTCTACCAAGTGGGGTTCCGTTGCTGCGCTGACGCCAATGCAGCGTCAACTTCTCCAGCTCCGTCCGCATCACCGGCTGCGTCAGCATCACCGGCTGCGTCGGCGACCACCCTGCGGTAGCGCAATCTGACCTGCTGGCGGTTGCTCGGGTTGAGTCATTCGAGTAGGTTCTGGCCCGTGGAGCTCCCGCCGGCCCATAAGCTGGTTGGGTGCGGTGGATGCACGAAGACCCGCCCCCGATCCTTGCTCGAATCCGAGCCTGCTGATCTTGGGACTGAGGTTCACTCGCCACGCCGGGCCCATAGCTCAATCGGTCAGAGCGTCCGTCTCATAAACGGGTGGTTCCTGGTTCGAACCCAGGTGGGCCTACCGAGCGCGCTGTCCCCTCGCCGAGGGGCGGTGGCCGCTGCGAATCGCGCCAGCACGGCGCGACGCGGTGAGCCCCGCCGGACGGCGCCGGAGAACACCCCGCTAGGCGTCGCCACAAACAGCCTGTATAGGCATCGCCGAGTTACAAGGAGCCACGACCGCCTGTGAAGATTCAATCGGAGATCGAAGCGTTAGAACGACTCGCTGCTCTGGACGCCATCCTGGCGGAGGTTGGGGAGCAGCTCGGCGTCGAGCGCGGCGCCCTGGAAGAAAAGCGCGGACGCCAGTCAGAACTGGAAGCTCGTATCGAGCGGGACCGCGGTGTGATGACGGACATGGAGCGGCAACGCGGTGAGAGTCTGCAGGAGATGCGGCAGATGACCGTGCAGGTCGAGCGGTCCCGGGAAAAGATGGCGCGTTGCCGCACGGAGCGCGAGGCGAACGCCGTCCAGCGCGAGCTAGAAGAGCTACGCAAACTTCAGCGCGACCGTGAAGTCGAGATTCAGAAGCTGGACGCTCTGCACGATCAAGCCGCCGCCGATATCGCGGAGACCGAGGCGAAGCTCGCAGAGATCGCCGGCGAGTTAGGGGCGAGCGAAGGCGAGGTAACGACCAAGCTCGCAGAACTCGAAAAAATCCAGACGGAAAAGAAAATCGAGCGCGAGACGGTGATCAAAGCCGTCAAGCCGCAGATGTATCGCAAGTACGAGCTGATCCGTCAGCGTCGGGGTAGCGGCATCGCCCACACCACCGACGGCAAGTGCTCGGAGTGCCACATCATGCTGCTACCGATGATGTTCCAGACCCTGCGTCGCGGCGAGAGCTTCGACCAGTGCCCGAGCTGCCTGCGCATCATCTACTTCAAGCCACCGAGCGCCCCGGGAGCCGAGGGCGACGGAGAAGCGGAAACCGAGGCCTGACTCCGTGAAGGCGTGTCCCGTTTGCGGTCGCCTGTATCCGTTGGATGCGGGCTTTTGCCCGGATGACGGCTCACAGCTGGTGAGCGCCACCCAGGCACCCGTCGCATCCGACGATCAGGATCCGCGCATCGGGCAGCTGCTGTTCCAGCGCTATCAGATACGGCGCGTCGTCGCCGACGGCGGCATGGGGCGCGTCTACGAAGCGCTCGACATGCAGCAGCGTCGCAGCGTAGCGCTGAAGGTGCTTCACCAGGACATCGTTCGCGACGACGTTTCCGTGGAGCGCTTCAAGCGCGAGTTCGAAGTCTCAGACCTGCTGCCGCACGATCACATCGTGGAAGTCATCGACTTCCAAGCGACGCCGGACGGCAGCTACGCCTTGATGATGGAGTTCCTGTACGGCGAGGAACTTCGCGCGACGCTCAAGCGTGAGAGTGTGCTTCCGCCCGCGCGCATCGTGCGCATGATCAGCCAGGTCGCGATTGGCCTCGATGCCGCCCACGCGCGCAAGCTGGTGCACCGCGACTTGAAGCCGGACAACATCTTCCTGTGTCAGACGGGAGATGGTGACGTCGTCAAGATCCTCGACTTTGGTTCCGTGAAGGACAAGGCGGACAACGCCAAGAAGCTCACCGTCATGGGCACCACCATCGGCTCGCCCTACTACATGGCGCCCGAGCAAGCTCAGGGGCTCGACACCCTCGACCAGCGCGCCGACGTGTGGGCGATGGCGGCGATCCTGTATGAGTGTCTCTCGGGCTCGGTGCCGTTCAAGGGCAACAACGGGCCGAGTATCTTGCTCGAGATCTTGACCAAGGAGCCTCCGCCGCCGAGCGTCGCCGCGCAGGGCACGAAGTACCAGGTTCCGCCCACTCTCGACCCGGTGCTGCTCAAGGCCTTCAAGAAGCAGGCATCGATGCGTACACCGACCATGGGCGCGCTTGCCGATGCCGTGGGGCAAGCCTACGGGCTGACCGGGACGCACCTAGACTGGGCCAAGCGCACTCAAGACGATCTCGAGCGAGAAATTTCCGCGCGGATGCCAGAGCTGATGGCTGCGCAGGTTGCTGGTCCTGCCGACGGTATCGCTGACGGCTTCTTTGGCGACTCGGACTCACTCGGCTTGATGGACGAAGCCATGGCACAGGCCGCGCCGGGGCCGGCAGTGAACCTACCGCCGCAGCCGATGGGTGCACCTTATGGCGGGTATGCGCAAGGCGGCTACGATGAAGTGCCGCTTGGCGTGCCGAAGAACACCTGGCTCGTGCCCGCGATCGTCGGTGTGGTCGCGCTGTTGCTCGGCGTGGTGTTGGTCGTCGTCCTCGCCAGCTAGTGTCCTGACAGAGGCTGACGGCGAGACGAAGAAAGCCGCGAGGAGGGCTCGCGGCTTTGGTGCTGAAGGAGGGAGTTGAACCCCCGACCCGGCGCGTATGAAACGCCTGCTCTAACCAACTGAGCTACTTCAGCGAGGGCCCGCGTATATGCGCGGCAGAGCCAAGTCTGTCAAGCGAGTTGGCGTGGCTCGAGTCAGCGAACCCGCGGTCGTCCCCCAGGCCCTGGTCCGCTGCGCCCGATGATTGGGTTGAGGGCGTCAAAGCTCATGCGGATGGGGAGCGGCGTCCCCAGGCCCTTGGGTGGCGTCCCAAACGGTGATGCACGGCGGATCGCCCGAATCACGGCCGCATCGAACTCCGGGACACCACTCGGGCGCTCGACGCGGATCTGACTCGCCTCGCCGCGGGGTCCCAGGCTGAAGAGGATGATTGCAAGCCCGCTTCGCCCATCGGCGATGGCCCAGTCGGGGAACGCGTCGCTCCAGTCAATCTTGCGCTCCAAGTTGCGGAAGTAGGGGGTGAGGCCCACCGGGGTTCCGCCTTGATACGACCCACCGCCGCCGGCCGCCCGGGATCGCGTCCCAGGTCCGCTTTCACCGCCACTTCCTGGGCGGCCGGGCCCGGCTTGGCCGCCGGGCCCGTGGCCCGCCGGGCCACCGGCGGTGCTGGCTTGGATCAGCGAGCGCACCGCATTGGCGACTTCTTGCTGACTATCCTGGGTGTCTTGAGGGCGCCCCGGGACGCGGGCTGGTACCGCAGCGCGCGCGCGGGGCACCGCGGGGCGCGCCAAAGCGACGCGCGCGCTCAGGCGGTAGTCCTGACGCTTGCTGCCGTCGCCGACGCCCAGCGCCGTGCGCTCCTTGTCGCTGCCTTCGACCTCGCCGCCTGGTTGAGATAAGTTTCCGTACGGATCTAGATCGACACCCAGGGCGCCACCCGCCACGCTGGAGGTGGCGCCGCGCAAGTCGCCGCGCGCCGGATCGTAAGCGCTCGGTGGGCGCCGCTCGAGGCGCCCGCCCTTGCCGGTGACCACGAACGACAGCTGCATCGGGTTCGGCGTGGCGCGACGGTCGTCTTCGGAGCGGCGCTGCTTGCTCGTGTCGAGACGCTGCACCTGGGAGCGATCGAGGCGGTTGATTGGGTCGCGGTCGAGGCTGATACCGTCGTCGCTGTCAGAGAGGTTCACTGCCGGGTCAGACTCTGCGCTGCCCGCTCTGCCTGCGCGGTCCCCCGCCACATGCGCCTGCTTGGTGCCGCCGGTCAGCTCGGGGATCGTTTCCTTCGGGATCTGCTGCTCTTTGCCTCGCGGATCGCCAACGCCGCTCATGCTCGGCAGCTCGAGGGGTGACTCTTCGAGCTCGACCTGCATCGGCGCGGGTGCGGGGCGCTGTGCGTCGCTGTCCAGTCCGGCCAGCACGAGCCAGGCGCCGCTGCCAAGCAGCGCCGCGTGCAAGAGGAGCGACGTCGAGAGCGCACCGGTCAGTCGCCAGCGCGGCTGCTTCTCGGTTGACGCCCCCATGCTTCAAGCGTGCCCCGATAGCGGCCCCTAGGCCAGGGCAGCGCCTCCCAGCGGGGAGATCCCGGCGGCGTGTGTGAGCGCGGGGCCCAGGCGCCTACAGGCGTTCTGCGTGGTTTCTTCGGCAATTTGCTGCTCGCTGACTCCGCGAAGCTCCGCCACGCGGCGTGCCGTGTGGACCACGAACGCAGGCTCGCAGCGCTTGCCTCTGAGCGGTACGGGGGCGAGGTACGGGCTGTCGGTCTCCACGAGGATCCGCGACGAAGGTGCCCACGCGGCGACCTCGTGCACGCTCG
>JBFXBK010000352.1:0-9664 GCA_050183255.1 Polyangiaceae bacterium | reverse complement strand
CAATCGCCCTTTGGGCGACTCGTTCGGTATGTCTCGGTGTCGAAGTCGCCTCGCTGCCAGGATGCCCGAAGCGCGGCGGCGTGATCGTACCTGCCACGCGCCTTATCGAGTGCGCGTTGCTCTGAAGAACTGCGAACGTGCATTCCGGCATTCAAGAGCCACCGACGCACCGTCGGTGCGGAGATGCCCTCGCGGGCCGCCGCCTGCTTGGCCGACTCCTCGCGGAAAACATAGGAGACTACTGCGCGCAAAACCGCAATCTCAGGAACGGCCATTGACTACCTCTTCCCCTTGCTTGCCTTCTCCAGCTCCTTGGCTTCGAAGCGGCGCTGACTCTGGATCCGCTCGAGCAACCAATCGCGGTCGGTCGTTGCGAGCTCAAGCGCCGAGCTCCACGGGAGGAGCAGCCCCGAGCCGCCGTGCTGAACCCAGCAGAGCTGGAAGAGACCCTCGAACCAGCCGTCGACTGCTAGCTGAGGGAAGAGCTGGTGCGGCCCTTCCGCCTCGCCGTCCGGTTCCGACCCGGTAGGAAGAACCCCTTGTCGAAAGGGAGCTCAACCTCCTGCGTGGTGAAGCACTCGGGGCACTCGATCTCGATCGTCGTGTCGATGCCGCAGTCGACGCGGTCGAACTCATCGACCAGGAAGTCGGCGTCGCGCAGCGACAAATCCTCGAGGAACTGACGCTTCTGTTTCGGCTCGACGCCCTCGACTTCGAGCACGCGGTAGTTGAGCACCGAAGAGAGAACCCGGTCTGGATTCGAGCGTTGAAGTGCGGGCAGCTTCCGCTCGTCGTCGCCGGTCATCAGGCGGAACCAGAGGCGCTGACCTGTGTCGGGTAGCTTCGCCTCGAAACGGTTTCCCGCAGCGAAGGCGGTTCTGGACTCCTCCGAGAGCTCACGCACTGGGAGCTCGCGCAGGTCGAACTCCCACTCGATGCGGGCCCGGCAGCCGCCGTTCTGGCAGCTCACCGCGAAGGCGTACTCAGGGCCGTAGGTGAGCACCCGAAGCATGACGAGCGCATAGAAGCGATCGCCTTGCAGAACAGTTCCCCAGTTCAACCTACCAGCGTCGCTCAGCGAGTAGAGACCCGCGTCGTGCGTCTCCTCCCAGCAAGCGGTGAGCAGCTGGTCAATCTGCCCGCCAGACTTCGCCAGCTTGCGATCGGTCAGAACGCGCTCTTCGCGCACCTTCATGCCACGAATGCGGCCAGTGAGTCCCGATGGGCAGGTGATGACGGACATGCGTTGCCTCCGGGAAGGCAAAGGGAGCGAAGAACTGCGCTGGGGACAAGCCGTGGTTGACTGGATACAGTGACGGACAATGAAGAAGCTGCCAGCGGCCGCCAAACTCGCCGCACAAGTCCTCGCCACTTCGGTGGGTAAGGGGCGAACGCTTGCGGACTCCGCATCCTTTCTGACCTCCAAGAGCCGTGAGCTCCAAAAGTATCAGGGCATAGAACATCTCGTCACGGCGTCGGTCGACGACCAACTGCGTAAGGCTGTCGAGCACCACATGGTTCTTGTTCGTGCACAAATTGCGCGCGAACTCTGGGGCCGTCAACTCTTCATCGGCGTCAGCGTTCTCGACGATCTGCTATTTAGAGCCATCGTAGATGGAAGCAGCAATCCAGTGCTGCGTACACTCGAGCTGATCCGAGATAACGAGCTACATCACCCGGGCTTCGTGGTGTTTCCGGTCCACTCGTTCGGTCTTTTGGGCGCTGGGGCACTCCACTTCTTTACGAAGGCCCGCATCGAGTTTACATCGAGCGCGTTCGGCCTCGTACTTTCCCCCCAGACTAACTCTCTAACAGCTACGATTGCCCTCCTGGACCGGGCCCGCGAGGCATTTGGTATTCGCAAGGCCGTTCCCTCCGGCCTGCTGCGGCACTGGTTCCGCAGCCGTTCTGCGACGTGGCTCACGAGGAACCCCTTGCTCATCGTCAAGACTCAGTCGTTTCCTGGGGAGTATTACGAGAATCAGTTCCTGTTGGTGAGCAAGCTTCGGCAGGTGACAACCCTCGTCTCGATGCTCGCCGCCCTGCAGCCAACAGTTGATGAACGCAAGGAGTCGGTCTGGAGTTCGTCCACCTTTAACAACTTCCAGACGCTGGATATCCGACACTACCTGGTCCTCTTCAACTCGCCATCTTCTCGTCATGAGCTTAAGGGCGACTGTGTCCCGATGCATCTGCGCGCTCCGGCTCTCGCGGAACTGAGCGACCTGGGCATCGAACTCGACCCTCGTCACTGGCGAAGACGAAAGTCGCTTGCAGACCGAGTATATTCTGCGGTCAATACCGTTCACGATGGGTACCTGCGCTACAGCTTCGGGGCCCAGAAAGAGGGCGTTCACGGCCGCGTTTATCGAAAGTTGTTTGAGGCGATGGCCTTCTTTCGGCGCTCGTTCCAGCGAACTGACATGGATTGGAGCGCGGTCGTCAGCCTCGCCGTGTCGTTCGAGATGTTGCTGACTGACGGATATGCGCAGAACGTGAAAGCTCGCCTTCTCCGGCGCACACGGAAGCTCCTCCGGGGCGTGGCTGGTGTGAGAGCCTACACGAAGGCAGTCGAGGACCTCTACTCAGCACGCGGTGCGATCGTGCACGCTGGAAGCACGCAGCAGTCGGTCGACCTCCAGATCGCTCGACGCGCATTCGTCCATGCTTTCGTCGTGATGGTTGAGGCTCTTCCGAACTTGTCCGCGACCTCGCAGGCGCCGATGAAGGACCTAAGCGGAGACGCGGGAGCGTAGTGGTCTATCGACTACGCTAGCTCGAAGAAGTCGTACGTCAGCGTCACCGACTCGATGACGTTCTCGTCGGCCTCGTTGTCCCACTCGCCTGCCACGAACTTCACCGGCCACGCGCGGGACAGCGACCAACGCCGCAGGGAAACGCCGTCGCGGTCCTTCTGCACGACGTCGAGATTCCGCTTGTAGTTCGGGTCTGCGAGCCCGAACCCACTGGATGTGATCGCCACATCTTGGAACCAGTCGAACAGCTCGTGGTCGGACGTGGCCCCGCGTTCGAGCGTGACGTCCGAGAACGTCAGCCGCCCCGGACTCTTGTTGGGGATGAGGCTCCCTCCCTCGAAGTACTGGACGTTGGCGACTTCGACTGACAGTTCACTGCACTTCTGAAAGCCAGCGTGCGTGATGTCGTCGATCTCAATGGTGAATGCGTGCTTCTTATGGAAGCTTCGAGGATTCCCGATAACCGGCATCTGTCAGCTCCTTACGGATTCGATTCGGCGAGCTCCGCTTCGAGCGCCCTTGTGTCCTGGCTGATGCGCAGGATGATGAACTCGGCGGGCTTGTTGGTGGCGAGGCCGACGCGAGCGATCAAACGCCCGCTGAAGATCACGACTGGTGAGTTCAACTGGTCCGAGACGTCCACGAAGAACGCTGTAGTGGGCACCCGCGAACGGAACGCACCGTTGTTCATCTGGGTGAGCAAGAACGCCGTGATGGTGCGTCGCACCTGAGCTCGCAGTGCCTCGGTGTTGTTCTTGTGCCGCGCGAACTCGAGGCCGAGCCGCAGGCTTCGCTCGATGAAGATGCCGCCACGTCGCACAGCGACGTACGGGAAGTTCCCGTCGCCCTTCAGCGTCCGGGACCCGTCGATGTATCGTGGCAAGCCAGGCGCGGTCGTGAGCGGGTTGATTCTGTGCGGATAAACCAGGTCGCGCTTGCGCTCGTCGAGCACCTCGTCGGTCTCGAAGCCCAGCACTCCGAAGAGCCGACCCTTGTCGATGCCCGCTGGCGGGTCGTAGACACCACCAGGCCGTTCACCGTCGGTACGCGCGTACGCACCCGCGATCGTACCCGAGGGAGGCGCCACGATGCGCTCGGTGTTCCCGAAAACGCTCTTCTGCGGGTCCAGGACCACGAAACGCGGCCAGTCGCTGCCGCCGTACTGGAGAGGTTCTCGAGGGACGCCGTCGTGGTGACGAAGGTGACGATGTCCGGCGCGCTGAGACCCGCGGGAGGCTCCAGCACCGCGAAGGCCATGCCGTTGCGCGTGACTTCGCAGTAGCGAAGCATCGCGTCGTGTACTGCGGGGGTCGCTCGTCCTGGCACAACGAGCAGGGACAGGTCTTGCACCGCGTCGAGTGCGTGTAGCCCGGTGTGGCCCGCTTCGCTGCCGATGAAGTCTGCGTCGCCGAGGCCGAGCAGCCCATCGTTACCGCCGGAAAGCGCGATGGTCTGAGGATGGGGGACGGGCGTGCCGGCAAGGCGCTGGTCCGTGACGCCGATGTACAGCGACCCAGCGCGCGCGTCGTTGATGACGGTCTCGACGTAGCGCGGATGCGCCTCCGTCATGGACAGGTTCGGGAAGACCTCGCGATACACGCCGTCCTCGATGACGAGGAGGTCGAAAGCATCAGCAGAGCCGTTGGTGGCGGCTCGCACCTCGACCTCGACGCGATTGCCGTAGACGCCTGGGTCTCTCCCCCCGATCTGGATTGCTTGCGCAGCGCCAGTTGCAGCGCCTGTGTGCAGCGCTGCATCGAGCCCGAACGCAGCGCTGGTTGCTGCGTCGACCTCCAAATTGGCGGTCGGTCCCGTGCCGACGGTCTCGAGCACCACCTGCCCGCCAGGCCCTTCCACGACGTGGAGCGTGGGGATTGCGGCTTCCACCACCGCGCGCACGTCCAGCACGTCCACTGCGGCGAGGTTCGGGACGTTGCCGCCACCACTGACGGTTGCGTCTGGGAACTGGAGCACCGTGTTGGCGGTGCCTCCGACGATCTGCGCTTGGCTTGCGAGTCCGAGGGTGTCGCTCTGCACCTGCAAGATGCCAGCGGTGACGCTTGCGCGTGCCCCCACGAGGACTCGGTTCAGGAGCGCTGCGACTTCCGGAGGGGTGGCCAGCGCGATGTTGTTGAAATCCGCAGCAGCGAACACAACCTCCTGCTCTGCGCCGCCATCGAAGCGCAAGAGGAGGTTCATGCCGTCAGCCAGCGCGAACGGTCTCGCGCCTCCGGCGGCGACGGTCGCAGCCGACCCAATGAACACCGCGTCTTGCGGTGCGCCACCATCGACTACCGCACGGATCAAGCTCCCATCAGTGAGCCGGAACGGACCCGAAGTCGCGCCCTGCACCGACGCTGGAGCGGGACCGCCTCCCGCAGCCAAGAAGCCGGACGCTCGCATTCCGAGCTCGCTGCTCGGGTCGCTGACGTCGCCGTAGTGCATCGTGCGCACGACCCACAGCTGGCTGCCGCCGTTCTCGAAGAAGCCCATCGCTGTGAGCGGCAAGTCGGCGTCAACCGTGAAGCCGCCGAACTTGTCCTGGAACTCGTCGAACGACGAGCACAACACGGCCTGGCCAACCGGCCCGCGCTCGGTGATGCCAACGGCTCCGGCGACCGACGTAGGAGCCGAGGGGATCCCGCGTACGCGGGGCTCCTCCTCGACGATGACGACCTTGGACGACAGGAGCTGTCCGCTCATCGACTGCCTCGCTTCTTCTTTCCGCGCGTATTCGGCGGAGACTCACGTGGGGGAGGGGGAGAGGCGCGCTCGGGCTCCACGTCGGTCACCCGCTCGACGCCCAGGGCTCCGCGTCGGATGGCGCGGTCGACGTCGTCGAGCGTGAGGATGGCCTCGGGGAGCTGCGCGCTTCGGGAGCCAGTGGGGACCGTCACGGAGCGCGGGACGCGGCGGCCTGAGCGCTGGTCCGGGACGGCGCACCCGCACCGACCGAGGGCGCGGCAGTAGCGCTCGTGAGCCAGCACGAACACCAATGCGCCGCGCCCTCGGTTCGACAGGATGACGTTCAAGGCAGTGCCTCCGTCTGAAGCTCGGGGTCAGTGACGAGCCGCGTGCGGTCGAGGGGCAGCCCTTCGTCGACATCGAAGCCCCTCACGATGAATCCGCACGTAAACGCCCGAACGTCATCCCGGCTCGCGAGCTGGGTGCGGAACTCGCCATCCGCAGCGAGCTCCCAACGCACCGAGCCGAGCTCGGGACGCGCTGGGTCACGCACGAGCTCCAGCCACCGGTTCCGATTCAGGAACGCGGCGGCAGCTGCCATCAGGTTCAGTAGCTCCGCGGTGCGGTTGCTGGCACCCGTGAGCGTGAAGACCAGGTCCGTCGTGAACGGCGTCTTGCGCCGCTGAAGCTCGGGACCACCGGTTCCGGCCACTACGTCTTCATGACTCTCGTTCGTTGAGTAGAACCGGTTCTCGCGCAGCGTGGGGCCGCTCAACACCAGCGACGGCAACGAGGCCATCGCCACGATGTTCAGGCCGTCGCCTGGGCTGTCGTCGTAGTCGACGGAGACCGTTGTCGAGACGTTCGCCAGCACTTGGCGCTTCAGCTCACGCAGGAGCTGGCGCACGACGCGCGTCAGGTCGGCTTCAGGCGCGACGGGCGTGCGGAGGAACCGGTACGCTTGCGGCAGCGTGGCCGATTCCCCAGGGATTGGATTTCTACTGGCGTCGAGGTTCTCGAGAACGACGTCCGCCAGTCCTTGTTCGCCGGCGGGAGTCCGAACGTCGGCGATGCTGACACCGGCTTCATCACGAACCGCGACGACGACAGCAAGCTGCGCCCCGACGCGAACTCGAACCTCGGCAGCAAACCCGGTTCCGATCAGACGCACCAAGTCGCCACCGCTGGCGGGGCCAGATGAAGGCGTGATGGAGTTGAGAGTCGGAACCGCCACGCCAAGGCAAAGGCGTGGATGATTCAGGACGGGGACGCTGATAGCCTCGATGTGATGAAGCGCGTCTCACCTTCGCTGAGCGGAGCTGTCCGACTGTTCTCGTTCTGGATCGCGAACGGAACTGCTGGGCATCCCCTGCTCGATGACGTCGACTACGCGTGCATCTTCGAAGAGCCGAGTGCGCTTGAAGCGACCTACGCCATCTTCATGAACTGCCTTGAGCTGGACGATGACGGGACGGTGCTGAATGCCAAGGCTGCCGAGCGACGGGCGGCCGAGTACATCCTGGCCTACTGCACCGGGAAGCAACCCGAGCGTGCGTTCGAGCAGTGGGAGGTGGAGCTGTACTGAAGCAGCTCAAAACCCGAGCCCAAGCTCCTTTGCCACCCGCTCCAAGAACCTGCGCTCCGCTCCCGTGCGGAACTTGTTGAACGCGGGGCGCAGGAACGGGCGAGCCGGCACCTGAACGACCACGACGCCGCTGCCTGTGCCGCCTCGAGGTGTTTGCCCCGACTTCCGCAGCATGGCGAAGAGGAAGCGCCGCATCTTCGGTGTCATTGGGATGATGACTGGCGGGCCGCCGAACTCCTGGATCTCAGCGACGTTCACCGCGCTGCCGCCGCTGCTTGCGCGAGCGCTCTTCAAGATGCCGATGAAGGCTTCGTCACCCTTGAGCAAGACGGTGATGGAGTTGCGCAGGTCGCCTTTGACGATCAACGACTTGCTCCCCCCACCACCCTTGAACTTGCGGGTCGCGAGAGTCGCCGCCGACGGAGGCAAGATGGGCTCACCACCGGGAGCTTGGTTGGTGAGCCCTTGGACGATCTCGTTTCGAAGCTGGTGCGCTTCCTTGGCGACAGCCTTCGAGATGGCGCCCTTGAGGCGCGTGGGCGCGGCGCTCAGCATCGCTCGAGCGCGCGCCCAATCTCCAGTGCGAGTGACCACTCAGTTCGGCTGCTTGGCTCGGAGGCGCGGGACGTGACTGTCTAGCCAGTCGATCGCGACGTGGCTCGCCTCGTTGATGACCGCGCCCTTCCGGATCGAGTACGCCGAGAGCATCAGCGCGCGTGTCGCGACGTCGACGTCAGCTGCGCTGCAGCCGTAGTTGCGGAGCAACTCGGCGAGCGCGCGTGGTGACGGCATCTGACCGCTACGCCAGAAGTGGAGTTCGAGGTTCGAACGGTAGGCTTCTGCCTCCCAGCGCGCTCGAGCTGCTGAGTCGGTGAGGTAGCTCACTTCGGAGGAAATCCCCTCGCGGTCGTGCTGCACAACGTGCTGGTGTTCGTGTACGCAGATGACGACCTGATTCCAGAGATCGTAGTGCTCGCTCGGTACGCCCACTTCGAAGGGTACGTAGATGTTCCGTGCGATGGTCGTGGTGTAGTGCTGAAGGAATCGATCGCGGTCTTGGATCCCGAGCAGGTCCAGCACCTCGCCAACCAGCGTCATCTCTGGCGCTCGTCGCTTGTCGACGATGCGCGTGTCGTAGTGCGCCTGCATGTGTTTCCAGAACGCACGGACTTCGCTCGGCTGGATGTCCCGCTTGAGCGCGCCGAGGAGCGGCAGGGCGCGGAGGAGATTCACCGGTCACCTCCCGCATCCGCAAGCTCATCCGCAGGGATGCAGGTGTGCCCGACGACCTGTCCGTCTTCCGTCTGCTCGTCCACGTAGGAGCAGGCGAACGGTGCGCCGGACTGCCGACTCACTTGGTCGCAATCCATCAGCTCGTAGTAGTAGCCGTCTGCGTCGCAGAGCTCGGCGCGGTTGTTGTCGCAGCGGGTGGTGTTGGGCTGGCACTCGGGGGGGCGACAACCCGTGAAGAGGACCGTCGCGATGAGGGGAAGCAACAGGGCGAGTTTCATGTGACTCCTGGGGCAAGCGCTCGATCGTGAAAGGACACGAGGAGCAGGTTTCTGCTGGGGCGAGGGCGATGAAGACCGAAGCCGATGGGACGGGCTTCGGTGACGTAGAGACCGGGAGGCGTGCGGATGGCCTGCACCAGCTGACCGTCGAGCGCGTAGAGCGCGCCGAGGCGGTCTCCCGGACGGATGAGCGCGTCGCCTGTCGCCGCGTCCACGAGTCCGAGACGCTCGAGGTCGCGGAAGTGGAAGACCAAGGCCATGCTCGAGCGCGGCGCATTGCCCGACTGGGTCATGCGCTGCGCGTCGAATGCTTGGGGTTCGACCTGGCAGGGAACACGCACCGGCGGGTGCTCGGGGCGAAACGGCTCAGCGACACCGTCGCCGTCCGCATCAATGAGGACCGCTTCGCGGAAGTCCGGGTCGTAGCCGGACGCGAAGCCGCCTAGTCCGTCTGGGTCGGCGGCCATGGCCGCTGTATCCAAGCGGAATAGCTCGGCCGCGAATCTGAAGATGAGGTTGCCCCGCACCAGCAAGGCAAAGCGGTTTGCCGCGGCGGGTCGGGACCTCTAGCTAGTGGTCCTTGTTTTTGGCGTAGAACGCGTCGAGCGACGGGAGGTTGTCTGGATCGCGCATGGTGAGGTGTAAGCCAAAACGGTAGCGCCTCCAGCACTTGGCTCCATCGATGAAGACGGGGTTTGGCCCATCGTCGCCATCAGGGTTCGCCTCCTGCCCCGACGGCGAAGTGGCTCGCGCGTCGCACTTTGCGCACACAAGGTGTGGATACGGGAGGCCATCGTCATGGACCAGTCCGTTACAGATCGCGCAGTAGCGAAGGTGGATGATTCGTGCCGGTAGGTGCTCCAAGAAGGAGTCTCGAACCCTGCTAAGGCCGGGCCGCTCGAGACCGCGCCGTGTCTCCTCATCTATCACCAGCCGCACTTGCAGCACTGCGTCGAACTCTCCGAGGTCATCGACGAGCTGCCCAAACGGGGCGTCGGTGTCCTCTTTCACTTTCACCTCGAGCGCGAGGGAGCGAATCGAACCGTCTGATCGCTTCCAAACGCCATCTGTCTTCGGCTTCCTCCAGAATCCGTCGAACTCCATCGAAGGTGCCTCAACGAATCCGA
>JBFXBK010000351.1:0-9667 GCA_050183255.1 Polyangiaceae bacterium | reverse complement strand
CGTAGAGCGCGATGTGCCAGCCATCGCCAGTGGCGACGCGGTGCCTTAGGCGATGGCTTGGGCGGTGCTGGATGTCCGCAAAGAGCGAACGACGCTGCTTGGGGGCGAGCTGCATGGCTGGTCTGTTTGCGCTGCTTGTCGGATGGCGGTTCTATGACTGGGCGGCTCTATTGATTCGGCGGCTCTACTGATTTGGAGCCATTGCCCGAATGAACATCTCCACCATCTCGAAGGGCATGCCGTTCGGTAGGTTCAAGATCGGCAGTCCGATGCCAAACTCGCGGCGGCGGCGGAGCTCAGCGACGCACTCCTTCGGATCGCCGGTGACCGCCAGCGCATCGATCATCGCGTCGGTGACTGCGTCCGCTGCTTGGCCGCGAGTCGCCTTGTCCTTGTAGAGCGCGTCGACCCGCTCGCACTCGTCCTTGAAGCCAAAGCCGCTCAGGAGCTCCTTGTAGTAGTCGCCCATGCCGCCGATGTAGAAGCTGATGATCTGCTTGGCCTGGGCCTTCGCCATCTCGCCGCCGGTGGGGATCACCGTGGTGAAGGGCGCGACGGTGATCTCCTTCGGATCGCGGCCCGCCTTCTTCGCGCCGTCCTCGATCCACTGCATGCCGGTCTTGAACTCTTGGTAGGGCCAGAACGTCGGGATCCAGCCGTCCGCCAGCTCGCCGATGCTCTCGATGCTCTTCTGTTTCAGCGCGGCGACGTAGATCGGCACCGTCTTGCGCACGGGGGTCATCGCGAGCTCGAAGGGCCGGTAGTCGTTCAGCTTGGCGCCAGCGTCTGAGAGCTTCTCACCAGCCAAGAGCGCGCGCACCACGCGGATCACGTCGCGCACCTGAGTCAGCGGCTTGTCGAAGGGCCGGCCATGGAAGCCTTCGATCACCCGCTTGCCGCTGGTGCCGAGCCCCATGATGAAGCGCCCGTCGCTGATCTCGTCCAGCGTCGCCGCGTGCATCGCCAGGAGCCCCGGCGTGCGCGAGTAGGCGTTCACGATGCCGGTACCGAGCTTGATGTGCTTGGTGTGGACCGCCATTTCCGTGAGGAGACTGAAGATCTCGTAGCCCCACGCCTCGGGCAGCCAGAAGGAGTCGTACCCCAGGTCATCGGCGAGCTGCGCGGCGCGCAGGTTGAGCTTGCGGTCGTAGTTCTTCCAGAACGCCACGAGCCCAATGCGCTCGTTCTGCTTCGTGTCGGTCATCGTCGGATCTCCTTCTCGCCTGACGGCTTGCTCGCCGCTGGTGTTCGCCAGTCGGCCTGCGATCCTCGAGGTGTAGAGCAAACACTCCAGAGCGGGAAGGGCCCCCGGGTCCTCGCCGCACTTCGTGCGGACGGCGGCGCGCGCACGCCGATGGAAGGGGATTCCAGTGCGA
This sequence comes from Polyangiaceae bacterium, assembly GCA_050183255.1. Taxonomy (GTDB): domain Bacteria; phylum Myxococcota_A; class Polyangia; order Polyangiales; family Polyangiaceae; genus JAHBVY01. The sequence goes on along the minus strand of JBFXBK010000351.1, from coordinate 8,291 downwards.
GATCTAGTGGAGGCTTGTCGATGGACCCGGCGCTGGAGTGCACCCGATCCCCTGGAATTTTTGGCCGCCGCCTTCCCGACACCACTTGCGGCAGCTTGGGCGCGGGCAGCGACTCGCGCTATGGGAGTCTGCTGCCGGGGCCGAGTCTTCGTTGCCGCCCTCGGGGGGCGGTTTCGCTCAGTTGCTCAAGCAGACGGTTGAAGGGTCAACCTTGGGGAAACGCCCGATCGAGATTCGTGGGCCTGCAACGTGGCGCAACTCGGGTGCAACGCTGCGATGACCGTGAAAGTGCCGTAAAGAGTCCGCGAACTGCTGGGAATTTGCATGGAACGCTGCTTGCTAAAACGGAGCGCATGAAGCACATGGAGCTGGTTCGCGATCTCCTCACGGGAGTGTCGTTCTTGACGGTGGCCTTCTTCGCTGGTTGCGTCAGCGAGCCCCAACCCGGGGACGCCGAGGGCGTCTCCGTGAGTCAGGGCGCGCTAGAGGATGACGGCACCTGCAAGGACTGCCGAGGCCACGAGACCATCGAGATCGAGGGGACGGCGCCGCTCGACCCGTGTGAAGACGAGTATGGACCAGGCTGGGAGAGCTCTGGCGGAATGTGCGTCTGCACGAGCGCGATCTGCGCGCCGGATCCCGGAGGAAGCGGCTCCAGCGACCCGTTCGGCGACCCTCCTGAACCTGGTGGAGGCGGTGGCGTCGAGGATGACATGACCCCCTATGAGCGAGCCCAGGCACTGAACGACTGCTTGGCTCACTGCATGAGTACGTTCGGCCAGGGCCCCAAGGGCATTGAAGAACAGTGCCGTAGCTCTTGCCTGATGCGCCTTGGTAAGGACGGCATGCGATGTCGGGCCCGGCTGACCGAGGTGGTAGATCTCGGCGTAGCTGGGAGGCTAGTTGAGAAGGCCATCTGCCAAAGTAGCGACGGTCAGGGCCGAGTGTGCCACGCCCGTGGCGTCCACTGCGTATTCTCAGCGAGCAACCTCCCCTACTACGGAAGCCCCGCCGACGCACCCGCCACTGAAAACGCACCGGCAGACACTGGTTCGAGCAGCGGTGGCACCGGCGGTAGTAGCGGTAAGACCAGCGTGCCCGATCCCACCGGCACCGGCTACGGCAAGTAGCCTTAGCTCAGCAGCCCGAGCAAATCCTCACGCGTCAAGCTCAGCGCCTTGTCCGCCTCTCCCAGCGCCGCGTCGGCGATGGCGCGCTTCTGTTCCTGCAGCGCGAGGATGCGCTCCTCCACGCTGTCTTCCGCCACCATGCGGTGCACGATCACGGGGCGTTCTTGCCCGATGCGGTGCGCGCGATCGGCGGCCTGGTCTTCCACCGCGGGGTTCCACCACGGATCGAGCAAGAAGACGTGATCTGCTGCCGTGAGGTTCAAGCCGGTGCCGCCCGCCTTCAGAGAGATCAGCATCACGGGCGGCCCGGATTCCGCCTGGAAACTCTGGACCACCGCGTCGCGGTTGGCGGTGCTGCCGTCGAGGCGCACGAAGTCGAGGCCAGCGCCGCGCAGCGCTGGCTCTACCAAGTCCAGGAGGCTCGTCCACTGGGAGAAGACCAGGCTCTTGTGGCTCTCGGCCGCAGCGCGCTCCAGGTGATCGACAAGCAACGCGACCTTGGAAGATGGCGGCGTGTCCGCCGGGCTGCCGATGTGCCCCGGGAGCAGCGCCGGGTGACAGCAGGCCTGGCGCAGCCTGAGCAACGCCTCGAGCGCAGCGAGCACGCTGCTGCCAGCACCGAGCTGACTCGCGAGCTCCTTCTCCGTGGCGGCGCGCACGGCGTCGTAGGTCGCGCGCTCCGAGTCAGTCAGGTCGACGTACAGGGTCACGTCGGTGCGCGGCGGCAGCTCGGGTGCCACGTCGCGCTTCAGGCGCCTGAGCAAGAAGGGAGCGATGCGGCTGCGCAGGCGCTGGGCGGCGCCCGCTTGTCCCTCGGCGATGGGCTTGGCGAAGCGGGTGTCGAAATCGCTGCGGCCGCCGAGTAGACCGGGGTTCGTGAAGTGCAGCTGGCTCCAGAGCTCGTCCAGGCGGTTCTCCACCGGTGTGCCGCTCAAGGACAAGCGGAATTCCGCGGGGATCGAGAACGCCGCTTGGGCCACCTGACTGTCCGGATTCTTGATGGTCTGCGCTTCGTCGAGGATCAGCGTGTTCCAGGTCTCGGCCGCCAGCGCGTCGCGATCCAGGCGCAGGAGCGCGTAGCTCGTGAGCACCACGTCGGCGTTGGGATCGAGCTCACGCTTCGCGCCGTGGTAAACGCAAACATTCAAATCCGGGCGGAATTTATTGGCTTCCCGGCGCCAGTTCATCAGCACACTGGTCGGGCAGACAACCAGCGCGCGCCTGCGGTGTTTCGCATTGACTTCGGGCAAGCTCGCCAGGGCCTGCAGCGTCTTGCCCAGGCCCATGTCGTCCGCCAGCACGCCGCCGAGCCCCGCTTGCCGCAAGAAGCCGAGCCACGCGACGCCCGCCTCCTGATAGTGGCGCAGCGTGGCGCTGAGCGTCTTCGGTAGCTCGGCTTGCGGCAGCCCCTCGAAGCCATCGACCAAGGGCGCCAGCGCCGCGAGCTCGGGCGGCGCTGGGTAGTCGAGATCGCGGCACAGCTGGAGCAGCTGAGGCTTCGCATACGCAGCCAGCTCGTCCTTCTGCTCCTTGGCAGACAGCAGCATGAGCACCCGATGACCATGCTGACTCAAGAAGTCCGAGGGCAGGGGAGCAAAGCCGCCGTCAGTCAGTGGCACCAGGTCGAGGCCTTGTTGCCACGCCTTGAGCACTGCGCCCGCATCCGCGCTGACCGTCTTGCCATCGTCCGCGGTGCCGGAGAACTCCAGGGAGAAGTCGCTGCCGCTGATGGACAGCTGCGGGCTGAGCGACGCCTTGCGCAGGAAGCGCTCGGGCGCGTCGCCGGTGACGCGCCCCGAGCGCGCGCGGTAACGATCGAGCCGTGTGGCGAACTCCGTAGCAGCTTCCGCGTGGAAGTGCTGCCGGCGTCCAGGGATCAACCCCAAGTCCTCGCGCAGGCGGTCGGCGACCTGCTTTTCTTCGCCGGTGTCCCGCACGGGCACGGCGCCGCCCAGGATCACGAGCTCGTCGTTGTCGATGCGCGCGACCGGGGGATCGCCGTAGACCAGCACCGCGAAGGCGCTGATGCTGCCGCCTTCTTGAGTGATCTGCACCTCGGCGCGGGGGCGCAAATGACGCGCCGCCTGGGGCAGCTCGTCGGTGAGCACGTCGACGTCCATCTTGTCGCGCAGCGCGGGCAAGATGGTGGTGATGAGCTCGGCGCTCTTCGCCTTGGGATACTCTCGAGTGCTGGGCAGGTTTTGCAGGCGCTTGCCCGTCAGCTCGGTACCACGCAGGGACTTCAGCACGGCGCCGTCGCCGTCACGCACCAGGGCAACACCCGGCAGCACGACCGCCAGCACATCGGGGTGGCGCTCGATGGTGACGCGAAAGCCGGCCTTCGTCGCCTCAACCCGCGCTCGGGGCGCTATGCTGTCCGCCGAGGCGCGGCACGGCTTGCCGTTGAGCTCGAGGTGCTTCACTTCCGCGAGGGAACGCAACAAGCCCTGGAAGAAGTCTGGCGGCAGCGTGCCGTTTGGGCGCCCAGAGAGCGCGCGATCGAGTTGCAGATCCGCTTGTTCGATGTCGAGGGTCTGGGCGCCGCTGTCGCTCTTCAAGAGGGACGCGATGGAGCCGTCGACCAGCGTCTCTTGATCGCCCACTCGCTTGACGCGGATCAAGAGCACTTGTTCGCCGGGCTCCGCCCCTTCCGGGAGCGTCTTCAAGCGATAGACCAGCTCACCCAAGCTGCGCGGTGGTTCGGGCAGCGCTTGCCCTTCTTCGCGAGCGCGCTTCAGCGCGATGGTGGCCGCCGCGACGTGGGCACACGGATCGTCGCCACCACAGGTGCAGTCCCACTCGGCATCTTCGACGTAGAGCGTCGCCACGGGCGCGATCCGGAGTTTTGGATCCGTGACCTTGAGGCTCACCGAGTCTTCGTCTTGCTCGGCGCCGAACACGTGGCCCGCCCTCGCCATTTCCACGCCGCGACTCCAGTTGCGGGCGGTGGACGCGCCGCGCACGCTCTTGAACAGCTCTTCGAGCGCCGCGCGCTCCGCGGGGGTGACCATGGCGCGCGATGTACTCGTTTTCTGGGGGTGAGGCCAGTCAGGTACCAGTCGGGCGTCAGGTCGTGGTAGCTCCGCAGCATGGGTAGGCTCGAGAGGGTGATCTCTGCTGGCTTCGTGGCTGTGTCGCTATGCGCTGTCGCAGCGCCTGCGCTCGCGGAGGATGACGACCCGCCCTACGCCGTCGCTTCCTGCGCCGACCCGGATCCAGAGAACAGCGTGCAGGCGGACCTCGGCAGCGGGGTGCTCGGCGTTGGCTACGAGCACCGCCTCGTCAAGCACCTCTCGCTGCGCTTGACCCTGCAGTTCAACAAGCCCTGGTACACCGAGACATGGGGCGGACCCGACACGGACGTCTACGCTTGGGTTGCCGAACTCAGGCCCTTCATCTTTCCGTTCGGAACCGGGCTTCGTGGTGTTTACGTGTCGCCCTTCGGCCGCGCTGGGCTTGGCTTCGCCAGGGATGAACTGGACGAGCCGAGGCTCGGACCGGCGTGGACCGTTGGCGCGACCGCAGGCTACGGTTGGATGTTCAACTACGACCGCATCTTGCTGCGCCTGGGAGCTGGCGCTCAGTACTGGCACTACAAGGTCGGTGACCGCACCAAAGCCGGGGTGAACGGTGTCTATCCGCAGGTGGATATCATCCTCGGCTGGGCCTTCTGAGCACATGGGCGCACACGTGCTCAGCGCTTTTTCGGTGCTTTCGGGCGTTTTCTTGAGGCGGAATTCAAGGTCTGTTCAAGCTCAGCGCGGGCTGTGCTCGGTAGACTGATCGGGTGTCCTACCCCCAACCCAAAGGCCCAGATCTCGTCGACCGCACCAAGGAGGATCTGAAACAGACCTCGAAGAAGGTCGGCGGCTTCTTCAGCAAGTATAGGGGCGGGCAGTACTCACTCTACTGGACTTACGGCATCGTGCTCTTGTGCGGCGTGATCTACGGTATCTACTGGGTAGGCACCAAGATCCGTCATGAATTTCTCGGCGGAAAACAAGAGCTGGCCAAGGCGCGCTTCAACACGGCTGAGTACTGGCAGAACGGCGACGCCGGCAAGGTGACGCCTGTCGACATCAACGGGGACGGCGCGGTGGACCTGATCGGCGGCTACCACGGGCTCGATCCGAGCGGGGACTACGTCGGCGCTTTCGACGGCAAGACCGGCAACGTGCTGTGGCGCGTCGGTCCGCTCAAGCTTGGTATGGGACCTACGGTGTACGTCACGGCTAGCCGCGCGCTGATCGTCGCCTATCCCCAGGATTTGCGGCTCGTAGACCTCAAGACGGGCAAGGAGATCAAGCGCTCGACCGCGCCTCACGCCATCCGCGAGCTGTGCGCGGATCCTTCCGGAAAGGACCTAGTCGTGCTGCGGAACTACAATCAGTTCACGCAGCTGAGCCTCACCGATCTCTCCACGACGACGGGAGACCAGACCTGGTGCAACAAGCAACCGACGCTTGGTGTGGGCGTCCTGCTGAGCGGAGCCACGCTGCCCGACGGCATGCGCTCCGGAACCGCGATCGAAGGCGGAAACGGGGAACTCTACTTCAGCGGGCTCCAGCAAGTGCCAGGCGGTGATAGCAAAGGGATCCCGGCCGTGATCGTTCAAGACAAGGCAGGCGAACGCTTGTGGCGCAAGACCTACCAAGGCCCTCACGCGGCGCGCACTGCAGTCGTTGGTGATCGCGTGTATGTGATGACTGCGTCGACCAAGCCAAGCGCTGTGTATGCCTACGATGCCCGCACCGGGAAGGAGCTGTGGAAGAACACGTCGCTCAGCTTGCTCGGAGCGTTCGCGCTCTCGGCATCGAAAGACGGGATCTACATTCCGCGGCGCAAGGCGCTCTATATCCTCGAGCCAAAAGACGGAAAGCTCAAGGCGACCTTGGGCGACGACACGGCGCTTTGAGGCCGACTCAGCCCATCGCCAGCGCGGCGTTGGCGTCGAGCTCTGAGCTGTCCAGCACCAGGTCGATGCCGTGCTCCGCGAAGCGCCGCGCGGCGTAGAGGCTTCGCGGATCGCCGCCATGGTCGAGCTCCCACTGTGCGTGCTCGATGAGCAAGCTCGACGCCAGGGCGCGCCCGAGGGTCAGCGCGCAGCGTCGCGCGCCTGCCTCGAATGCGCGGGGGTCATTCGGCCCCGTGCGACTCACCCACTCGAGGGCGTGCCCAGCGGCCTTCAGCGTCGTTTCCGTGAGGTTCTTAAGGCGTGAGTCCTGAGCCGCTGTCGCGTGGCGCTTGATCTTCTCCGACAGGAGGCTCCTGGCGTTCTCACGCTGCAGCGCGCGGAACGTCTCGAGGCTGAGCACGTTGGTCGTGCCCTCCCAGATGCTCAGCACCTGCGCGTCACGCAAGAGTACGGGTAGCCCGGTGTCCTCGACGTAGCCCGCGCCGCCGAAGCACTCGAGCACTTCGCTCGCATGAGCCACGGCTTGCTTACCCGTCATCAGCTTGGTGAGCGGTTGAATCGCGTACAGCGCGCGCTGCTCTTCTTCGCTGATCTCTCCGAGCTCCGCGCGACCCATCAAGCGCACTTCCTCGAACACCAGCTGAAACGCTGCTTCGTACTCGGCGGCGAGCCCCGCCAAGGTGTCCAGGTGCAGCGGCTTTTCGCTGAGGGGCGCGCCGAAGGCCACGCGGCGCTTGGCGTAGTCCCGCGCCAGGGCGAGGCCGCGACGCATGCTCGACACCGCGACGACGGCGTTCCATGTGCGCGTGATGTTCAGCATGTTGGCCATGTTGCGGATCCCGTTGTCGAGGCCGACCACGGGCTGGGCGAACGCGCCGTCCAGCGTGAGCTCGGCGGTGGGCAGGTTCTTCGTGCCGAGCTTCTCCTTGAGCCGGTTCACCAAGATGTGATTCAGGCGGCCCTGCTGGTTCTTGAGTTCCAAGAAGAACAGCGCGAGGCCCTTGCCGCCGCTCGGGTTGCCTTCGGGGCGCGCCAGGGTGAGCGTGACCTCACTCGTAACCGCGGACGTGAACCACTTGGTGCCGTAGAGCCGCCAGCCCTCCGCCGTCTGCCTTGCGACTGTCTCGCTCAAGCCGACGTCGGAGCCGCCGGTGCGCTCGGTCATCCACTGGCCGCTGGTCCAGGCCTGGGTTGGATCCCTGTGGATCAGGTGCGGCAGCACGCGGTCTCGCAACTCCGGCTTGGCGAGCGTCTCCAGGGTGCGGGCTGCGCCATCGGTCATGGCGAGGGGGCAGGTGTAGACCTGGGTCGATGGCGCGAACAAGTACATCAGCGCGAACTGGTGGATGCGCGAGTAGGCGCCGTGCTTGCGCTCGTACGCCGTGCCAACCACGCCCTTTTCCGCAGCCACCTTTGCGTACTCTTTCCAGGCGGTGTTTACCTCGAGGTGATCGATGCGATTGCCCCAGGGATCCCACGCAGTGAGCTGCGGTTCGTCGTTGCGATGGCGGATCGCGAGCTCGTACAGCCGACCCGCAGCGAGCTCGCCCATTTCTTTCAAGCTGGGGGTGATCTCACTCAGCACGTCCGCGGGGACCTGTCGCTCGAGGAAACGGCGCAAGACGCGGTCGTCTTCGAACTGGGGGGCGAGCTCCGGCGGTGCTTGGATGAATCCCATAGCGCTTCTATCCCAAGGTCTTTCGGTGCGCGCAACCCGGTGCTTCTGCCGGCGGGACTGTTCGTTTTGCCTAAGAACCAACCGCACGGATTGCGTGCGGGAAAGGACTGTGGTTCACGCAAAGCATGCGCATTGGCTTCGCTTGCATTGGTCTGACCTGTCTCCTCGCTGCTTGCAGTTCGGACTCGGACGGGGGTGAGGGCGCGTCGGGAGGTAGCGGGGGCGCCGGAGCCACGGCGGGCGTCGCTGGAGCGGCCGGCACCGCGGGCGGCGGAGCTGGTGGCGCGAGCACCGGCGGCACTGCCGGCGCGGCGACTGGCGGCGCCGGCGGCAGCGGTGGCTGTGTCGGTCAGCCGGCGCACGACGATACGTTTCCGAGGCCCTCGGCGACCGACATCGAGTTCAACGCTCAGAATCCGTTGCCGCAGGGAGAAAGCATCGTCTACAACGACTGGGGCACGCCGAATGCAGTTCGCTCGATGCGCCCTGTTGGCAGCCAGCAGAGCGTGGTGTTCACGGCGCTCAGGGTGTGGAGCATGAGCGTGGAGTCAGTAGGCGCGCGCATCGC
>JBFXBK010000350.1:0-9747 GCA_050183255.1 Polyangiaceae bacterium | reverse complement strand
CTCAGCCGCCTACCCCGGCGCACTCGAACCGGCCGAGCGCTGCGCCGTCAGCCTGGCAATGGCCCTCGTAACTCGACCCCGCTTGGTGGTGTTGGAGCAGCCACTGGATGGCTTGGACGATCTGCGCGCTGCGTGGCTCCGTGAACGCATCGAGTCCGTCTGCAGCGGCGCCGACGCTGTCGGCCCACTCCAGCGCCCTCGCCTGGTGTGGTCCTGCGAGAGACTGATGAACGCCGCCCAGCACGACCTGGCGTCGACCGGTGACGTGGTGTGGCTGCAGTACGGCCAGCTGCTCGGCGCCGCCCCGGCAGCGACGCTGGCGCAGGGCAGCGCCTTGTGCCTCGTGCGCGTCACTGGTGACGGATCGCGCCTGCGGCAAGCGCTGCATGCTCGCGGCGTGGTGCTCGAGCGCACCGAAGATGGCCGCCCGCCGCGACGCACCAGCAGCTGGCGCATGTTGGCCAGTAGTCGTCGAGAGCTGATCGCCGCGGCGGTCGAAACGGAAACTCCGGTGCTCGACTTGCAACTCATCAAGCCGCTCGGGCGTTGACCCAACGCGCTGAGGTGCCGCGCAGCGCAGGGCGGCCATGCTATAGGAGGCGCCGCATGGCAACGGCCCGCGCATCACTTCAATCCGCCCGGCGTGTGGTGGTCAAGGTTGGCTCTAGAGCGCTCTCCAGCGACCCGGGCTTGCCAGCGAATCTGATCGCCCAACTGGCGCAGTCGCGTCAGGCGCTGGAGTCCGCTGACCGCCGCTTCGTGCTGGTGTCGAGCGGTGCGATTGCGCTGGGCTGCGAACGCCTTGGCTACGCGAGTCGTCCGAAGGAGATGAGCAAGCTCCAGGCAGCTGCCGCCGCCGGCCAATCCGTCTTGATGCGGCGCTACGAAGAAGCCTGCGCGGAGTGCGGGATGATTCCGGCTCAGGTGCTGCTCACTCACGCCGACCTAGCGGACCGTGAGCGCCTGAACAACGCCCGCAACGCACTCGGTGAGCTGCTCGAGGCGGGCGCGCTCCCCATCGTGAACGAGAACGACACCGTGTCGACGGATGAAATTCGCTTTGGCGACAACGACCAGCTCTCCGCGATGGTCGTGCCCCTGGTCGGTGCTGAGGTGCTCATCCTGCTAACGGATGTGCCTGGCGTCCTCGATGCCTCCGGGCAACGCCTCTCGGAGCTCCCCGCGGACTTCGTGGTTCAGGACCGTGGCAGCTCGAGCGCCGTTGGCAGCGGCGGCATCATGTCCAAGGTTGATTCTGCCCGAAAAGCTAGCAGGTCAGGCGCATGGGTAGTCATCGCGAGCGCCGCCGAGCCTCGCGTGATCTCGCGCTTGCTCGCGGGAGAAGACGTCGGAACTCTCGTGCACCCAGTCGAGGGGGTGCTCCGCGCCCGCCAGCACTGGATCGCCTACACGCTGAGACCTCGGGGAACCGTGGTCATCGATGCGGGTGCGGCAAAGGCGCTGCGCGCCGGGAAGAGCAGCTTGCTACCGGTGGGCGTCGTGGGTGTGCGTGGCCACTTCAACGTGGGAGATGCCGTGAGCATCGTTGATGCCGAGGGCAACGAAGTGGGTCGCGGGCTCGCGCGCCTAGGTGGTCTCGACGTTGCCCGCGCGGCGCGTCAAAAGTCTGCGGCGCTAGAGCTCTTGTTCGGCAGCGTGGGTCGCGACTTGGTCGTCGTACACCGCGATGACTTGGTCCTTGCGTAGACCTCGCCGCAAGTGGCTCCGCCGCGCACTGCTGCTGGCAGTCATGGCGGCCTGCTTGGGTTCCTGCGCGCTCGTAGCGCGTCACGTTTGGAGCACCCGCGGGCTGTCCAAGCGGACCCTCGTCGTTCAAGGTCGGAAGCGGGTGTTCTACGTCCACTTGCCGCCTGGGCACGCGAAGAGCAAAGCAGTGCCACTCGTGATCGCGCTGCACGGAAACGGCGGCAGTGCCGCTTTGCTCAACCGGGGCACTCGCTACGGGTTGACGCGCGAGGCCGACGCCCACGGCTGGGTGCTGCTCTTACCCCAGGGAATCGACGAAGCCTGGAACGACCACCGACCATTCAAGCAGGCAGCGCTTGACGGGGTGGACGACGTGGCATTCCTGACCCAGCTCGTGGATGTCGCGCAGCGGGACTACGGCATCGACCCGGAGCAAGTCTTCGTGGTCGGCGCGTCGAACGGCGGCGCGATGGCGATGACCCTGGCGGTCGAGAAGCCTGAGCGCTTTCGCGGAATCGCCGCGGTGGTGATGAGCCTGCCGGGGATCCACGAAGCAGCCACTCCAACGCGCCCCATCTCGGTGCTCATGATCAACGGAACTGCCGATCCAGTCGTTCCATTCGGGGGCGGGGAGATCCTGGGCAAGCGGGGACGAGTGGTAGCGTCCACGGCGAGCCTCGAGTGGTGGGGACGACAGAATCGCTGCACCACCGCCGTCCCTCTGCGCCCCCTAGCCGATCGAGCCCCGAACGATGAGACCCGCGTCTACGTCGAGAGCCGTGAGGGGTGCGCCGAAGGCACCAGCGTCAGCCTCTACCGAGTCGTCGGCGGGGGGCACACGTGGCCAAGCGGAGTTCCTTACGCCCCCTCCGCCGTCGTGGGTCGCACAAGCAACGACATTGACGCCAGCCAAGTCGCGTTCGACTTCTTCGCCAGACACGCGAAGCCCTGACGGGTTTTTGGAGTCGCGTCCCAGGCGTGCTGGAGCTTTCCATCCGTTTCTGGCGTAAGATTCCTGCCTGGGTGTGGCCGAAAAAAGATCGTGAACCAACCCAAGCCGTCAAAGCGATTTGGGTCGGAACTTTTCGGAGGTGCGGGTGTCCGCTGCGGGTTCATGACAGGATCTGACAAATCCAGCGTGTGGTTGGTGGGGTTGCTTACCGCTGCTGCGCTGTGGGCTGGCTCCAACAACAGCCGTCAGGTCAGCCTGATCTGGCCAGCGGGTAACCTGCCCAGCGAGGTGCCCCAGCTCGAGGCGCGGCTTGGGAAGGACCGGACCGACACCGACACGGCACTTCGGCTCGGCGACACGCTCCTAAACCACGGCCAGCCGGGCCAGGCAGAAGCCAGCTTGGGATGGGTGGCGCCTGAGTTCCAGCACGAACCGCGCCTCGCAAGCCTGCGCGTTCGCGCGCTCACCCAGCTTGGGCAGTTCGAGCGCGCTCTTTCGCTTCAGCGCGCGGTGCTAGCCGGTTGCTCCGAAACCGGCTGCTCCCCGACCGTGTTTGCACGCGGAAAAGCTCAGGAGCGATTGCTCGTGGAGTTCTTGCGCGTGGGGGTCACTGACCCGGAGGCCCAACCCGCACAAGTCGCGCTCGCCCAGTACCGAGCCACTCGCACCGGCCGCCTCGAAGACTAGTCCCACCTCCTCGCGCCACGCGCGACCCTCCTGCTACCGCGCTCTCACCCCCCCAGGCTCCCGTGAACCGAACCCTCCCACTTCTCTCGCTGCTCCTGCTGGGTACTGGTTGCGCCAGCGTGACCGCGCTGTTCGAGACGCCAGCAAAAGAACCCACGCCCGCCGCAGCGGAAGATCCGGGTCGCGCCGAAGCGCCCGAGCTGCCATTCGCGCTGGCGCAAGCAGACGACTACGTGGTGCGCGTCGTCGCAGAAAATGCGACCTGCACGGGCACACTGATCGCCGACGACCTGGTGCTCACCGCTCACCACTGCGTCGCACAGAGAGATATCTCTGGGGAAATTCTTGAGAAAGACCTCGAGCCCGAAGAGCTGAGAGTTGAACTCGGCGGCGACTACCTTCCTTGGGGAGAAGTTGGGGTAGACGCGGTAGTTGCCCCACCTTGCGGGCATCGGGCCGGGGTCGGCGACATCGCGATCTTGGTCCTCGAGCGCAAACTGATCGGCATGACGACGCTGGAACCGGAGCTCGACCAAGCTCCCCAATCCGGCGAAGAGGTGCACACGGTGGGCTTTGGTCGCTGCAGCCTGACCGGCGAGGCAATTCATCGTAAGCCACGTCCTGGCGGGCGAGTGCTGAAGGTCAAAGAGAACCGCTACACCCTGGAAGCCTCGATCTGTCCCGGCGACTCGGGCGGTCCAGCGTTGAACGATGCGGGCGAACTGGTGGGCGTCGTCTCGCGCAGCGTGATGGACGGGAGCGAACGAACGGTGAACCTATCTGAGTTCACTCGACTCGACGCATTCCGCGGGCTCTTCGCAAATGCCCGCGCAATCAGCGACGGCGCAAGCCCGGCTGAGTTGCCACCAGTTGCTGGCTGCCCCACGCGCTAGCGAAGCCAATCACGCACCCGCTGCGCGCCCGCTTGCGCGCGCCGAAGCACTGCGCGCATGGGAAGCGGGGCTTTGCCCGCCACGCATCAGGCGTGACATCATCCGATCTCCGGCATGCGGAAGTTCTTCAAGTTCCTGATTTGGACCGCGGTCATCATCGGAGTGACCATCGGCCTTGCGCGGCTCACGGCGATCCGCTGGTGGACCGTACCCGAGAACGATCCATTGCTCGGCGCATCCATCACCCCGTCCCTGAATCCCGGCGACACCATCCTGCTCTGGCGCCTCAGCGCACCCAAGTACTCCGACCTGGTGCTGTGCCCGGACCCGACCGATCCCAACGAGGTGGTGATCGCTCGAATCGTCGCCGAGGAAAACGATCGGGTGAAGGTTCAGGGCAACGACATCTGGGTCAACGGCAGCCCGATGCGCACGGAAATGGCGTGCACTGAGCGCACGTTCAAGTCGCTCGATCCCGCTACGGGCAATGAGGTAGAGCAGTTCTGCGACCAAGAGGATCTTGGTGGGAGTCTGCACATGCGCGGCAACATCAGCGAAGGTCGCTCCATGAGCAGCCAGCTGGTTACGGAGCAGAAGGTCGCCGTGGGGAAGGTGTTCCTGGTGAGCGACAACCGCCTCTACCCCTTCGACTCGCGACGCTTCGGGCAAGTGGATCGCGCGACGTGTAAGGAGACGGTGTTCTTTCGACTCACCGGAAAGAACGGCTTCTTCGATACGAAGCAGCGGCTGACCTTCATCCACTGACGCGAGGCAGCGTTTCGTATTAGTGTCTGCGAACGAGATGGGAAGCCCTGCGCCGGAACTCTCCACGCAAGAGATCGGCATCTGCTGCGGTCGCTGCGAGACCTACAGTCGGGTGGGCACGTTGGCCTGCGCCGAGTGCGGCAACGACCTCGCGATCGAGGCAGCGCGCCCCAGAACCAGCAGCAGCGCTCTGCGCGCAGCTCAGGCTGCCGGCGAAGAAGCCCAGCGGCGCATGACCCAGCCCGCGCGCTCCATCTACGACGAACCAACGAGCCCTTATATAACCGAGCTCGACGACGATGAAACAACGACGGTCGAAGCTCCACCTTCGGAGCTGCTGAGAAGAACGGAAAGTCTTTCCAAAACGCCGGATGTTGAGCGAGGCTCAGAGCGAAACGTCCAGCTCGCGCGGCCACCAAACCCGCTCGCCGGGCTCTCCGAGGAGGAACTGATGGATCAAGCCAAGCACTTCGTGTGTACGTCCTGCATGACCCCCGTACCGACGGGTCACAAGTTCTGTGGTCGCTGCGGGGCTGAAGTGCCGCCTGAAATCCGCAAGCTGCAGGTGCAGTTCTTCAGCGAGATGCAGGATCCTGAGAAGGCTCGCCTCATCCTGATCCGCGGGGAAGGAATGGATGCGCTGAGCTATCACCTCAAGCTAGACCAACACATCGTCGGTCGTAGCGGTCAGCTCGAGTTCCCGGACGACCCATTCATCTCGCCCAAGCACGCGAACTTCTTCTACCGCGACACGCGCCTCGTGGTGCGCGACGAGGGCTCGCTGAACGGCGTGTACCTGCGCATTCGCGGCACCGTGGAGATTTCACCCGGCGACACATTCCTGGCTGGCGAACAGGTGTTCCGGCTCGATCCGACGCCCAAGGCCTCAGACGCTGCGGACGGCGACGGCACGTTCTTCTATTCCTCGCCCAAGCACCCCACCGCCTTCCGGCTCGTGCAGATGCTCGAGGGTGGCTCGACCGGGATGACGGTCTGTGCTCGCGGCACTGCGTTGCAGATCGGCCGTGAGAACGGTGATCTGAACTTCCCCGGTGATGTCTACATGTCGGCTCAGCACTGCACGGTCGCGGACGAAGGCGGCAAGTTCACCCTGACGGATCACGACTCGCGAAACGGCACCTACGTGCGCATCAAAACCGAAGCGACGCTTGGTCACGGGGACTACGTGTTCATCGGCCGCAAGCTCTTGCGCGTCGAGCTCAATGTGAACTGATCCAGTTCCTCGCGGATTCAAGAGGCGGTTGTCCCAGCGGGCACCGCCTCTTTTGCGTTTGTCTCTCTCCCCCAACCCGCACCCCGCGAGTCAACGTGGTGCAGCGCATGTTTTGGGGGTGAGGAGCAACGTCAGCGGCGACGCTTCTTCTTGGGAGCGGCGTCTCGGCTTGGCTTAACGGCTACGCCACGCGCCTGGTTGGCGAGCTCCACGACCTCCGCGGCGTAGTCGTAGAGCGGCGTACGCGCGAAGCGACCGGGGCGCCCCGTCTGCAGCCGTGGCATCATGGCTACGATGCGCCGCACTCCGTCGGCGATGCGCCGAGGTACGTTCAGGCGATCAACCACTGGCTCCAGGAAATCGAACGCCGCTTCAACGCGATCCGACGCACCTTCACACGCCTCGAGCATTGGCTCGAGAAGCAACGCGGTCCAAAGCACCACGTCGTCGAAGGCCTCGCCGCGCTGCTTGGTCTCGCGATCGATGGCGGAGAAGAGCGCCCACGTGCTGCCATCGGACTCCTGAGTGTCGGAGAGGTAGGCTGCGAGCTCAGGAAGCAGCACGTCGAGCACGCCGGTCTCCCACATCAGCCAAACGGAGCGATGGCTCGCGCCGCCCCGCATCAAGCGCAGCACCTCCTCGAACAGACGGGGACGCGCCGCCATCGCGAGCGACCCACGACACTGCACGATCGCGTCGTAGACATCCGGGGCAATGCCCAGGTCGAGACGCGCGCAAAACTTGATGGCGCGCAAGATCCGAACTGGATCCTCCAGGAAACGTACTACGGGGTCACCGATGGTACGAACCGTGCGCGCCCGGATGTCAGGAATGCCGCCAACCCAGTCCAACACCTCATTGGACTCCAGGTCGTAAAACAGCCCGTTGATGGTGAAGTCGCGGCGTACCGCGTCCTCATGTGCCTCACCGAACGCGTTGTCGTCCCGGATCAGTAGGTCGTCGGTAGCTCGCTCGTCGCTCTGCTGCGGGGTCTTGCGGAACGTTGCTGTCTCGATGATTTTTCCGCCGGAGAACAGCACATGCACCAGGCGGAAACGCCGCCCGATGATGCGCGAGTTGCGAAACAGCGTGCGCACATCGTCTGGGCGAGCGTTGGTGGCTACGTCGAAGTCTTTGGGGGAGCAGTCGAGGAGCAGGTCGCGAACGCAACCACCGACCAAATACGCCTCGAAACCGTGGCGCACCAGGCGACGCACGACCTTGGCGGCGTCCTGATCGATCAACTCTGGATCGAGCTCGATCGCATAGCGATCTGGCGCGGACGGCGGCTCGGAGACGGACGGCGACTCGGGGCTCGTCGCAGGCGCGGACGGCGGCGTTTCTTCAGGCTCCGAGGCACGGCCCCGACCTCGTCGCCGACGACGCGGCCGCTCAGGCTGAGAGCCGCTGTGGGCTCGCCCAGAGTTCGCTGATTTGTCGGTTTCTGGGGACTTTCGACGTCCCATGGCGTCCAAGATACCTTCTGTCCCTTGCGGTGGGTGGCCGCGGTGGTCGGCCCTCAGCTGGTGAGTATCCGAATTCGCCCAAGGAAGGCGCGA
This sequence comes from Polyangiaceae bacterium, assembly GCA_050183255.1. Classification (GTDB taxonomy): domain Bacteria; phylum Myxococcota_A; class Polyangia; order Polyangiales; family Polyangiaceae; genus JAHBVY01. Next base: position 1,950 of record JBFXBK010000350.1, on the reverse strand, counting down.
ACAAACGACGATCGCCTGAAATTCGCGGGGATGGGCCGCTCTAGCAGGCAACCCGTGGGGAAACCAGCCCGAATGGATCTCGCCCGGCCTAACGACCGACAGGAAACCTACATCCCCCCCTACGCTCGCGGCAGCCGAACTCCCAAGAGGGATTGAGCGCGCTTCAGCCCACGCGCCCCGCTGCGTGGGGTTGAGCTGGACGTCCGCAGCTGCTTCTGGGCGTGTTCCGCTGTTTCGACGTGGAGATGCTTTGCAGCATGCTTAGGCGATGCCTGGGCGTGGCCTGCAGCAAGGGCCTTGCGCGGCGGAGCCCTTGCGCGGCGGAGCCCTTGCGCGGCGTGGACCTTTCGCGGCGGAGCCCTTGCGCGGCGGAGCCCTTGCGCGGCGGAGCCCTTGCGCGGCGAAGGCCTTGCGCGGCGTTTGCTTACAGAGCCGCCGCGGGTGCGGGGTGGGATATCGACGCCCAAACGGGGCGCGTTGGCCCACGCGGTTTCGATACCGGTGGGCGCCCGCCTTTGGCTATTCTTCAGACTGGGGCAGTGAGTACCTACTGGGTCAAATACAAAGGGACACGTTTCCCCATCCGGCGGGGTGAGACGATCCTGGGGCGCAGCCCGTACTGCAGCATCGTGATCAGCGACGATCTGGTCTCCCGAGAGCACTGTGCGCTCAGGCTGACGACCGAAGGGCTGACGGTCACGGACCTGAACAGCACCAACGGCGTGCGGGTCAACGGGACGCTGATCAAGGGGACGCAAAGCGTCCAACCAGGTGATGTCCTCACCGTGGGCACCGCGTTGCTCGAGGTCATGCGCATGGACACCATGCGGTCTCGCGCCCGCACCACCACACGCTCAGACCTCGAGATCCCGAAACAACTCGACAGCACCGTCACCCTCACCCAAGAGAACAGCCTCGAGTTGATCGAGACGCTGCTCCAGAACGCGAGTGAGAGCGGCAGAGCGCCCCAAGTCGCAAGCGTCATCCGCCGCGCGATCGATGAGCTGGTGAGCAAGCAGACCCAGACCGGTAGCGCCTCCAGCCCCACTCGTGAAAGGCTCCTCGCGTGCATCGAAGAGCTGCGCAGCTGGTTCGCTGAAGGATCGTTCGACGAGTGGGCAAACGACACCAAGTTCAAGCTGGACGACCTGGGCGCACACTGACGAGGCAGCAAGTTGAGCGTATTGGTCGTATCCGATGATGAAGAAGCCGCGCGAGCCTTGTGCTCCGCGGTGTCCCGAGCGGGGCTGATCGCCGCCTGGGCGGCTTCAGTGGACGAAGCGTGGCGCAACGTGGCGCTCAATCCGCCGATGGTGCTCGTCGCGGACACCGAACTCACGGAGATCCCAGACTTCATCGAACAGATCCGTGAGGATCATCCTTGGACGCGGGTCTACCTCATGGCTGATCCTGACGGGATTGTTCCCCGCCTCACCGCGCCGCTGGTAGCGAAGCCCTTCGACGCTGCGCAGTTCGCCGAGCTGTTGGCCCGAGAGGTAGAGCTGGCTGAGCTGGACCGTGGGCGTCGCTCGCTGCTCGCGCACGTGGACGAGCTCGCGCTACTCGTGCAGTCGAGCTTCGAGGCGATCATTGGCCTGTCCGACGACGGAACGATCCTGTCCTGGAACCACGGCGCCGAGACCCTGTACGGCTACGCAGCGGGTGAAATCATCGGGCGAGACATCGAGGTGCTCGAACCCGGAGGAGCGCCAAAAGAACGGCTATCGCGGGGCGCACGCCAGGTCACGGAGGTACGGCGCCACACCAAGCTTGGGCAAGACATCATCGTGCCCCTGTCGCTCTCCCCGGTGCCGAACACTCAGGACACCGCGCTGCGCTTTGCCGAGGTGTCGCTCGATGTTACCGCACGGAGAAAGCTCGAACGCGAACTCGAGCACGCGGAGCGCCTGGCGACCGTGGGTCGCATGGCAGCCAGCATGGCGCACGAAA
>JBFXBK010000349.1:0-9750 GCA_050183255.1 Polyangiaceae bacterium | reverse complement strand
CGCTCCTCAAAATACCCAAGTATTCCTGCGGTGCTCCCTCCTCGGGCGCCCGCCTCGCGGCGGTCTCAGCCGCGATCATCGATCGACTTCCCCGTTCGCAGGCCCTAACGATCCGAGCCGCGCGAGTTCTTGCTCTCGCCGTCAGACGAAGAGATGAGTTCGTTCAGCAGGTCGCGGCACTCGGGCTTGCCCTTCAGGTGGCCGATCAGCAGGTTGCTGTTCTCCATGAAGGCTTTCTCATAGCGCAGCCCTTCGCGGGAGCGGGCGGCCACCTTTTCTCGGCCTTGCGCGAGGTCCTCTTCAAGTGCCTCGGCATAGCGCGCGAGTTGATCTCGAAGCTCTTCGATTTGCCGCCTCAGATCGCGGGCGATAGCTTCTTTGGCCTCCCGCTTGGCGCGGCGCGTGTCTAGCCACTGGCGCTTTGCTTCGACCATCGCGCGACTTGCACCCGCGCGTTCGAAAATTGCTCGGGAGCCTCGTCCGGCGCGCTCAGCGGCGTCGGCTTGGGACAGCGTCTCCAGAGCCTCTTTCTCCGTGCGGGACAGCTCCGTCCGAGCCGCCTCCTCTTCTTCCGCAAACGCAGCGGCGTCGCGCAGCGAGCGTGACTCCTCCTGCGCAAGTTCCTCGACCTTACGACCAATTTCCGCGCGGAGTGCCCTGCCGCGGCGCTCGAGGGCCTCGAGCTTGCGCGTGTGGCTGGCGATCTCGCCTTCCAGGCCGTTTGCCTTTGCCGCGGTGTCCCACAGCCGTGCTGCGCCTTGCAGCACCTCGGGAGGACCGTTGCCCGACGGATACGCGCGGGCAATCATGCGAGAGAACAACCCTGCTCGGTTTGCCCACTCGGTGACTCCCGGCGAGCGTGGGGGTGGCGGCGGCGGCGGCGCCGCTGCGGGCGCGACGCTGCTGTCCTTCTCCCAGCCCTGGGACGGCAAGGAACGCTGCAGCGCTTTGAGTTCTTCGAGCAAGTGGTGCCCGTCTCGGTAGCGCTTCCTTGGATCCTTCTCGAGCAGGCGCAGGACGATTCGCTCGGCCACCGGATGGCAGTCCTTGCGAATCGTGGTTGGTCGCGGCGCTGGCGATTTACGCTGCATCTCGAGCAGCGTGTCGCGATCACTGGAGCGGAACGGAAGCTGACCAGTGAGCATTTCGAAGAACAGGATGCCCAGAGCATAGAGGTCAGACTGGGGGCCTGCCTGCTCGCCGCGAGCCTGCTCGGGCGACATGTACTCGGGAGTTCCAAACACGGCGCCCTTTGGCGCTAGCCGTGGATCGTGCGCGAGGGCGGCCAAGCCGAAGTCCAGGATCTTCACGAAGTCCCGACGGCCGCCGCGCGCTGTGAGCAGGATGTTGTCGCTCTTGAGGTCGCGGTGAACCACGCCTAGGTCGTGGGCGCGCGCGAGCGCGGCGCCCATCTGCTCGATGATGTCCACGGCCCGCTGAATGGGCATCTGACCACGGGCGATCTCGGCGGAGAGTGGCGTACCAACCAGGTACTCCATCACCAGATAGAGCTCACCCTCATCGGTCTCGCCGATGTCGTGGATATCGATGATGTGCGCATGATCGACGCGGTTCGCTGCTCGCGCCTCACGCAGCATCCACGCGCGCAGGTGCGTTTCCCCGCGTAAATCAGGGCGGATGAGTTTTACGGCAACGACACGATCGATGAGCACATGGCGTGCTCGATACACGATGCCCATGCCGCCTTCGCCGATGCGAGCCTCAAGGCGATAGCGCCCCGCGATGACTTTGTTCAGGGATGGGTCGTCAGTTCGGCGCTGAGGTTTGGCCTGTACCATATACGCTCACTCGCTACGGCCGGAACGCCGAGCAACGTAACGCAGGTTACATGCCCCTTCGCCTGAAAGGCAAAGCAGCTCGCGCAATTGCTCCGCGTTTCGGGGCCGCATGCGCTCTCCGCGCCAACTCGCACGGTGCCGCTTGCGCGCGCACCCGCGCCACATGCGTGGGCGAGGAGCAGCGCAAAACTGTCCGTCGCTGAACCGCCGCAGCCAAGCTCCGTACTCCAGGTGCTATGGAACTTCAGAACGAGTAGTTCAGGACCGGCACGCGAACCTCGGTTTCCTGAGAGAAGCCGTACTGTCGCGTCTCCTGAGCGCTGAAGACGTCGCGAACCTCTACGGCTGGGACACTCAGCGCCACGTACCCTTCACCCAGGCCTAGCAGAGCCGGTGGCGTGAGTTGCAGCTGGCTCTGCATCCGCTCGCGAGCGCTCAAGCGCGCCACTCGATGCTTCTGCGTGCCCTTCGCTTGCTGCTGCGTTGCGGGCGCCTTCGAAATGGAGTCTCCCTGGGCCGCTGGATCCGCGACGGGTTCATCGGTCGGACCACGGTCTTCGGTGTAATCCGCCGGAGGCTCGTAGGCCGTCGCGCTCAGCACTGCGACCGTGGTTGGGATGGCCAACGCCATGCCTCCAGCGAGCAAGTAGAGCGGCAGCTTCGCGCTGCTGCCCTGTTCGGCGAAATAGCCAGCCACGCCGCCGCCGATGCCGCCCGCAATGCCGCCCACGGCGTACGCCCAGGCGGGCTTCACCTTGAGGGCCGCTTCGGTCAGCATGACCGCTTCCGCACCCAGAAGCGTGCCACCAGCGATGCCCTTACCGGTCGGAGATACCTCATTCGACTGGGCGTGTGCGGCGTGGGGCTGGGCTACGAGGGCTATTCCAGCGCCCGCAGCGGCCAATGCTAGTTTGCTGATGGTGCCGCGCACCGAAGAAGAACCAAAGCGCATCATCCCTCCAATGGCCTCCGAGCTGCGCTCGAAGGGCGGCTAGCATATCACGCGGGTTTGGACCCGGTGAGACAAACACCTCCAACCCTAGAGCGTGGAGACTCTTCTCTCCTAGGCGCAAATGGCACAAACGGCGTTGAACGAAGCATGCTGAAGCCGGCGACCCAGAAGTGGGTGGCCGTTCGCGACCTGCAGGGTGCTGGTTGGGGGTTCGGCCTTGCGACCTGTCTTGGGGCGTTTGCTGCTTGGGTGCGTCTCCTCCCGTGGATGTTCGCGCGAGAAATCCCTTCCGGTGTGATTTGGCCGTTTGCTCGCGTGTTGCTCGCCTCCGGTCTCGAACTCGCGCTGCAGGTCGGGTTGCCCCTCGGCTGGCTCGTAGGGTGGCTCCTCGCGATAGAGCGAGGCGAAGTGCGAGCGCTGACTGCGTTGGGACTGCGCCCAACGACGCTCGCGTTTCGCAGCGTGATCGGGCTGAGCATGCTCGGCTTCTGTGTTGCGAGTGGGGCGCGGTTGTTGAGCGGACCGGTGGAGGGAGCTCCGACGCAGGTGCTTTCGGAGCTCGTGCGCGCGGGCCAGCGCTACTGCGATAGCCACCCCAATGAAATCGCCCGCATCCCTGTCGCTGGGCTCGCCGAGCACTGCCAGTCTCGGCGCTTGGTTGGGCGTGTCCCTGGAGCGCAGCCGGCGTGGTTTGCCATTTCGGACCTGCATCAGGCGTCTGTGTCGGAGTTCGAGCTTGGGGCGAGCGAGTGGTTGGTTCGCACGGGGCCGGGATGGATTCACGTCGACGTGGAGCGAGCCCGCGTGCGCGGCGTCATGGCGCCCACTGCGACCGCGCGCGGGTGGGCAAGGGCTGTTGGGCTCGCGCTGAGCGTTGGCTGCTTCGGCTGGCTAATCGTCCCACTGCTGCGGGTGCCCCGCGTCCGCGGCACCTTGGTGTTCTGCGTCCTCGCGACCATCGCTGGCGTGGTGTTGCTGAAGGAACTCGACGCACGGGTCCTCTCAAGCGCCGCTTACCTCTCGTTGTTGGTGCCGGTGGGGGTCGCCTGGACGGGCGCCCTTGTGCTTAGCCTTCGGGCGCCGCGGCGCCTGTCCCGGTGATTGCCCGACTCGCGGCGGGGTGATAGGGAACAGCTCCCCAAATCGAGCCGCTCAAAGTCGAGTGGCAGGGAGAAATCATGAGTGTTGGCCCCTGGCAAATCGTCTTGATCGCCCTCGTCGTGTTGGTGCTGTTTGGTGCCAGCCGACTGGGGGACATCGGCAAGGGCCTTGGTGAAGGCATCCGCAATTTCAAGAAGGGGATTGCGGGTGAGGACGAAGAGGAAGAAGAACCGTCCAAAGAACCCAAGGAACCGAAGCAACTCACCGCCGGGAGCGGCAGCAAGAGTTCCTCCAAGAGCAAGCAAGAGGAGAACAGCTAAGCGTGGCGAGGGGGGTAGCTGCGCGGCTCGACCGGGTACCCGCGTCGGCCACGCTCGCGATGAATGCGCGCGTCGAGGAGCTGCGTGCCGCCGGAAAGCCGGTTCTAGACTTCGGGGTGGGAGAGGCCGACTTCGAGCCGCCGCCGGCGGTGCTCGAGGTGGCTCGCGATGCGTTGCATCACGCGAACCACTACGCTCCTGTGCCCGGTACAGACGAGCTGCGGAGCGCCGTCGCGAGGGCTTCCGAGCGTGATCGCGGATACGCCGCGAAAGCGTCGCAGGTCGTGGTGTCCTTCGGCGCGAAGCAGGCGCTCTTCAATAGCCTAATGATGCTGCTGGACCCCGGTGACGAAGTACTCGTCCCGGCGCCATACTGGGTGAGTCATCCGGCGCAAGTCGAGTTGCTCGGCGGTGTACCGAAGATCATCCAGGCTCGCAAAGAAGATGGGTGGAAAATCCGCCCGGAAACGCTCGAGCGCGCGATAACTCCGCGCTCGAAGGCCATGATACTGTGCTCCCCAGCCAACCCGACCGGCGCGACCTACTCGGCCGACGAGCTAAGGGGCCTTGCCGAGGTGATCAAGGCCCACGACCTGTATGTTCTCTCAGCCGAGGGATATCACGCGTTCACCTACGAGAGACGCCACGCGTCGATCGTCAATGCGGACCCCGAGCTGGCGGAACGCACGCTGATCATCGACGGCGTGAGCAAGACCTACGCCTTGGCTGGATGGCGTGTGGGTTGGACGATCGCACCGAAACGACTCGCGCGTTCCCTTGAGAAGATCCAGAGCCAGTCGACCTCGGGGGTGAGCGTTGTCGCGCAAGCTGTCGCTGCGTGCGCGCTGTCTGGCTCACAGGCCGTGGTGGAGGGTGCGCGCGCCGCCTACTCCGAGACGCGGAGCGTGTTGGCACTCGGCCTGGACGGCATTGACGGCATGAGCTGCTCGGTGCCTGAAGGGGGGATCTACGCGCTGCCCGAGGTCAGCGGGCTTTACGGTATTCAGCACCAAGGGCGAGAGCTCAGCTCCGCTCGGGATGTGGCGCTCTGGCTCCTGGATACTGCTCACATCGTGTGCATCGACGGCGACGCCTTCGGTGCACCCAACCACGTGCGATTTACCCTCACCACCGATTCCGCGAGGATTCGAAATGCCCTCGCTGCCATCCGTGCGGCGGTAACGGGTGCGCGCAGAGACCCCTAGCAAGGGTCTTGGTTGGCAGGCGCCTTTCAACACCCGCCAAGCTCAGCGCAGCCAGAGCAGCCCGAGCCACCCAGCTAAGAAGGCCAGGCCTCCGAAGGGCGTGATGATGCCCAGCTTCGTCACGCCGCTGAGGGCCATGGCGTAGAGCGAGCCGGAGAACAAGACGATGCCGACGGTCCAGCAGACCGCTGGCAGCTGAATCGACACTTGCGCGCTCCGCGCATACAGCGCCAGCGCGAGCAGCGCGGCCGCGTGGATGAGGTGGTAGTGGGCGCCGGTCTGATACGCCTCGAGCAGATTCGTAGCGACTCGATTGCGTAAGCCGTGGGCTCCGAAAGCGCCCGCCGCCACAGCCAAAAAGCCGAGGATTCCTGAGAGTTTTAGCCAAGTCATGGAAGGTAACCGTGCGACATTGCGGCCCTGGCCACTGCGCCGAGGCTGGAGTATAGACTCGCCGAATCGCGCCACAGAGCGCGATGACCCATCCCCCTGGTGTTCTGCCGCGTATCTTGCGTGCCCAGTTCTTGAGCCCGATGCGAGCGCCCACAACTGCGACCCTGAACCAGCTCCGCGACGCGTCCGTGCGTCCAGGCACTGCTGTTGAGATCCACCTGGCAGAGGCGAGACTGGTGGATGCCCGTGCGGCGGAGCGCTTCAAGGGTGTGTTCAAGGCGCTGATGGAACTAACCAAGCCCGGGGTTACCCGCTTGGTGATGGTTACCGCGCTCTGTGGCGCGCTGGCGGCTCCGGCGGAGATCGAGTGGCTGAAGGTCTTGGTCGCCCTGTTCGGAACGGTGTTGGTGGTCGCGTCCGCGAACGCGCTCAACATGTTCCTCGAGCGCGATGTTGACGCGAAGATGACGCGTACGGCGACGCGACCGCTGCCGAGCGGGCGCATCTCCCCGGAGTTAGCGTTTCGATTCGGTCTGGGCCTCGCGGCGGTTGGCCTCCCATTGCTCACCTTCGCGGTGAACCCTGCAAGTGGTCTACTGGCGGCGCTCGCCCTGGTGAGCTACGTCGCAGTCTATACGCCCCTCAAGCGTGCCAGCGATTTTGCGCTTCACGTCGGGGCGATTCCTGGTGCTTTGCCTCCCGTAATTGGCTACGCCGCGGTGACCGGTTCCGTCGGGAAAGAGGCGCTGCTGCTGTTCGCCATCCTCTTGGTGTGGCAGCTGCCACACTTCGCAGCGATCACCATCTTCCGTCGGGAAGAATACGCGCGAGCCGGTTTGAAAGTGATCGCGGTCCAGCGTGGGGTCGCCGGAGCCAAGCGCTTCATCGTCTTTCATTCGCTGATGCTGTTGCTTGTAAGCCTCGCACCGACGGTGTTGGGTGTGGCGGGCTGGGCCTACTTCGCAATCGCTGCGTGCGCGGGTCTCGCGTTCGTCGCACTCGGGCTGCATGGCGCGGGATTGTTCGGACGCCGTGTGGCGGACGACGATCGTTGGGCCAAGGTGCTCTTCTTTTCTTCGATGCCTTACCTCGTCGTGCTCTATGCGGCGTTGGTCATCAGCATCGGCGCCTGAGGTAGGGCAGGGCGATGCCGAAGCGACGAGCTCTGAAGCGCAGGGTTCAGCGCTGCTGGGTTTCAGTAGTGAGCTTCGCTGCGCTGGTCGGCCTGCTCGCGGGGAGCGGCTGTCGGCACAAGGAAAAGACTCCTGTCGAACAAGGGCGCGGCATCTTTCTGCGGACGTGCGCCGGTTGCCACGGAGCAGATGGGCGTGGCGGGACGACCCGTACGGGTTTCGCAACGCCTCCCAAAGATCTCACTGACCCGGCGCTCCACGCGCGGCTCGGTCACGCTGGAATCAAGCACACAATCGAGGTGGGGAGTGGTGACATGCCCGCCTTCGGCGCACTCATGGCGCCTGAAGATATCGATGCCCTGGTCGCCTATATCGAGAGCATCAAGCGCTAACCGGCTAGTTTGCTCGGGACCGAAGCGGAACCTCGCGAGCTTTGTCTCCGTGCGGAATCGTTGCCAGGGGCGCTAGCAAAGCGGCCAAGAGCAGGCTCAGCGCGCACAGAGGAATATCGGTCGAGCCGCGGGCGAGTATCGCGAGGGCGATCACGACACCGCTCAGCTTGCGTTCAGCGCCCTGTAGCAGCGCCCCTGCGGCGAGCGCGAACGCTAGGATTTCGACACCAGCTCTCACCGCTTGAGGCACCAGGGGGGCCGGATGCTGCGTCAGCTCGGTGAGGGCGCGATCCGCTAGTACCGCGAACAGGCTTGCGTCGGGAGAGGAGCCCGAAGCCGCGGCACCGACCAACAGCACGGCGAGCAGCGTGCCGATGCCGAGCACAATCGCGCCCACCTTGGGTTTTGGCACCCACAACCACAGCACACTCAGCACCAACGCCGCGATGTCGAAAAGCATCCCCACGGTCGCGACGCCTCGGGCCACTTCAAAAAGCGACACGAGTGCGTTGTCCGAGGCGTAGATGGCGAGAGCCCGCGCGATCGTATGGGTCAGGGCGCTGAGCCCGGCGGTGAGTAGCACGAGCGCCGCACCTCGCGAGCGGGGATTGCGCGCCGAAGGCAAGCTGGACCAGAACGCCAGCAAGCTGGTGACCAATGCGACCACCAGAACTGAATCCGCCCGGATACGGTGTCGGTGCGCCGTCATCACGACCGTCAGCGTGCCGGCTCCGAACACCGCCATGAGTAGGCGATAGACAATCCCGAGTCCGTTTTGCTTCAGGTTCGTGAGTAGCAAGACGACGGTTGTCACGGTGCCTACCAACAGCGCCGCCTGGCTGAAGATGGAGCCGAAGCGATCTCCCCAAGTGATCCAGCTCTCGAAGCCTGCTCTGGCGCCTGGCAGTGCAGGTGCCAGAGCGCGACCAAATACGCTCGCGCAGAGCAAGAGCCAGGCGACCATCGCGGCCAGCGGTAATGCGGGCGGTGCCGTCAGATCTTGGGTGTTCGCCTTCGGGCGCACGACAGGTTGGGCCGCCGTCTCGGCACCTTCGTTGGGAGACGCGGACGGGGGAGCGACGGGCTCTGCAGCGTCCTCGGCGGACTCCATTGGGTCGGACTCTCCCGGGGCAGGCACAGACCAAACGCTAGTGGCCTCCGCGACCGCTGACTAGTTTTGTCGGCAGATCTTCGGGACTTCGGCCACGGCGTGGGTCGTGAGACGTGCTCAGTCGCGGGAAGCGTGTTCGGGCGGCGGTTCCAGCTCGAGGGGCAACCACGGCTCGTCTGGCATACGCAGCTCGTCGGGTAACCACAGAGAGCCCGTTCGGCCCGGCCCCTCTTCCCGAGGCCCGAACTTGGGGGGTTCCACACTTGGCGGCTTGCTCCCTGGCGAGGCCTTCAAGATGAATGGGCGCGCGAAGTACGTGGAGCAGGCGTACCAGGGGTCGCGATAGAACTCCCAGTGTAGGTACACGTTTCCGTCGGGGGAGACGATCGAGCTCGGCGGCGCTCCGAACGGAGACGCGCGCTTGACCGCCTCCAGGGCGGCGACATCGAACGCCGTCACACCACTCGAGCGCGTCACACCCATGTCGACCAGACGTCCGTCGGTCCGGCTCACGATGATCTCGAGGTTGGTCCTCAGGTCGGGCCGATTCATTGGGTGGTCGTTTGGCAGCCGAGACAGGGACGCCAAGAACGAGTCCGCGAACACCGGGTGCAAGCGGTTGTGGATCTCGTTCAGGTAACGCGCGAACGGCACCCGTGCAGCGTTCAGAGCCGTTTGGTTCCCGGGTTTGACCTTTGCGACGTAGTTCTCGATGGCGCTCTTCCAGCGCTCCAGGCCAACGGCTTTCCAGGTGCCGCGGTGCTTGCTGCGTCGCCGCTCTCCATCGAGCTTGCGCAGCCGGGCGAGCTCGCCGCGTCCCATCACGTCGAGGGCGCTGTCTTGCTGGAGGTTCAGGTTGATACCGTCCTTGGTCTTACCGCCGGCGCCGAAGCCCAGCAGGCGATTCTTCCTTCGCGGCGGAGGCAGCCGCTTCTTGCGCGCCTTGTGGCCCTTCTTGGCCTTCTTGGCTTTGCGACCGGGCGCGACCGGATCGCTTCCGTCGGGAGACGTCACGAGGTCCGGAGAGCCGTCCACGGCCTTCGAACCTTTCTCCTCTTCCTGACCTGCAGAAGCTGCCTTCGCTTTGCTCTCGGAGTCCTCCTTGCCCTTGTCGCGGCCGTCCTTCTGCTCCGGGTCAGCCTTCTGTTTGTGCACCAGGTCGTCCCGGCCGCTGCCTGCGACTCGCGGGGTGGCGCTGGCTTCTTCACCAGGTTTCGGCGTCGTGGCTTTGTCGTTGGGAGCTTGAGCCATTTCCCCGGGGGAATCTTCAGACTGCTTTACGTCCGTCTCCTCGGCGTTCCCGGGATTGTCTGCGGCACTGGAGTGAGTCGCGCCCGGATTCGG
>JBFXBK010000348.1:0-9803 GCA_050183255.1 Polyangiaceae bacterium | reverse complement strand
ACCGGCCACCTTGAACCGCCGCCCTTGAACCGCCCCGAGAACGGCCCATTCATAGTTCCTCCGGGTCGGTTGCGATCCGCGGGGATCACCCGCACTCCCAGCTACGGCGACATAGACTCGCCGCGCTTTGGCTGAGCGTCAGAAGGCTCAGCTTCAGAAACTTCAGGTCGCGTTCGCTCGCGCCGGAGCCTCGGGCTCGCGCCGGAGCCTGAAGATCGTCAGTAACCCAGTTACCTCGCGTCAGTAACCCAGTTACCTCGCATCCAAACCCATGGGTCAACCGCGTCCCTCACAGCCTCCCTCTACCGGTCCGGAGCCGCGCGATCGCGGAAACGACGGCTTTGCGGAGTTCGGTGTTCGGGGAGCTGACGGGCGCGGAACTGCTGGCATCGGGGAGCGCGAGCGCGCTGGAGAGCCTCGATCTGGAGCTTCCGCTTCCACTTCATCCCCCGCGGCAGCATCGCCTCAGTCTGTGGCGCGGCAGTCTGTGGATTATGAAAGGCTCGGTGAGTATCAGCTGCTCGAGCGCCTCGGGGTTGGCGGAATGGCGGAGGTCTACGTCGCGACTCGCTCGGGGCCTCACGGCTTCGTGAAGCGTGTGGCGCTGAAGTGCATGCTTCCAGAGCTGCTCCAGGACGCCCGCTTCGTGGAGATGTTCTGCGACGAGGCCCGCATCATGGCGTCGCTTCACCACCCGAACTTGGTTCAGGTGCTGGACTTTGGTGAGGTCGACGGGCGGCTCTTCATGGCGCTCGAGTACGTCGACGGGCTGTCTTGCGCGAAGCTCTTGAGAGCTGTTGCCGCGAAAGGAAAGCGATTTCCCCACGGAGCCGCCCTCTACATCGCGAGCGAGGTGTTGAGCGGCCTCGCGTACGCCCACGAGCACTGCGATGAGCAGGGACGCATGCTCGGCATCGTTCACCGCGACGTCTCCCCGGGTAACATCCTGATTGGTCGTACGGGTGAGGTGAAGCTGACGGACTTCGGCATCCTCAAGAGCGAGGTGCTTGACCGGCGTACGTTGCCTGGTGAGCTCAAAGGCAAGCTTGGGTACATGAGCCCCGAGCAGGTCATCGGCGGCGAGGTCGATGCTCGCAGCGACCTGTTCACTTTGGGTATCGTCCTCGCAGAGATGCTGCTGGCTAGGCCGCTGTTCCCGGGGCGCAACGAGCTCGACGTGCTGAGTCGGATCTATGACGGCGACCTTGGGGTGTTGGAACGCCACGGCGCCGCTTTGCCACCGGTGCTCCACGAACTACTGCGGCGAGCCCTCGCGCGGGACCCACGGGATCGCTTCGCCGGCGCGCGAGAGTTCCGCGAGGAAGTACACTCGGCGATGGCGCGGCTTGGGCTTGCGCCCAACGACACGGTGCTCCTGCCGTGGCTGCATGAGGCCAGGGTGTTGCCGAATCAGAGCGGAACTCGACCCAAAGTGTCCGCGGACGCAGCGCGAGTCCCTCGTCCGCGCCTGCCGAGGCCGGAGCCCCTCGACCCAGACCTGACGCCGCTCGAGTTCGATCCTTCTGCGGCGCAAGCGTCTGCGCGGCCCATGGCGCAATCCTCGACTCCGCCTGCCAGTTCAGCGCCGCCGTCGGACTCGTCGCCGTCGTCCGCGTCAGCGCCGCGTTGGTCAGCGTCGGACGCTGGCCGAAAGGCGCCGCCTGCCTCCGGGCCGCGCCCGAGCTTTCGGCCAGTGGCGCCATCGCTGCCACCTCGTGCCCGCCGCCAGCAATCTGGGGAGCGTGAGGCCCGCTTGCCGCCACCACCGCCGCCGAGTTCTCGTCGGGAGTCTGCGCGCCCAACGTTACCCGTGGGGGCTCTCGCTAAGTTGCGCCGCGAGCTCGGTTCGGTGGGTGAGACAGCGCGGCCGCCCGTACCCCGGCGGGTTGCAGATGCGTTGGGCCAGTCACCGCCAGCGTCGCGTCCTCGGCCTCCGCGTCCCGTGGCTGCGGGCGTCGGTCCGCTGCGGCTGAACCCAACCGCGCTGAAGAGCCCGGAGCTCCGCTTAGCACGCCCTGGGGAGTTGCCTGTTGGGCCGCTCAGTTTGCCGCAGCTGCTGGGAATGGCTGCGACTGGGCACATTCCGCGCGGAAGCCGAGTGGCCTTCGACGGTGGTGCGTTTTCGCCGGTGGAGGCGCAGCCGTTGCTCGGGCGCATCGTCGGGCGCCGGGAGTATCGACTCGACCCGCCGCACGTGGCGCCGACTTGGTCGAGCGAGGTCTCCGGGGCGTCGTTGCTCGCCCGGCTATTCGAAATCGCGGCGCTGCGGGCGTCGGGGTTGGTGGAACTCAGAGATGCCACCCGCGTGAAGCACATCTACTTCAAGCAAGGCCGCGCGGTGTGCGTGCTTGGTAATGCGCAACGGGAGCTGCTCGGTGCGCGGCTCGTGGCTCAAGGCGATATCCGTGCGGAAGTTCTTGAGCAAGCCCTGCTGCGGTCAGCGCAGAGCGGGCGACGGCTGGGCGAGGAGCTCGTCCTGATGGGTGCCGTCCGGCCTCCAACGTTGCTGCGCGCGGTATCGATGCAGGTGGAGGAGCGCTTGCTCGATGCCGTTCGTTGGCGCAGCGGGCAGGCGGCGTTTTACGCTGGGACTCCCTTGTCGCCCGACCTTGTCGGGCAGGCGCCGGATGAATCGATCTGGTTGCGAGTCGTGCAGGAGTGCTTCAGCACGCACGAGATCCAGACGCTGCTCGCGCCGTGGCTCGATCACCCGGTGGAGCGTAGCCACCACGCCGGAGCCGAGCAGCTGCTACGGCAGACCCACAGCCCAGAGGCGCTCGTGCTGGAGTTCACGGACGCAGCACCGAGCTTGCGGCAGCTTTTTCAAGGCCTCGCGCAGGATGGAGTGGCCCGGGGAGAGGAAGCGCTGCGGGCGGTGTTCTTGGGCTTCGTGAGCGGCTGGTTGAAGCTCGCCGGCCGCCGCGCCTTCGAACTCTGAGAGGTACCTCACCAGCGCGCTCCGCACCGCCACCAGTGTCCTAGCCCTGGCTGTCGCGGCGAGAGCGGGGCGCGTCCTGTGGGCTTAGCGTGCGCACACTGGCCGCATCCATTGGGCAGCGTTCGATCAGCAGATCACGGAGTTGATTGATGTCGAGGGGCTTGTGCAGTGTTGGACAGCCAGAGCTGCGCAGGTACCCCGCCTGACTGGATGTCAGCGCACCGCCGGTGATGAAGACAAACCGCGCGGCAACGTCCGGCCGCCGCTCGGCCAGTCGTGCGTGGAGCTCATCGCCATTACTGCCGGGCAGGAAGATGTCGCACAGGACCATGTCGGGCATGAACGACGGATCGAGCAGCGCGATTTCCGCCTCGGATGCGCTGCTTGCCGTGCGAATGCTGTGAGGTTTCAGAGCCCGACGCATGGTGCGTGTGAAGACATCGTCGTCGTCGACCACCAACACCTCAGCGCGGCGGACGACGCGCACCGGCGAACTGTCTGGGACCTGGAACACGCCACTGTCCGTGCTCGCGGACGGGAGCAGCAGCGTCAAGATCACCGGATAGCCGGGGCTCGCGCGCACCTCCAGGTGGCCAGCCAACTCACGCACCACGTCGTGGACCACGCGCAGCTTTTGCAGCCAGGCCCGGTGTTCTCCAGAAGCCAAGCTGCGCTGCTCCTCGAGTGAGAGCCGAGAGCCGTTGTCTCCGACGCTGAACGCCACTCCGCTCGGGGTGTTCGAGATGGTCACCTGCAGCTTTCCGCCGCCACCCGCGCAGCGCTCGGCCGCGTTCGTCAATAGGGCTAGCGCCGCCTCTCTCAGGTCGTGACGTCGCCCGACCACCTCACAGGCTTCGGAGAGGCTTGTGTCGCAGACCACTCCAGCCCGCTCGAGGTGGGGCCGGCGTTCGGCTAAGACGTCGCGCACCAGCTCACTCAAATCCAGGAGTTCCAGTGGGTTTTCCCGACGCGCGCTTCCGGCGCCGAGTTGGCCGACCACCTGGCGCAGGCGATTCATTACCGCGTGGATATCCCGAGTGAGGTCGTCGAGCTCGGCCAGTCCAGCGCCGAGCACTGTGTCGGCTGAGCCCGTCAAGGTCGCAAGCTCGCTGACCAAGCGAGTCTGTTCCTCGAGCTGCAAGGACAGCGCTCCAACCGGACCCCGCAGCTCATGAGCGATCTGCGCGCTCACCAAAGCGCCGCTGCTCCCGCTGCTGGGCCGTGCGGCGCGGCTGCTCGCGCTGTCGCGCGCCATGGCGAGCCCAAGCACGTTTGCTACGCCGCGCGCGAAGTCGACGCCCTCCTCGTCGATAGCGACACCATGCGGAAACAAGGCGACCAGCACCGCGAGTCGCTCCCGACGATGCATCACGGGTACTGCAATCACTGCTTGAAAGCCCTGAGCCGTGATCTCTCCGCTGTTCTCGAGCTTGGCCAGCGGAGAGCGCACGTCGTGCAACGCTGCGGCCCGTCGCGAGGCCAGCACGTGTTCTGCGATGTGGGTCAGCACCCCGCGGGCGCCATGGCTGGCGCGAAAGCCGCGCTCGCTGGCAAAGCGTGGGCGGTCTTCGTCCACCTCGAACGCGACGCCCGCCGGGCTCCCGAGCCCAGTGAGGAGCACGCTGAGTGTGTCGGAGAGGAGACCGCCCGCGGACTCCGAGGCGAGCCGCACGGCTAGGCCTGACAGGAGATTGAGGCGCTTGAGGCGTTGAGCGTCATTCATTGAAACAATTCGACCCTCGAGTATCCGCGATCTGACGTCTCCAAGCCACCCGATGCCAGCGCTTCTCCGAGATCGGTCCCACGCTGTCCACCAATGTGTGTGGTGCGCGGCTCGAGTCTCCACACCCTTCCAGCCCGCAGGCGGTGCCACTTTTGACATCGCTGCTGATCGCCTTGCCCCGAGCCGCGGACGCGGTGGCGCCGCCTTTCGCTGCCCAAAACCGCGGATTCGTGTGTTTCCGCGTCCTCCCGGGCCTGGGCTCGATCTTCGAGTGGGCGCAGCAGGTCGCGTTGTCCGTCGCGGAGAAAGCCCTGCGGAAACCCTTCGTGACTCACGCTGCGCGATGTGCACTTCTGCTCCAGTTGCGAGTACTGGCACGTAGGTGCGTGGTCGTGTGCTGGCAGTGAACGCGGAGTCGCCGCGTTCCTGCACTCCCCAGTCGGCTGTCGGGTCTTTGGTGAGCCGAACTACAGTGCTAGGCGCAGCACGGGGTAGGGACCGAAGTCGTTCACGACTTCAAAGCCAAACTCACGCAGCAACTCGAAGGGGCCAGTCCACAGAGCCTCAGGGCCGAGCCTCTCGTCTCTGCGCGGAAAAGCCTCCAGGGAGATCCCGTTCAGCGCTCGTGCCTCCGTGACAGCCCGCGTCAGCAGGGCCCGTGCAACTCCCTGCCTGCGCTCGCTGGGATGTACCAGGAAGCAGCCGAGCGAAAACACGCCGCGCCGCTCACCCTCGAAGCACGGAAGGCCACGATAGAGACGCTGTGCGTACAGCTTGGGGATCTGCTCCGCCGCACTCAGCCGCAGCCATCCGACGACTTCGTCGCTGTCAGTGCGGCGCGCCACGATGCCAGGCAGTTCGCTGGACTGAACGGCCAGCAGCAGCTCGTCCCGGTTCGCCTCTGGACGGTTGTAGCAGCGGTCCAGCCACTCATTCTTGTCGCCGTCGAAGTCCCACCAGCGGCAGTGGCAGGGCGCCTTGGCGGCGGCAAAGAGCGCCTGCAACGCTTGGCCATCGCTGACTTGAAGCGGGTCGCAGCGGTACGTCTGGGGCACCTAACCCCCAACCCCTCGAGCTACGTCCGAGCTCGTCAACATGGAGAGCGGAGATTGCGCACGCGCTGGGCACGGGCTGGCCTGAAGATCCGCGAGCAGCCCCTCGAGGGCTTTTGCTGCGCGGAAAAGTACGGGTTCCTGCATCGCATTTGCGATCAGCTGACACCCGATCGGCAACGCTGGGGCGTTCGCGGTCTCGGCGGTGAAGCCACACGGCAGCGAGATCGCGGGCAGCCCTGCCAGGGAGGCTGGCAGCGTGTACACGTCCGCGAGGTACATCGTGAGCGGATCGTCGGTCTTTTCGCCCAGCTTGAACGCCGGGGTGGGCGAGACGGGGGTGAGGAGCACGTCGACGTGGGCGAAAGCCGCTTGGAAATCTTGCACGATCAGTGCTCGCGCCTGCTGCGCGCGCTTGTAGTACGCATCGTAGTAGCCCGCGCTGAGAGCGTACGTGCCGAGCATGATGCGCCGCTTCACTTCGCGTCCAAAGCCGTTTCCGCGGCTGCTCGCGTAGAGCTGGGCCAGGTCGGCGCCGGGGGCCTCGACGCGCATCCCGAAGCGCACCCCGTCGAAACGCGCCAGGTTGCTGGACGCTTCGGCCGTCGCAATCAAGTAGTATGTGGCGACGCCGTAGCGGGTGTGTGGGAGCGAGATGGGGACCAACGAGGCGCCGGCTGCCTCGAGTCGCTGGGCGGCGCCGCGCACCGCGGACTCGACCTCTGGATCGAGACCCGACTGAAAGTATTCCTCCGGGATCCCCACGCGGAGCCCTTGAGGAACCTGCGATTCCACGTCGAAACAGGAAGCGAGGGGGGCCGTCGAGCACGTCGAGTCTCGGGGATCGGCGCCCGCGATGACGTCGAACAACAACCCCGCATCGGCAACGTCATTCGCGATGGGACCGATGACGTCCAGACTCGACGCGAAGGCGACCAACCCGTAGCGGGACACCCGGCCGTAGCTGGGCTTTAGCCCGACCACCCCACAGAAGGCTGCGGGTTGGCGGATCGATCCCCCCGTGTCGGTTCCCAGTGCTAGGCAGCTCGAGCCCGCGGCGACGCTCGCCGCCGAACCGCCGCTGGAACCGCCTGGAGCACGTGCCGGGTCCCACGGGTTGTGAACTGGGAAGAAACCCGAGTTTTCGTTGGAGGAGCCCATCGCGAACTCATCCAGGTTCGTCTTGCCGATCAAGATCGCGTCCGCTGCGCGCAGGCGCTCGACCACCGTCGCGTCGTAGGGCGCGCGCCAGCCGGTCTCGAGGCGGCCGTCTCGCGTGAGGATCTTGGAGGCGCAGGTAGTTGGTGCGTCGCGAGTGGCGAGTAGGTCCTTCACGGCGACGGGCACGCCCGCGAGCGCACCCAGTGGCGCTCCGCTGCGCCGCCGCTCGTTCAACGCGTGCGCCTGAGCTAGCGCGCCTTCGCGGTCGACATGTAGGAACGCGCCGAGTTCGCGCTGACGTTCGATGCTGTCGAGCGCGGCCCGCGTGGCCACTTCCGCGTTCGCGCCGCCGCGGACTTGAGCGGCCAAATCTCGCGCGGAAATCATCCTTCCTCCACGAACTGAGGCACGGCGAACGCGCCATCGCTGGCACGCGGTGCCTCGCGAAGGGCGATTTCTCGGGTCAAAGGCGGAACCACCTGGTCAGGTCGGGCGGGCAGCTCGGGAACTGCCAGGTGAGTCAGCGGCTCGACGCCAGTCGCATCGAGCTCCCTAAGGGCCTCGACATACTCGAGGATGCGCGAGAGATCGCTGCGGAGACCCTCGATTTCTTCTGGTTGGAGTTGCAAGCGGGCGAGCCGGGCTACGTGCTCGACCTGATCTTTGCTGATGGTCACGGCGGGCGGAGCTTAGCCGGAAGGGCGGGACCTGCCGAGGCTTGAGCGTCGGGACCAAGCGCGGACGCTTGGCCGGTTCGCGTTCGGCGGGTGTCGCCTTTCGGTTATTCAGGTCTTGGCGGACTCGACCCTCGCTTGTGCTAATGGTCAGGAATCCCTCGCAACCCAGCTGGGCCTCCTGCCGATGTGCTTTTTGCTGGGGCGTGGATGGGCCGCGGGCTCATGCAGCGAGAACGGTCGACGTGGCTAGGTCGGAGGAAGTCCTACGAGAGTTTGGCGATGGTCAGGTGGTGCCTGGCACTCGCTACCGCGTGCTCCGCTTGATTGGTGCTGGGGGCATGGGCTGCGTCTACGACGTGGAGCACACCGAGCTTGGGAAGCGCTTCGTGCTCAAGTCGTTGCTGCGCGAGCTCGCGTCGCGGGAAGACCTGGTTGCCCGGCTGCGCAACGAGTGGCGCGCTCTCGCGAAGCTCGAGCACCCGAACATCGTCAGTGTGACCGATGCGGGAACGAGTTCTTCCGGCGTGCCGTTCTACGTGATGGAGCGGCTCGAAGGGGAGACGCTGGCTGCCCGCGTGAAGCGCGAAGGACGTATCCATCCCGCAGAAGCCGCCCGCATCGCCGCTGAGATCCTCGAAGGCCTGACCGCGGCCCACGAAATCGGGATCGTGCACCGGGACGTGAAGCCGCCGAACATTTTCTTGCTGCGCGACGGCAGCGTGAAGCTCCTCGACTTCGGCATCGCGAAGGTCCACTCGAGCGCGATGAACATCACGGGTCGAGGGGTCGCGGTTGGCACTCCTCGCTACATGTCGCCCGAACAAGCTCGCGGCGATCGCGTCGATGGTCGTGCGGACCTTTACGCCGTTGGCCTGATCCTCTTCGAAATGCTCGCGGGCACAGGGCCGTTCGACAAGTTGGGTGAGGGAAACGACCTACTGCTTGCCCACCTGACGCGCACGCCGCCTCAAGTATCTCAGCTCGCCAACTGGGTACCCATGATGTTGGACTCTTTGGTCGCAGCGTTGCTGTCCAAGGATCCCCGTCAACGCCCCGCCAGCGCGCGGGGCGCCGCTCAGGAGCTTCGTCGTTTCCTCGCGGCACCGATGCCGACACCGGTGGCTTCGCCGGTTGGCGCTGACTCCCAGCTGATGAAGGAGACGGTGAAAGCGACGCCTGCGCAGCTTGGCACACCAACCGCCCGCGATGGCCTCGGCGCTGGAAGCATGGCGTTTCACGCGCCCGTGTCGAGTCACGTGCCGAGCTGGGCGACCCGCGGTGAACCCACGCACGTGGACGCGGCTCCGACACCGCCGGTCGCTGACCCCATGGGGCAGTCACATCACACCCGCCCCGAGGCTCCCGCGTTCTCGGAGCGACCGAACTCCGCTCCAGGATCAGCTGCAAGCGCAGGCGGTGGAACGGCCCCGCTCGAGGGGGTACTGGGCAACCAGCCGTGGATCCGCACCCAGCGGCTCGACGAGCTGCCCACCAACGACACGGCGGTGCCGCCCACGCGAACGGCGGTCAACGCGTTTGGTCCCCCGCTGCCGATGGGCACGCCGCCTCCTGCGGAAAACACGGTGGTGCCCGCTCCACGCAGTCCGAGCCGCTGGATTGCCGTGGGGGTCGGGATCTTGGGCTTGTTGGGCGCCCTGGCACTGCTTGCCTGGCAACTGGTTGCTCACTCCCAAAACGCCGTGGAGCCTGTCACTTCCGCTGCAGACGCCGCAGAATCTGCCGCGGTCCCGGAGCGCGGCGGCGCTCCCGCCGTGGCTGAATCCGCTCCCGTTCCAGAGCTGGTGCCCGCTCCCGGCGACGCGACTGCTGGGGCGAATCCGCCATCAGCGGAAACCGCGTCTCAGCGTTCTCCGACGCGCGCGCCGGAGCAGCCCAAGCCAGCGCCCAGCGTCAGCGCTCCAGCTCCGGCCCCAGCTCCCTCGGAATCCCCAGCCAAAGGCGCCAGTAAGGGCGTTTCCGGGGGTGGACTCGATGTGGGAAGCGGCCTGTAATCGGGCCCGCTGACCCAGGGTCAAGGCGTCAGCGAGCTGGCTGCGCAAATTTTCGCCACTGTCGCTTTACTGGGCACAGGTCATGCCGTAAGTTCCGCGCCCCGCTGGGCCTACCGGCCCGTGCGGAGGTGCCGTCCGGCACCCGAACCCACAACACACGTTTCGCGCGCGAACGGTCCGCCCCGGTGCCCTGAGGCTCATGCCCCTGGGTCGGTGGATCGGCGAAAAGGAGGAAGCAAC
>JBFXBK010000347.1:0-9823 GCA_050183255.1 Polyangiaceae bacterium | reverse complement strand
ACGCCGCCGCCGGTTGACGGGTTCCTCAGGCGCTGGAAGATTGCCGGTTCAACGGTCTCTTCGCGCCGCTTTCCTAGCTACTTCTTGGCAGGCTCGGCGCTATCGCCCGGTGTCTTGAAATCCATCGCGCAGCGGAAGCCATAGCCGTAGGACTGAGTGTCGGGTGTGGCGGCATAGCGGAAAGAAGGCCTGAGCCAGCTCTTGTAGCTGCCATTCCAGCCGCCACCGCGAATCACGCGCTTCTCGCCGGTCTTGGGTCCGTGTGGATCCACCTGGGCGTCGGAGGTGTAGGGGCCCTCGTAGTCCGCGACCCACTCCCAGACGTTGCCAACCACATCGAAGGGACCGAAGCGTGACTTGCCGGCAGGGTACTTACCGACGGGCGCCGTGGTGGGGAAGCCATCGTCCGCGTTGTAGAGCGGCATCAGTTTCTCGCCGTGCTCCTGCCCCCACTTCACGCATTCCGTGCCGCAGGCGTTCAGGTGTTTCTCAGTGGGATCTTCGTCACCCCAGGGATAGATGCGCCCGTCAGGACCGCGCGTTGCGTACTCCCACTCGGCTTCCGTGGGGAGACGCTTCTTCTGCGCTTTGCAGAAGGTGTCCGCCATCTGCCAGGTCACGCAGTTGATCGGGTGATCGCCCCGGCCCTCGACGTCGTTGATGTTGCACAGGGGGCCGTAGGTCTTGCGCTGCTTGTCCGTGATGCCGTCCCACTCGACCTCCTTCGGAGCGCGGCGGCACTTGCCCATGTCGGAGCAGTGCTTGTACTCCGACGTCGTCACCTCGTAGAGATCGATGCAAAACGCCTTCAGCTTGACGTTGTGCGACGGCTTTTCGTTGGGGAGCGCGTCGTCTTGATCCGAACCCATGAAGTACTGTCCGGCGGGGATCCCCACGGTACGATCGGGGCACTGAAATGGCTGCTCTGCAGTGGTCGGTGCGGCGCTCGGCAGCGGGGCGGCCACCGACTGGGCCGGTTCCTTCACATCGTCGCTGCCGCGATTCATCGCGAAGAACGCGCCTGTGCCGAGCACGGCGATCGCCGCCACACCCAAACCGGCGAACAGCAGACCTTTTCCTCCCGGCTTTTCTTGCTGGGGGTCCAGCGTCGCCGGGTTCCCAGTGGTTGGCGAGCTCGGGTTGATGTGGGTTGGGATGTTGCCCGCGAGCACCGTGGCGCCCGACGCGAACGACGCCGCTGGCGGGTTTGGATTCGACACGACCGCGGGGCCCGTGAAACCGCAGGCGATGGCGAATGCGGAAATGAACTGACCCGCGCTGGCGTAGCGCTCCGACGGCGAGATCTTCAGCGCCTTGGCGAACACTGCCTCGACCTGGTCGCTGACTTGTGCGCCCAGGTTGCGCGGAGTGGGGCGCAGCTGCGGGTTCGCGGAACTGAATGCAAGCTGAACCAAGTCACCGCCGTCCAGCGCGGGTCGGCCGATCAGCATCTCGATGGCGACCAGGGCCAACGCGTAGACGTCGGTCCAGGGCCCCGTGGCGCCATGGGAGCGCGAGAACTGTTCCGGGGCGCCGTACTGAGGGGTGAAGCTCGTGATGCTGGTGCCCGTCTTGGCCAACGCAGCTTGAAGATGCGTGTTCTCGGTCATCATCTTCGCGACGCCGAAATCGAGCACCTTGACCGTGGCGCCTCCCGCGTGGGGATCTCCGTTCACGAACAGGTTCGCCGGCTTGATGTCGCGGTGGGCGATACCGCGCCCGTGCGCCACGTCCAGTGCCATCGCTGCGGGCTCAAGCAGCCGGTACACCTCGATGATGGACCAGGGGGCAGCGCCACTCTGCTGCTCCGCCTCCAAGATCGCGTCGAGGGGCCGCCCGTCGAGCCACTCGAGCACCATGTACGGCATCCACTGTCCGCTCGGCGAAGTGTAGGTGCCCACGTCGCGCGCTTGCACGATGTTCGCGGTGTGGCTCGAGAGCTCCGTCAGCAGCGCGCCTTCGTTGATGAAGTCCTGCATCAGGCTCTCGCGCTGGTCCATCGGCGCGGAGGACAAGCCGTTGAAGAACTTGATGGCGACGGGCTTGTTCCAGATCGTGTGGATCGCGCGATACACCACCGCGAAGCCGCCTTCGCCAACCAGGCGTTCAACACGATATTTCTCGGCGATGACTTGGCCGGCGAGGTTCAACGGGTCGCGATCTGACATGGCTTTCCGGGGGGCTACCCCGCGAGCTCGGGGGTAGCGGTAGGCGAGTGTAGAACGTACATGCGGAGACTACCCAGATTGGGGACGGTGGAAGCAACCACTCGGTTACATCCCGGCCGAAAAATAGGCGATTTCGCGTGGAGGAGGCGGGGACAAACCGCACTCGCGGGCTGAAGCTCGGAGCATCCGAAGCCCGGGCCCGGGGCGCGAGCTAGTCGCTTCCAAGCAGGGCTCCCCGTTCCGCGAGGTCGGCCAACACCCGCGCCGTGCCGTCCAACACCTCCTGGGTGAGGGAGACTCCTAGGGCCGAACAGGCGTCGAGCAAAGCCTGCTGCAACGCGATCCCCTCAATCAGTCGCTCCAGGATCGTCGCGGCGAGGGGAGTCAGCTCGAGGTAGCGGACGTCGTGAGCTGGGCTGCGATACACGAGCAGGGCCACCTGACGCTCTGCGGGTGTCGTTTCGTCCGTTTCGTCCTCGCTCAGCTGGTGAACGGCGAACCGATAGCGCACGAGGCGGACTGCCTCGATGAAGCGCACCGGGCGGTCGAGTTCGAGCTCGCCGGGCTCTGCGTCCAGAGGTCTTGCTGTTTCCGAAGCTACCTCGATGCGCAGGGCCTCGTGGCGCGCGAGCTCCATCAGGTAGGCAGGGATGGAGGCGTCGCTCGGCCAAAGTGGGTCGCAAAAATCGAGAAACTCCCGGGTGACGTCACGCAAGTAGTGTGTCTTCGGTCCGTCCTCACTGAGCCAACGTGCGAGGTACGCCTCGAAGGTATCAGTTCCCATGCGGTAAATGCTGCGTGGGATGGCTAGCTCGATGGCTCCTTGCACGTTACCCCGCACGAGCCGCCGGTACACGGCGAGTCGGCCCAGGCCACGCTCCAGAATCGCCGCGCGGTCGTCTGCGTGCACACCGCACTCATCCAACCAGTGCGCGATGCTGGCTGCGTCACTCTGGACTTCGGCGCCCAGGGTGAGTCGCGCCATGGCCGTTTCGAGGGCGCGTGCGCGTTGAGTTTCCGCGTCAGTGCTCACCCAACTTTCCTCTCGCGCTCGCTGAAGCGAGCCATCGCCTTCGCGTAGACCTCGCGCAGCCGAGCCACTTCCGCGAGGAGTTCGGGAAGTTCGGGTACGTCGTTGTCGCGCTCGAGCAACACCGGACGCGGCCCGCTGCGCTCCAGCGTCCACTCCAAGAGCTCGTACACGGGATCGATGATGGGCGCGCCGTGGGTGTCGAGGAGCATGCCATCCTCGAGCTCGGTGTGACCGGCCACGTGGATCTGGATCACGCGCTCGAGCGGCAGCTCGGAGATGAAGGCGTACGGATCGAAGCTGTGGTTCTGGGCGTTGACGTAGACGTTGTTCACGTCCAGCAACATCCAGGCATCGCTGCGTTCCAAGACGCGGTTGATGAACTCCGTCTCAGGGATCTCTGGCGCGCCGGGGTGCGCGTACCAGCTGATATTCTCGAACGCCATCGGCACGCCCAGCGCGTCTTGCACGCGCATCAGCCGCTCTGCGGCGCGATCCGCCGTGTGCTTGCACAGCCGCAGCGGCAGCAAGTCGTGCAGCACCAATGGCCCCGCAGTGCTGAAGCACAGGTGATCGGAGTGCCATGGGGATCCCATGCGTTCGATCTCCTGCTTGAGCTCCGCCAGGTACTCCGGCGGTGGCTCATCGACCGCACCGAGGGACAGCGTGAGTCCGTGGGTCACCAGTGGATAGCGCTCACGCACCTTGCTCAGTGCCCAGGGGAAGTACCCACCGCGGCGCATGTGGTTCTCTGGCGAAACTTCCCAAAAGGCGACGTCCAGGATTGGACCGTCCATCACCTCCTCGAGGAAGTCCCAGCGCAGGCCGAGGCCGACACCGAGGCGATCTTTCGGGACGATTTCCGGTGCACCAGTCACTCCCCGAGAGTACGCCCCAGCGCGCCGTTGGTTCGAGATTTCACGCCAAGGAGGCGCGTCCCAACGCCGATTTACTTGATCGGCGGCGGCTCGTAGATGCGCTTGACGTCGGCGCCGCCCGCGAAGGCGTAGGAGCCCGCTCCGCCATAGCCGTACGCGACGATGCCGAACGGCACATCACCAGTGAGCTTGTGGGCACCTTCAGTCAGCGGACACACGCGGCTCTCGTAGCTCACGCCGTCGATGGTCCCAGCCGGTTCCACCGTGCAGCCGGCGGTCGGCGCGCCATCAATGCTGATGGTCGCACCTTGAGGGGTCGAGATCACGACGTAGTTCTTGCTCCAGGATGGCGGGGTAAGAATCACGTACTCCGTGCGGTACTGGTCGACGGGTGGGAAGACGGTCAGCGACGGGTCGCCCGAGTACCCACCTTGGACGTAGCCCTGACTGACGAGGAGCTGACCAATCATGATCGGCGTGGTTGAGGTGACCGTGATGTTGTCCTGCGCTGGAGCGGTTACCGAGTCCCCCGGGTTCAGCGTGAAGTTGTCGTAAGGCGGCGGCAGGCTGGTGGTGACCTGCGCCGTCTCGGCAACGCCCAGGAAGCGCAGCACGTCGGGTTCACGGAAGCCGCCCGTCGAGCGGATCGGGCTGCGCGTGATCACATACTTGCTGCCGAGTGATTCCGCGGGGAACATCTGCTCCTCGAGGTGGTCGAGGCAGCACGTCTCACCGCCGCCGCCGTCGTCCCAGCCTGGGTAGGTCGGGATGTCCCAGGAGCCGGGGACGCTGGTGCTCTCCACGCCGCTGAACACCGCCACCGGTTTGTCTGACTGCACCACGGTGCCCGTCAGGTCTGCGATGGTCTTGGGGTCGTCGCCAAAGGCGCCGTCATCCGTCTCCAGGTTCAGCACGTCGTACGGCCCCAGGGTGACCTCGATCAGCCCTCCGGCGGGAGTCGCTGGGATCGGCCCGTTTCCGCGGATCTTCCACGACGGCTTCACGCTCACCTTGGTGTTGGCCTGCGTGCCAATGACTGTCACGTACGAGCGATCGATGATGAGTCCAATGCCGGGGAAGTTCGTGGGAACGGGGTGCCCGGCGCCCCAGTTGATGATGCGATAGACCTTGCCGAGCGCGCTGGTGGGCAAGAGCAGGGACGCGTCGTTCGAGTACGTGTTGGTGAACACATTGAACTGGTAGACGACGATGGGGTTGCTGCTCGTGATCTTGAACGCACGCGACGACAGGCACGTGCCGGGGGACTGGTAGTCGTTGGGCTTGGTCCCGCAGTCCAGCTCACGCGAGGGCAAGACCACGGTCTGCAGACTGCCCGCAGGCACCGTGAGCTGCTGGACCGGCTGCAGCTGGAGCGGCTCCCCGGGGTTTGCCAGGTTCGCGTCGATGGTGACATTCGCGTCGCCTTCACCCGCGTTCGACAGCACGAAGCCCCAGGGCGCGCTCGCTGGGTCGTTCAAGCCGTCTTGCTGATCGAGGTCGGCGCCCCAGAACTCGCAGCCCACGTTCGAGGGCTGATCCGCGGCGATCTCACAGGCAGTGCCGCAGCGACCGTTGCCGCACAGCTCGCCGTTGGCCACGTCGCACACCTCAACCAGCTCATCGGTGTTGCTCCCATCCTTGGAGCACTTGTGCACTTCGTTGCCAACGCACACCGTTTCCTCGGGGGTACAGTGGGTGCAGCCGAGGTCGGGGGTGCAGGCTTCGTCGCACTCGATGGGTGTCTGTGGCTCTCCGTTCTCGCACGGGGTGTAGGTCTGCCCGACGCACCCGTTACAGAACAGTCCGCCGTCCGGCCCGCCGCTCGAGCCTCCGTTTCCTCCATTCCCGCCGTTCACCCCACTCGAGCTGTTGCTCGCGGAGCAGGCGAAACCAAGGAACAAGCAGGCAAAACCAGCGACCAAGTGGCGAAGCATGACGAAATCCTAACGGTCGTTTGGCCGGCCGCACAACAGAACTATTTTGCTGATTGTCGAATCACTGGACGTACTTTGAAGCAGCGCTGCAGGGTTCGCGTCTGGCTGTCGGCCGCTGGGTTTGCCGAAGCGCGTCATCGACTCTCTATCGCTGGCTCTCGATTTTGGGGGGAGGTGCCCTGTCTGACGCCGCTGCCTGACTCAGTTCCCCGGGGAAGCGCACAAAACGACTCAGGCCGCTCGAGCGTCTCGCTCGAGCGGCCTGGCCGCAGTGTCGCCTTACGAGTCTGCGGCGCTAATCAGCCGCAGGTGCCCGCGCCGCAGCCGCCGCTGGCGCCCGCAGACTTCTTCGCGGCAGGCTTCTTTGCCGCAGGCTTCTTGCTTGCCCCGCAGCTCCCCGCGCCGCAGCCAGCCTTCGCGCCGGCGGCCTTCTTGGGCTCCTCCTTCTTGGCTTCTTCCTTCTTCTCGCCGTCCGCACCCTCGGCCTTGGACTCGCCGTCCATCGCGCCATCACCTTCGGGCGCCGCGGTGTCTTCGGTGGCCTCGCCGCCCTCCGAACCCGTTGCCTCGTCAGCTGCACCCTCCATGGGTGCTTCGGTGGCCTCGGCCGCCGGGACCTCCTGGGCGTCAACGGGAGATTCCGGTTCAGGCATCGCGTCCCCACCGCAGGCGACGAGGCCCGAGGCGCTGAGAACGGCGAGGGTGGCGGCGATGCGGTGCAGGCTGAGCTTGTTCGACATGGTTGGTTTGCTCCTTGGACGTCGTCGTCCGGGTAACTCTGTTTGGCTTGCTTGACGGCCGAGCGGTTGGAATCGGCTCACTTTGCGCCGGGAGAGGCGCTCACCCGTGAATCACGCCAGGCCCTGGAGTGTATCACCGTGTGCTCGAGGGCTACGCCGGCCGGCTGGGGAGGTTTCACAGAAAAGTTCGTTAGGGGTTCCGGCTGTGCGCTGGGGTGGATTTGGCCTCGGAGTATGGGAGCGGTGGACCTCACCCCCGAAAACCCCGGTGATTACGCGCCTGGAGGGGGATCGGATCAGCGCTCGAGAGGGTTATTCGCGCCAGGTGCCAGGGTGGATTTGGGCAGCCGCAGAAAAAGGCAGCGATCTGGGGTCAGCGCTTCGGCACCAACACCAGCTCCAGCGTCACCTTCACCCGGCTGCCAGCGCGTTTCAGCAGGTCGCTCTGGGTGGCCTCGAGGATGCCGTGGGCGTTGCGCGGCTTGATGTCGTGATCAGCGAAGTTGATGCTGAGTGGCTTGGTGCTCTTGAGCACGATGCGCTCTGGCGCGCTGCCGACTGCTGCAGGGCCTTTGAACTCGAACAGGGCTTCGAGACTGGCGGACGTTGCCTTGCGGAAACTATTGAGCGAGAGCTGTCCGTTCACCGACAGCGTCGAGCGGCGTATCTCACCCGCCAGCACCCGAGGAGCGGCGGCGTCTCCAGCGTCTGGTGTAGACGCTTCTTCGTCGTAGAGCTCGATGTCGCCGTTCGGGCCATGGTGCTCGAATTGCGGCTTTGCCGCCTTGGCCGGGACAGGAGCAGCGGCAGGTGCCGCAGAGGGCGCGTCCTCCGCGCTGTTGGAAGGTGCGGGGGGGAGTAGCTTTATCAGCTTGGCTTCGAAAGCGCTGGGGGGGTGCGCGGCGTCCAGGGCCTGAAACTCGAAGCGTGCCCAGCGACTCTGTTCGCGGGCCGCTTCCGCGCGGCTCGAGCCGACGTTCAGCCAGTTGCGCGCTCGCTCTGCTTGGAGCTTGTTGTCGTCTTCGGACTCGAAGCTCTGCATGCGCAGCCCAGCGACATCCACCTCGACGTGACCCGAGCTATGCTCGAGGTCTGCCAGGTTGACTTTGAACTCGCCGCGGACGACGCCGATGCTGCCCTTGGTGGTTACTTCCCGGCTCCGCAGCTCGAAACTGATGCGGCTCTCTGGCGTCACCTGAAAGCTCACGAACTCCCCCTCCACGGGCTCGTCCACTGGATGTGCCGGGCGCGGATCCGAGGGTTCGTAGAGCTTCTCTTGCTTGTCTTCGCACCCGAGCGTGCTGAGCGCAGCGACGGCGGCCAGCAGACAGCAGGCGGCGCTTGCCCAGGGGCTGTGCGTACGGCGGATCACCGCGGGAACATGCACGAATTGGCCCAAACAGCCAAATTCAACACTAATTCGCGCGACTGAGAAGCGACTAATGCCAGACGCCGATGCTCGCGCTCCAGCCGAAGTAGCGCGAGGCAGCATCCAGGGCGCCGCCGACTCGCCACTCCGTTCCGTCGTCGAACAGCCCAAAAACGGTCCAGGGGAAGGTCTTCAGGTCGAAGCCGAAGGTGCCGTGGAGCCGGGGGCTGCCGGCGCGGTAGCGTGAAGGCTCCCCGTAGCTTCCGGCGCGCAGCTTGAGCCAGCCGGGGACGACTTCGCTCTCCAGGCCGACGCGGGGAGAGAGCGTGACCTTCTCACCCGCGCGCGCGACCCTGCGCTGGATGAAGCTCTCGACGCCAACCGAGCTAGGCGACTGCCCGACGATCTGCAGCTCAGTCGAAATCATCACGTAGCTACGCTTCATCTGACGCGCGCGTCGGACCAGCGCCTGGCGAAGGCCACGCGCCTGGCGCTCGAGCTCGAACTCGTCCAGCGCGTCGTCTGCGTCCGCTTGCGCCCGCAGCGCGGCGAGCTCAGCCGGCGACTTGCTAGCGGCCTCGCGCTCCAGCCGACGCTTGCGTTCCCGCTTGCGGAACTCCACGACGCGGTCGAGCTCTGCGATCGCGCGACCTGGATCGATCCAGTGGGGATTCATGGGACGGGGCCCGAACTGCAGCGCCAACCCGGCGCTGACTTCCCACGGCTGCCGCATGTTTCGCGGAAGCCAAATGGAGTTGGGGTCCGTGCCGCCGGGTCCGAGCACCAAGTCACCGTCCGCGTTCTCGGTCACCTGGCTCGCCGCGTCCACTTCCGTTTCCACGCGGTGCTTGTAAGTGGCCCCGATGCGAAAAGGCTGTTCCTCGGGGCGCCACAACACGCCGACCATCGGCGCAAAGCCCGAGGTGGTGAAGAGATCCTCCGAGGAGTCGTCAGGATTTTCCCGCGCCACGATCAAACCTACATTCCGCAAGCCCACCCCGACGGACAGCTGGTTCTGCAGGAAGCCGTAGGCACTCACCAGATCCAGCTCGACGAACTGCGCAACCAGGTTGCGCTGGGAGTCTGCGGTTTCATCCCGGCGCGAGAGGCTGAAGTTGGCGAAAGAAATGCTGACGCCGTAGCCCCAGGCACCGTCTTGGAACACCGCCGCCGGGGTGAGGAACAACAAGCCATCGCTGCCAGCGTTGACGTCCGTTGGCCCTTCACCTGTGTTGTAGAAATCGTTTCCGCGAATCGAACTCGGGAAGGTGAGTCCGAGCGCGAGATCGTAGTCGAAGGAGTCGACGGACCACGGTGTGCGGACCGCCGGAGCCGCCGGATTCTGCGACATGCCCTCGACGCCCTCGGCGATGCTGACGTAGGCGCCGCCGAGCCCAATGACCCGCGAGCTCGCGGTGACTGGACCCTGATACAGGTCGACGGTGTAGTCGCTGGTGCGGATCTCGCTGCCCTCAGCGCCAAGGGGACCTGCGGCGAGAGCCACGCCACCCCAGCTCAGCATGCCTCCAGCGCACGCGAGCGTCGCCCCCGCCCGGGCTAGGCTGCGGCTCCAGGAGCTCACGCCTGCTCTTGCTCCCGGGCCATGCGAAGCTCCGTCGAGAGCACGCTGATCAGAATCCCCACGGCACCGAGACAGAACACGATCAGCATCGGGCCGACCTGATTCAAGAGCGCCGCGATGAG
>JBFXBK010000346.1:0-9833 GCA_050183255.1 Polyangiaceae bacterium | reverse complement strand
AAGAGCTGGACGAGCAGTACGAGGCCTTCAAGGCGGAGTTCAGAGCGTCAGAGCATGGCGAGCGCGCGGTATGAGCTCGAGGTCCTCGCTCTTCAACACCTGGCGACGGCTGGAAAGTGCTTGCAATCCGGGAGTGCTTGGGTAGCTTTCTGCGACCGCTTGCATATTGCAAGCACTCAGTCTGCGGAGGTGCTCATGTCCCTGGTCCGTGTGCAGAATTTCTCTATTTCCCTCGATGGATTCGGGACGGGCGAGGGCCTGACCGCCGACGCTCCGTTCGGTCATGCCGGCCACCGTCTGCACAAGTGGATGGCCGCCACCCGCTTCTGGGGGTCGATGGTTGGCAGTGGCGGTGGCAGCGAGGGCGTCGATCACGCCTTCGCCAATCGCCACAGCGAAGGTGTCGGTGCCGAGATCATGGGGCGGGGCAAGTTCGGTCCTCAGACTGGCGCCTGGACGGATCTCGGAACCGCTGACGAATGGCGGGGCTGGTGGGGACCGAACCCGCCGTTCCACACCCCAGTGTTCGTGCTCACCCATCACCCACGTCCGTCGATCGAGATGGAGGGCGGCACGGTGTTCCACTTCATCGATGCCAGCCCTCAGGAGGCGCTCGACCTAGCTCGCGCGGCAGCAGGAGATCTCGACGTGCGCATCGGCGGTGGCCCGACGGTGGTCCGCGACTTCCTGGCTGCCGATCTGATCGACGTGCTGCACGTCGTGCAAGTCCCAATCCTGCTCGGCCGCGGCGTGCGCCTCTGGGATGGCCTCGAGGGGATCGAGCAGCGCTACGACACGGAGGTGGTCTCTTCGCCGAGCGGCGTCACGCACCTGACCTTCACCCGTCGCAAGGAGTGATCTGCCGAGCGGGGACAAGTCGCTGAAGCAGAGCTGATTTCTTCAGGGGGAGAGGGAGAGCTGAGCTTCAGAATAAAGCCGCCAGGAAAATATTCGGGCGCGGCGCTGGCGGCAGACTAGCCCGCGCGGATCTGAGTTCGGGCTTCAGCGTTGAAGCCCGTGCGTGGGGGTGATAGCGGCTGTTGCATGTCGGAGGAGCTAGAACTTCGGCGCGGGCTCAAGCGAGCGCTTCGTCTCGACGACGCGGGCTTGGCTCAGGCGCTTGGGGAGCTGCGTGGGGAGGAAATCCGGAGCGGCAGCGATGCCGAGCTGGTGGTGAAGGTCTTGGAGCGGATGCCTCTCAAGGGCGCTCCGGAACCCAAGGGGCGCTCCTGCCTGGGGATCGTCGTGGGCTGGCTTCTGAGCACCGAGAGCCGCGCAGCGCACCGAGTGACGGAGCGCGCTGCGGTGCCGCACTTGATGCGGCTGTTTGATGTCTACATCGGCGGCGCCGGGGAAGACATCGAGCGCCTGCGAGACTTGCAGTTCCTCGTCAGGTTGCTCGCGCTGTGCGAAGCCAAAGGGGGCGAACGCTGCTTCGTGCAGGTAGCGCGAGTGCATCACAAGCGAGCGCATGAGTTGTGGCCGACGGTGTTCGAGCCGCTGAAGCTCGAGGAGCCGCATCCGTGGGGCGTCGCCGTGATCAAGGGCCTGGAGAACCCGTTGCCGGACGGCACCCTCGGGCTGATGTTGCTCGAACTCGCCAATCAGCTGTGCGCTCTGGGCGTGCTGGATGAGCATCCGTTTGCGTTCGATGCTGCAGTCGAGCGTCTGGCTCGGTTGCTCGGCGATACGCGGGAAATCGCTCTGCGCCACGCCAAGGCAGCGTGTTGCGCGCTGCCGTTTCTCCCTGCAGCCTACCGTAAGCAGCTCATCGAGATTGCCGACGAGCATCCGTCACCGGCCGTGGAGCTCGAAGCGGCGTGGGCGCTTGCTCGCAGCGGCAAGCGGAGCGGCATGGCGCGGCTGAGGGACATCGGTGCGGACCCGCGCTACGCCCTTGCGGTGAAGCGTTACCTCGAGGAAATTGATGCGCCCGCCGAGTACATGCCAGAGAAGCTCCAGAACAAGACGTTCGTCGCGAAGGCGACGATGTGTGAGTGGCTCGCTCACCCCAAAGAGTTCGGGAGCCCGCCGACGCGGATTCGCAAGCTCGACTCCCGACGCTTGTATTGGCCGCCCCTCGACGAGATACGGCGAGTCTATCTATTCATCTACGAGTACCCACCGCCCGGTGATCGCACCGAGCCGCGCATCGGCGCTGGCATGGTGGGTGGCGCGATGACCTTTTCGCTCTTTAGGGATCGCGTCACCGACTCCCTCACCCCCAAAATGCTCTACGCACAACACTGCCTGTTCGAACTCAACGCGATGGACGACCCGCGCCTGGACAAGAACAACATGAAGGGCGGCCTGCAGATCCTCGGGGATTACAACGAGGGGTTCGACGACTGAGGGCTGCGGCTTCGAGGATCTTTTCGAGGACGTCGAGGAAGTGCGTGCGCGCTTCTGGGAGGACGTGCGGACGCTGCATCCGTACACGTGGGCCGAGCGTCAGCGCTGAATCGCCTGATTGCAGCGGTCTCAGGGGTGCGCCGCCAGAGCGGTTGTTCGCCTCCGCCCGACGAGCCATAGTCCGCGCCTCATGGACTCCAGCTTTGGCAACGCGCGCCTGACGTATGGGATCACTCCCCCCAAGATCTCACACTCCGAAGAACGACGTCGTGAGATCGCCGCGCTGCAGAGCGCCCGCATTGCGGCGTTGCCCGTGGATGCGCTCGTCGTCTACGACCTGCAAGACGAGTCGAGCCGCACCGACGCGAAGCGGCCGTTTCCGTTTCTGCAGACCATCGACCCGCTGAGCTACGCCTACGAGTACCTCGGCGCTGTGGCTCAGCCGAAGATCGTCTATCGCTCTGTTTCCGGGATGAAACGTGCGGAACTCGTCGCGTGGCTGCGTCGCTTGAATGAGCTGGGCGGCGCCGCGGTGCTGGTTGGTGCGCCATCGCAAAGTCAGGCGGTGAGCTTGCGCTTGTCCGACGCCTATCGCGCGCGCCAGGACGAGGCACCGAGCGTCCCCCTGGGTGGCGTGCTGATCGCCGAGCGACACCACTCGCGGGGCGGGGAAGACGAGCGCGTGCTGAAGAAGCTCGAACAAGGCTGTTCGTTTTTCATCTCCCAGGCCGTGTATGCGGTGACCGAGAGCAAGAACCTGCTGAGCTCGCTCTACTACCGCTGCCTCGCTGAAGAGCGGCCGGTACCACCCATCTTGGTGACCCTCAGCCCGTGTGGTTCGACGAAGACCCTGGAGTTCATGAACTGGCTAGGCGTCTCCGTGCCGCTTTGGCTACAGAATGAGCTGGTTCACGCCCACGACATCCTGGAAAAGTCGCTGGATTTGGCCCTTTCAGGCTTCGAAGAGCTGCTCGACTTCGCGCGCGAGAAGGCCATCCCCCTGGGCTGCAATGTGGAGAGCGTTTCCTTGAGGAAGGAAGAGATCGAGGCTTCGGTGGACCTGGTGCACCGGGTGGCGAAGATTTTGGGGCGAGGGTGATGGCAGCGCGGCGAACCGCGCGTTTCAGTTGCTGGAGACCACCAAGTCCGCGTTGGCGACTGCGAAGTCCCTGATGGAAATCGTGACTGGTGCGTAGGGAGATTCGGGGCACGCTTCCGTAGGAGTCCCGAGGGTTGCAGTCATGATCGCTTTGTTCGAGCAACTGGGAGCGCGTTTGGGTGTGGACTTGGGGCCGCTTACTCGGGCCATGGCGCGACTTCCGTGGCCAGGGCAGAGTCCCGATCCCATCGGGACGATCTCGCAAGCACACAGGATTTGGGGATGTGACTTCTACCTGGACTTCCCGGAGCCCTTCGAGCACTTCACCCCCACGAACGTCGAGCTGTTCGGGTCAACCGGTGTCGACTGCAATCAGTTTGGTTTCGTGGCGCCAACGGGCCCCGTTTCCAACACCGACGAGTTGATGGTCGCGTTGTTGCAGCCAAAGGACGACGAGATTTTCGTCTTCCAGAATCTCGCTGCGTTTCTTTCGTTGGTTGCGACCGCCGGTACGGAAGCGATCGTCC
Source organism: Polyangiaceae bacterium (assembly GCA_050183255.1). Taxonomy (GTDB): domain Bacteria; phylum Myxococcota_A; class Polyangia; order Polyangiales; family Polyangiaceae; genus JAHBVY01. Next base: position 5,855 of record JBFXBK010000346.1, on the reverse strand, counting down.
GGGATATGACCGACGAAGACTTCGCTGAGGCTCGCGAACACGCGCTGCAGGACGAGTTCTTCGCTTACAACTCACTGCTGCTCTGCTCGCTACCTGGCGTTTCAGTGCCGGCGAGTCCGGCGGCGGTTCTTCGAGAAAGCCCCAAGGTGGAGTTCAAAGTGACGAAGGCACCGCCGGCCATCATTTCGCTGGGTGCCGCGAGGAAGCATGCGGAGGCGAACGAACATGCCCAGGCTGCCGAGGTGTTGGTCCTGCTGGTGGACAAGTTTCTCGACCTCGGGGATCTGGTGCCGGAGGCCAACTGGGAAGCGCTCGGCGAGCTGCTGGACCGGGTCCAACCGGAGCTCAGCGACGCAGCCCAGGCTGGCTTGAAGGCGCGCGGGGTCGGCTAAGCGTCTCGCTTGGGGACCGAGGAGGTTCAAAAGCGCTCCTCACCCCCAAATACGCGAAGATTGATGCCACGGGCTGTGAAGCTGAGACGCTTGGCTCGATTCGCTCAGCTCCGTCAGTGAAGCGCCCGCTCCAGCACCGCCACGTACTTCGGCGCCTCTATGATCGCGGCTTCGATGGTTGGCCGCGCTGGGGCCCCGATGCGGCGCAAGAGATCGACCGCCGTTTCCTCCGGGTAAGGAGCGTTGCCGCCGGTCCACGAGACGACCTCGGCGACGACCTGGGCGGCGACCGCTGCGGTGGGCGACAGATCGGCGATCACCCAGGCGCCGCCCAGCGCAGGCTCACCCGGTTCGGGAGCTTGGTGGTGCCAGAAGTGGCGGCTCAGCACGATCGCCTCGCGGCGATCTTCCGGCAAGGCTGCGAGCGCTCGGCGCACGGGCTCGCGATCGTCGAAGGAGCTCTCCGGGTTGATGCGCCGGAGCAGCCCGTCGACCACGGGAGGGAGCGCGGCGGCTTCACGCTCCGCCGCCTGGCAGAGGGCGAACACCAGCGCACCCAGGTAAGTCGGCGGCTTCAGCGATTCGCCGGCAAGCGCCTCCGCCGCTGCGGCGAGCTCGGAGAACGAGCACGTCGACAGATCCGCGGTGAGCAGCGCGACGAGGCGGGACATGATGAGGCGCGTCGACGGACGGCCCTCGCCGACCGCGTCCTGGGTATCGACGTCGGAAGGGCACGGCAGGTCCCAGGCCCGATGGGGGTGGCAGCAGGCGCCGCGGGCGACCGCGATGCGTTCGCTGGAGGAGAGGACCGACAGGGCTGCATGCCAAGGTGCGACGCCAGCGTCGGTATACAGAGCGCGGGCGAGGGTGCGTAGCAGCGGTTCGCCGTTCACCGCGCGGTAGAGCGGGCTTGCTGCGGCGGGATCGACGAACGCGGCGAGCGCCTTGGGTTCCGTGGGGAGACCAAAGCGGCGGAGCGTCTCTGCCAGCCCCGCCACCTCATCGGTCTTCGTCACGAGCGTGACCGCGCGCTGCTGGCGATCATCGAGGTCAGAAGGAGCGACCGGCGTTGGTCCCTCGCCATCGAACGTCGACTCGAGGAGCGCCCCAGCGGCCCACAGCTGAGTCGGGAGCTTCTTCGACGCGGCGACGAGCCGCTCAGCGAGTGCGAGGTCGGAGCGGCGCTTCGCCACCCACGCGACCACCACGACCGCCGCGTCGGCGAGGGAGCCGCCGCGCCAGGCGAAGCCCGGCAGCTTCTTGCGCTGCTTCGCGGCCACTTCGAGGAGGCGATCGACCACTTCGGCGGAGAGCTCGCCGTCCGCGCGGAGCGCGAGCCCCAGCGCCGCACCGGCTACTGCCACGGAGTCGCGGCCTGCGAATGCAGCCTGCAGCGCCTTCGTGGCGGCGGATTCCACACGGTAACGACCGTGCAAGCCTAGCGCAACCGCGAGGGAGGCCGCGGCGGATGCGTCGGCCTCCTTCGGGAGATGCGCGCGAAGGGCGGGTTCGATGCGATCCGTCTCGCGACCGAGGTACGCGAGCAGCGGAGCGACGGCGCTGCGGACCGCCGCATCGGCGTGACCGAGGTGGCCCAGGTAGTCCTCCACGCCGGCGGAGAACGTCTCGTACAGGGCGCGACCCTGCTGCTCGGGTGGCGCCTCCTCAAACGCGCTGCCGCGCACGTCGTATCCGTGGGTCAGCCACAGGTCGGCTTCGCCACACACGATCAAGTCGGCGGCGAGCGGGAGCAAGAGCGCCAAAGCCCGGCTCGCCGGATCCCTCGTCGCGGGCGCGATCGCGCGGGCCACGGTCACGGCATCGTCGGTGATCTCGCCGTGCTCGATCGCGACCTTCCGCAGCGCCGCGACCGCCTTGCTGCGTGCCTTCGCGTCGCCCGACGAGAGCGCGACCAGATGCTTGGAGAGCTTCGCGGCGGGCCCTGCGGGGGCCGCGGCGCTCGAGGCGTTGCGCTTCATGAATCTCGATCCTTCTGTCGCATGCAAAGGCTCACGCGACAACGCCGAAGCAGTCGTATGCTGCCTGGCGATGTGGACGGACGTGGTGGTGGGCTGTGCTGCCGGCGCCGCGGTGGGCGTCGTGGGCTCACTCGCCGTCGAGGGCTTCCACCTCGCCCTGCGTCGCAACCGCAACGCGCCCTTCGTCGCCGCAGGCGACCCGCCCTGGAAGGACGAAGTGTTTCGCCCGAAGTGGGGCCTGCTTGGGGCGGCGGGTGCTATCGCTGGTGCTGTAGTCAGTGGATTCGGCGCGAGCTGGCCGATTCTGATCGGCGTCGCCCTCGTTCCAACGCTCGTGTTCGCGCTGCTTGGTGTTGTGTACTTGCGGCGGTAGGGGGCCGCGGCGCTGTTGCCGCTTCCCCAGGCGCTTCCCAAGCGCTCCTCACCCCCAAATGAGCGAGGATTGATGCCAACTGCGCCAACAATGAGCCCAAGTGCGTGAGATTTCGCCCCTCATTGTCCCGCTGATAGGCCCGATGCGCGGGCTTGAAGGCCTATTTCGCTGGCTGTGAAGCTGTTTGAGCGCACGAAAGGCGTTCCGAGCGGCACGAAAGGCCTCTCGGGACGCGCGCTAGGGCTCAACACAGGCGCGTGAAGCCTCTGCGAGGGCACGCGAGGGGTTTTGGGGAGAGGAAGAGGCCTTCCGCTGCGTGCGTTTCCGTGGTGGAACGTCTTGCGGGGGGAGGCGCGGGGCTGTCATTCACGGCTCGCTAGCGGATGAGGCGCAGGCGAAGCTCTTCGTCTTCGAGCTGGGCGGCGATCTCGAGCGCGCGGCGACGGACGCTCTCGGCTTCGTCCCCATCGAGGGCGCGTGAGAGAAAGTTGAGCGCCATGCCGCGCATGCGCAGGGAGCCTCCGTCGCCAGCATGGCGCAAGGCGGCGCGGCCATGGCTGACCGCCTCGTCGCGTCGTCCGAGGTGGTACTTGGTCCAAGCGATCCCGTTCTCTCGACGACACAGCGCGAAGGGCGGTGCTCCGAGCGTCGGAATGCTCTCGTAGAGTGCGAGCGCCGCAGCGTGGTCCGGTGTGGATCCCCTCAGGCGTTTGTTCAGCTCGTAGGCTCGCTGATCGATCCAGCGCGCGAAGTAGCAGGCGCGGTCGGAGTCACTCAGGTCAGGTGCATGCAGACTCGCCTCGGCGCGACCGAGCAGAGCAGTCACCGCGGAAGGCTCTTGTCGACTCGCCACGTAAGCCTGGGTGAGCGCGAGCTCGAGCAGTGGAACGCTGAGTGACGAGGACCGCGAGTGCGTTGAAGCATCCCTCGTCGCGCTCGACGTGCCGCCGCTTGCGTCTCCCGAGCGGGGACAGCGCCCAGCGCGGAACTCCATCGACGCGAGGTACTACGACACGCAGTTCGTGAACGTCGCCGACTCGCCCACGGCGTGGAGCGTCCTCGAGCTCGAGGACGGAGCGATCAGCGTGACGCATCGATCTCGCTGGCGTAGGAACCGCTGACATGAGCACGCCCTTCGATTGGGGAAACGACCCAAGCGCGATTCGCATCGAGTGGGATGAAACCTCCAACCATGGGATCCACGTCCAAACCCAAGCCACGCGTTGCTCGCTCCAGCACGGCGATCCGGCGCATCCAGTGGCTATCAACCTCTTGCGATACGCCGGCTTTCCGCGTCCTGCGGTGACGTTCAAAGCAGGACGCACGTCCCTCGTGCCTGGGGAGTTCCACTCCTCCATCCGTGTGTCTGCGGGAGCCGAGGCCACGGTCGTGTATTGCTCGTACCACCACTGGTCAGAGGATCCGGGCTACGCGCCGGTCGTGGATCTGCTCAAGCGCGTGCTCACTTCCCACGTGAGTGGAGAGCCGCTGCGCGACGCGACGCCGCTGCGCGCGCCGCTGCCAGAGGCGCTGCGCTTCGAGTACCGTCGAGGGTCCCCTTACCAGGGCGGCGCCTACACGCTGACGCTCAGCCCAGACGGCAACGTTGAGTTGTTGGTGCAGCAAGAGCAGCCCAACTCCGGAACTCAGTGGAAGAAGGCAAGCGCACCGCTCGACGACGCGACCCGGCGCGCTGTGATGACTTGGTATCGCACCCTCAGCGGCCCCGGAGAGGAGCCACCGTTCTCTGCAGACGCTGCCAGGGGAGGGCACACGCCTGCAGAACTCGTGGTACGCAGCGTCGAGCGCACCGTCTTGCGCCAGGCGCGCTTCGCCTGGGAGCAGCGCACCGAAGATCCCCGCTGGGCGGCCCTGTTCGCCATGCTCGATCCCATCGCCGAGTCCCTGCTGCCGCGCCTGACCTAGGAGCTGCAAGAGGGTTTGGGGGAGAGGGAGCGGCGCCTGGGTGCTTCAGCTCGCGCGAGAACGCGCGGCCCCGGGGTGTGGTAATTCTGGAAGCCATGCGGCACGGGTTGTTGGTGTTGTTGCTCACTGGGGGCTGTGCCGTGCAGCCTGCGCCTGCCAACTGTCCGAGCGCGCCGACGGCACCGAGCGCGCCGGCTGCACCAGCTCCCGATGCGCAGCAGCAGAACCCGCTGGAGCTTGCTCAGGACTCGCCGTACCGCACGAACCCGGCGTTGCGCGCCAAGCTCTCGGCGAGCCCTCACAAATATTTCCGCGCGATTAATCCTGAGTTCGCGACCGAAGTATGCAAACGCTTCGCTCGAGTTCGGGCGACGCTCCCCATCGTGAACTTGCACGGGGACGCCCACGTGGAGCAGCTGGCGATCACCGACGAAGGCGCGGGGCTCTCGGACTTCGACTATTCCGTGTCCGGACCACCGGTGATCGATCTGGTGCGTTTCGGGACGTCACTCGCGCTCGCGGCGAAGCAGCGCGGCTGGCCTAGTGAGCCCCTCGTGAGCGGGTTCCTCGACGCCTACGCGACCGATCCCCCACCCGCCACCAATCAACCGCCTTCAGCGCTCCTGCGCCTCCGCTCGAGCTTCCAGGCAGACCGGGGAAGCTTCCTAAGCCAGGCGGAAAAGCTGATGACCACCGAACTCCCGCCCCGCTACGCCAGCGAAGCACGCGCGGGATGGCAGCGCTACGTCGCGCTCGTGCTGCAGCTCGACCCAAGCCGAGACGCGGACTTCTTCCGCGTGAAGAAGCGTGGGATCCCCACGAACTTCGGCCTGGGCAGCGCGACCACTGCGCGCATTCTGTACCGCATCGAGGGGCCCACCAGCAGCCCGAACGACGACCTAGTCCTGGAAGCCAAAGAGATGCGGAGCGTCCCCGACATCCCATGCATCGAAGGGCGAGGCGGCTTGCCCGTGCGCATCATCCTCAACGCGACACGCCTCGGGGCGAAGGCGGATCCGTTCCTGGCGATCGTGCCGCGGGATGCCTCCGAGGACATCGACGATCCACCCTGGTGGATCCAGTCCTGGTGGGCACACTACGCCGAGATCGACATCCAGCGTTCCCTCGAGTCCGAGACCGAGCTCCAGGAGGTCGCCAGCTTCGCCGCGGCTCAACTCACCCTCG
>JBFXBK010000345.1:0-9871 GCA_050183255.1 Polyangiaceae bacterium | reverse complement strand
CACTTCGATGTCGACGGCTACCGTCACGCCATCGAGCTGTTCTTCGTGGCTCAAGAGATCTTGGTTGACCTCTCGAGTTACCCGACGGAACAGATCGCGCGTAACTCCCACGACTACCGCCCGCTCGGCCTCGGTTACGCCAACCTGGGCACGCTGCTGATGGTGCTCGGCATCCCTTACGACTCAGACAAGGGGCGCGCCATCGCGGGTGCCCTGACCGCCATCCTGTGCGGCCACGCCTACCGCGTGAGCTCCGAAATGGCCTCCAGCAAGGGCGCCTTCAACGGCTACGCAAAGAACCGCGAGCCCATGCTGCGCGTGATGCGCATGCATCAAGAGGCTGCTTACGGCATCGATCGCGATCTGTGCCCCGAAGAGCTGTGGCGCGCGGCGTGCGAGGACTGGGACAACGTGGTCAAGCTCGGAGAGCAGCACGGCTACCGCAACGCGCAAGCCACCGTGCTCGCGCCCACCGGCACCATCGGTCTCTTGATGGACTGCGACACCACCGGCATCGAGCCGGACTTCGCGCTGGTGAAGTTCAAGAAGCTCGCGGGCGGCGGCTACTTCAAGATCGTCAACCAAGCGGTGCCTCACGCGCTCGCGCACTTGGGCTACAGCCCGGTCGAGGTGCAAGAGATCGTAGCGTACATCTCCGGCACCAACACCTTGGTCGGCGCGCCCAACGTGAATCGTCAAACCCTCAAGGAGAAGGGCCTGGACGATCAGGACCTGCGCAAGGTGGAGGACGCGCTACCTGGCGTGTTCGACCTCAACCTGGCGTTCTCGCCCTGGGTGCTCGGCAAGGACACCTACCAGCGGCTGAATATCACCGCGGAAAAGATGAGCCAGCCAGGCTTCAACCTGCTCAAGCACCTCGGCTTCACCGCCAAGGAGATTGAGGCCGCAGGCGATGTCATCGTTGGTCGCATGACCATCGAAGGCGCGCCGTACCTCAAGTCGGAGCACCTGCCGGTGTTCGATTGCGCAAACCGCTGCGGCCGCACTGGCCAGCGCTACCTCGAGCCGATGGCGCACATCCGCATGATGGCGGCAGCCCAGCCGTTCCTCTCCGGTGCGATCAGCAAGACCGTCAACCTGCCCAACGAGGCAAGCGTGGACGATGTGCGTCGCATCTACGAAGAGGGCTGGAAGCTCGGCCTCAAGGCGGTGGCGTTGTACCGCGATGGTTGCAAGGCTTCTCAGCCGCTCTCCACCTCCAGCGATCAGAAGGAGGAGAAGGAAGAGGCGGTCGAGGTCGCGGCCAAGCCCGTCGTGCAGATCCGTCCGACCGGTACTCGCGTGCGCCTGCCCAAGAAGCGCTCGGGCTTCACCCAGGAAGCGTCGGTGGGTGGCCACAAGGTGTTCCTGCGCACCGGCGAGTACGAAGACGGCTCGCTCGGCGAGATCTTCATCGACATGCACAAGGAAGGCGCAGCGTTCCGCTCACTGATGAACTGCTTCGCCATGGCCGTGAGCGTGGGCTTGCAGTACGGCGTGCCCCTCGAGACCTACGTGGAGCAGTTCACCTTCACGCGCTTCGAGCCTCACGGTGTCGTGTCGGGGCACCCGAACATCAAGTTCTCCACCTCGATCGTCGACTACATCTTCCGCGTGCTCGGCGTGGAGTACCTGCAGCGCTACGACTTCGCCCAGGTGCCTCCGGAGGAGGAGCCGGTGTCCATCGCCGACCCGGTGGAGACGCGACGCCAGGAGGAAGCGCGCGCGCTGCCTCCAGCGACCACCGTCGCGGCGGCGACTGAGAGCCACAGCACTGGGCTCGATGCTCAGCTGGAAGAGATGATGGGCGACGCACCGGTGTGCGACGGCTGTGGCCACATCACGGTGCGCAACGGCGCTTGCTACAAGTGCCTGAACTGCGGCAACTCGATGGGCTGTTCCTGACGCATTGAGGGAGTCGCGCTCGACCAGGCCACTGGGGCTTGTGTCAGAGTGGCGGCTTGGCCCCTCGAGCAACGGCTCCCGCTGGAGACAGCGCGGGCCGTTGGCCTTTTGTGGCCTCTCGCCTCGCTTCGAGACACTCGGTCGGCAAAAAATGCTTAACGACAGGCCGCGGGGCGGGGTCTAGGCGTACGACTCAGGACAGAAGGTCCGGCTGGGCCGGCGCTTTTGTCGAGGGTTTGTGAGCTTGGGGGAAAGCCAGTTACCCTAGGCGCAGCGAGCGAAGAGACTTCAGTAAACAGCTCGGTTCAGACGTGCGAATCGAGGCTTTTGCTCCAGAGAGGGGCGAAAACTCGGGGCAATTGCGCCGCGACTGAACTAGTGTGGTGCCCACTCAGCGCCGCCACCAGCTGGGCCACGCCCGCTGGGTCCGAAGCGCTAGGAGACGACAGAATGAAAGCCAAATCGAACAAGCGCGTGATGATCCCGGTGATGCTCGGGTTGTTGATCCCCGCGGGAGCTCTCATCGTCCCCGGCTGCAAGAAGGACGAGCCGCCGCCTCCGCTGCCCTCCGCCGCCCCCGAACCCACCGAGGTGAAGACGCTGACCCTCGAGGAAGAGGACGCTGGCGTGGACGCCGACGCGGACGCAGGCAAGAAGGTCGTGGGCAAGGGCGTGCCGGCCTCGAGCCTCAAGAACTGCTGTGCGGCGCTCGCACAAAACGCGAAGAGCGCGCCGCCGCCGAACAACGTCTACATGAGCCAGGCCGCCGCGGTCTGCTACTCGATGGTCTCCCAGGGACAAGGTAGTGGCACCATCCTCGGCGCGATCCGTGGTGCGCTGAAGGGCGCGAACATGCCCTCTTCCTGCCGCTGAGGTTGCCTTGGGGAAACGTTGATTGTTTGCCGCCGGTGACGGCGGGAGGAGACGAAGCCATGCGAGCCAAACAGCGCCTTGCAGTCCCCGCAGTCTTGGGCTTCGTCTGCGTCGTCGGGCTGTTCCTGCCTGGCTGCCCGAGCAAGGACGAGCCGCCGCCTCCGCTGCCATCCGCCACGGCGGATCCAGCGCCTTCCACGTCGCTTCAGCTCGAGGCCGAAGATGCGGGCGTCGATGCTGATGCGGACGCCGGTAAGAAGGCCAAGGGTGGCCCCGCGCCGGCTTCCGGCTTGAAGACGTGTTGCGCGGCGCTGGCGCAGAACGCGAAGAGCGCGCCGCCGCCGCAGAATGTGTACATGAGTCAGGCCGCGGCGGTTTGCTACTCGATGGTCGCTCAGGGGCAGGGCAGCGGGACCATCATTGGTGCGATCCGCGGCGCCTTGAAGGGCGCGCAGATGCCCTCGTCCTGCAAGTGAACCGCTGCTGACCTGCGCTGACACCCCCCAAGCGCCGGACCGCTCTGCGTCCACCCACGGCGCGGTCTCGGGCGTTTGTTTGCTTCCGTGTGGAATCGAGGGTCGCTGCCCCAGCGCGAATCCGAGCGACATCTGCCTTGCGCGTCGTCAGGATGCTGGCAGTATCTCAGGACGCCTTTTCTGTCCTGGACTCGAGTTTGGGGGGGAGACGGCACCGCGCAGAACGGCGCCATTCAGCTCAGCGCTGGACGGCCCGCCAAGTCGGTGTGACGAAGCGAGAAGAGTGGACGCAGGCTGATGGGGTCGGAGGTCAAAGGGATCTGGTTTCTCGTCGCTCGGGACGAAGTGGACTCCCGCTGGGGCGCTGAGGCGTACGCCACGCTGGCCGACGCTGTGCCTCCGGAGTACCAAAGTGCGTTGAAGGATCCGCTGGCGTCGAGCTGGTATCCAGAGGAGGCGCTGCAGTGCGCACTCGAAGCAATGCGCGAGCGCTTGGTATCGGCAGAGGAGCCCTATCGGGAGCTGCTCTTCGCCTGTACTCAGCGCGGCATGGGGCGCTTCTTTCGCGCCATGATGCGCATCACCAGCCCTCACTTCGTGCTGCGCCAGGTGCCCACCATGTGGCGCCACATCCGACGTGACAACGCCAACATCGAGGTCTCCCTCGGCGACCCCACGTCTCGCGTGACCTACTCTGGCTTCCCCTATTTCGACGATCCGAACTATCGCGCGCTGGTCGAAGCCAGCCTGGGCGCGCTGGTTCAGCCAACGGTGGGACGGCGCGTCCCGGTGCGCGTCGAAGACTTCGGTGACGACTGGCTACGTGTGGCGATCACTCACCGTTGAGGTTTGTAGCGAGCCCCGGGGTGTTGTACGGGACTCTCATGGGAGATCCTCACCCCCAAAATCCCATTGATTGGCAGAGCCTGGGCCAGGAGTCCTTGAAGCATTTCAAGGCGCTCTTGCGCATCGACACGACGAATCCTCCGGGCAACGAAATCGAGGCGGCAAGGTACATCGCCGCGCTGCTCGACCAGGAGGGCATCGAGTACCAAATGCTCGAATCGGAGCCAGGGCGTGCGTCGCTGGTTGCGCGCCTCCGCGGGTCGGGCAAGTCGGGGCCGCTGCTGCTCAACGGCCACCTGGACGTCGTGCCCGTCGACCCCGAGGCGTGGGACCACCCACCGTTCGACGCCGTAGAGGCCGACGGCTGCATCTGGGGGCGAGGCGCGATTGACATGAAGAACATGGTCACCATGGGACTCATGACTCTGATCACGCTGCATCGCCGCAAGGTTCCCCTGGAGCGAGATGTGATCTTCGCGGCGGTGGCCGATGAGGAGGCGGGTAGCGACAAGGGGGCCGTATTCCTTGTGGAAAATCACCCGGAGCTCGTGCGCGCCGAGTACGTGCTCAACGAGGTGGGTGGGCACACGCTGTACATGGGGGAGACGCGCTTCTACCCGATCCAGGTGAGCGAGAAGGGTATCTGCTGGTTCCGGCTGAAAGCCATCGGTGAGCCCGGGCATGGCTCGATGCCGCACCCTGGTAACCCGGTGCTGCGCATCGCGCGCGCGATCGAGAAGCTCGGTTCGACGCGGCTTCCGCAACACAACACGGAAGTGGTTGAAGGGTTCTTGAAGGCGCTAGCGGGCGGCGCGCCGTTCCCGCGCAACAAGGTGATGGCGTTGCTGCTGCACCCAGCGTTCAGCAGCAAGCTGCTCGACGTGCTCGATCGCGTCCAGGCGGACCAGGCGATGGGCATCAACGCGATGCTACGCCACACGGCGGCGCCGACCATGTTGAGCGGAAGCAAGAAGGTCAACGTGATCCCGGGTAGCGCGTCGGTTACCGTCGATGGTCGCGTGTTGCCCGGCTACACCACCGATGACTTCCTGAGGGAAGTGCAGGCTGTCGTAGGCGACGACTTGGAGCTCGAGGTGTTGAACCAGCACGAAGGCACGCGCTTCGACAGCAACACACCGCTCTACGACGCGATCTGCAAGAGCCTGAAGCGTCACGACTCCGCGGCGGTGCCGGTGCCGTACATGATCCCCGGCTTCACCGACTCGTTTGCTTACGCTCGGCTAGGCGCGACTTGTTATGGCTTCTCCCCGGTGAAGCTAGGCCCAGAGCTCAATTTCACACGCATGTACCACGGTCACAACGAGCGCATCCCCGTAGACGGCTACCTCTGGGGTCAGCGCGTCTTGTACGAGCTAGTCGAAGGTTTCTGCCGCGGGGAATAGCTGGTCGGACGCCGCCGCTATTGCCACCGAGCCCAGGCGTCCAGGTAGAAGTGGACCAGCGCCTGGTTGTCGAGGCGGTTGACCGGAGTTGGCACCGCGCGCATATCCTCCGGGAAATTAAACGCGAGGCGCAGCGTCTCCGGGGTGAGGTAGGCGAGGCCAGCGACCTGCAAGTCCTGGGGCGGCCTGAACGGCGACTTCTTCGCCAGCACGTAGCCCCACTCACCGAACGCAGGCACGAACACATGGTACGGCGCGGTGCTGAAGCCTACGCTGCGCAAGGTCGTGTCGATGCACCAGTAGGCCTGGAGCGCAAAGAGCGGACTGGTGCTTTGCACCACGAGCGCGCCATCGTCTGCCAACCGATCGTAGATGGTACGGTAGAAGCGCGCCGAGTAGAGCTTGCCCAGGGAGTAGTTCGTTGGATCGGGGAAATCCAGGATGATCACGTCAAAGCGCTGGTCGTGATCGCGAAACCACACCATCGCGTCGCTGTTGTGCACTTCCACCCGAGGGTCATTCATTGCCCCGCGGTTTTGTGCCTGGAGTAGCGGGTTGTGCTTCCCGAGATCGGTCATCGCGGGGTCCAGATCGACCAGGGTGATGCGCTCGACGCCGGGCCAACGCAGGACTTCCCGCGCTGCGAGGCCATCCCCGCCGCCTCCGACGGCGATCTCGGAGTGGTGGCGGGCGCTCTGCATCGCGGGATGGACCAACGCTTCGTGGTAGCGGTACTCGTCGGCGGTGTCGAACTGCAGGTTACCGTTCAGCTGCAACTGGAAGGTCTTGTGCCCAGCGTTCTGCCGTTCGGTCAGCACGATGCGTTGATAGCGCGAATGCTCCGCGAAGATGACTTTGCCAGGGAACAGCGCGGCTTCAGCCAGGCCGGTTACGCGATCACTCTCCAGGATCCCGGCGCCGAGTAGCAGCAGCACGAGCACCGCGCGCACCCGCGCCCCGCCGAAGCTCTTGCGTTCCCCCATGTCGGCGCTTGGCAAGATCCACGTGGAAATCAATGCCACGCCCGCGTTCAACAGGCCGCATACCAGGGAGCTGCGGGCGAGACCTAGCTTCGGCACCAGGATCAGGCTGAACGCGAGAGATCCAAGCAGCGCGCCGGCGTAGTCGAAGGTGAGCGCGCGGGCGATCAAGTCCTTGAACGACAGCTCGCGACCAAGCAGCCGCATCAACAGCGGGAGCTCGAGGCCAACCAGGGTGCCCACCACCAGCACCATTCCGTAGAGAATGAAGTGGAACGCGGCGGTGTAAGAGAACGCGAGGAACAGCAGGGGCGCGCTTGCCCCGCCGATCAACGCGGCAGCCAACTCGACGTCGACGAACGTGAGCGCCAGGCGCCTATCGATGAACTTCGATACGTACGCCCCGAGCCCCAGCGCCGAGAGGTACAAGCCGATGATGGTTGAGAACTGGGTGACGGAGTCGCCGAGCACGTAGCTCGCGACCGCGGCGATCACGAGTTCGTAGACCAGCCCAGCAGTCGCGATCACGAGCACCATCCCAAGCAACGCGGGAGCGTTGACCTTGGGCTGGGTCCAGGCGTTGGTCTCCGAGGCCGAACTGGAGCGGTTCGGCTTCGGTTCCGCGGCGCTCCGCGGCCCTGGGGGATCGGAACCGCCCGGAGCATGCGCTGGCCGAGGACCTGCGCCGGGCTGGGGATCTGCTTCGGCTACGGGTGCGCTGGGATCACCCGCCGACGGCGGATGCGATGATGATGCTGAGTCCAAGGATGACCGAGCCGATCAGGACGGCGAGGGCGGTGTTCTGGTCCTCTTCGATTTCCTTCCGGATCGAGAAGGGCGTCACCATTTTGATGATCATGAAGCTTATCGCAAACATGACGACGCCAATCAGGCAGTAGACCAGCGAGGCGACCAGGGCCTTGATGAAAGGTGCGAAATCCATCTTCCTTGCCTTCCTTCGTCAACGAGGAGGTCTCACGCCTCAGGCGTGAGTCGAACAGAGCTGGGTGAGGTGAGTTGCTCGGACTTGCGGCCACCAAATGCGTTGGCCTCCAATTTCCCACCCCCAAGACTTCCAGTCGGAAAGCCACAGCACCGAGCTGCGCCCGCACGCGGCGGACTTGGGACCCCGGCGATTGTTATCACACTCCTGCTGGGATGTGAGAGCTGCTTCGTACCAGGCAGCGTGCGGGCGCGCGCCCTGGGCGGCGCGTCGGTTCGTGGCGCTCCGGAACCTGCCAAGGCCGCCCGATTGTCGCCCTGTTTCGCGGCTTCGGGCTAAGCTTGCAATCAGAGCCGCCGCGGTGGGCGACTCATGCTTTGGGGGTGCCGTGTTAGTCCTGCTGGGACCGCCTTTCGAGGGCAGAAACGATCAGTACGCCGAGCTCGCAGGGCTCTCGGGGCTGGTCGTGTATGACCTGAAGACCAAGCTGAAGCCCGACACGTGGGGCGTGGTCAAGGCGCTGGCTGAGGTGGAGCAGGCCCGAATGCTCCATCAGCGACTCGCTGCAGCCGGGTACAGGGTGGCGCTGGTCGACCCCGGCGTGGCGCACGAGCCGGAGCGAAAAATCGTGACTCTGCGCTCCCTCGCGCTCGAGGAAGCAGGCCTTGGACTCCAGCTCCAGGCGCGCAGCATGACGATTCCTTGGGGAGCCGTCTTGGTTCTGGTCCAAGGGCAAGTGAGCGTTGGCGGCGACTCAGCGCGTTCGCGTTCTTCGAGCTCCTCGCTGCGCGCGATCAACCCGAGCGCAGCGGAGCTCGAGAGCTTCCGCGAGTCGCTAAATCCAGGACAGATCGACGCCTATTTGGCGCTCGACATACATTTCATCACCGTGCCCTGGGTTGCTCGAGTGGACGCCCGGAGCTTTGATTTTGGCGGTTTTCCTGGGACTTCCACGCTGCAGAAGCTCGAGTCATGCGCGGCGGCGCTGGTTGACTGGGCGCAGGTGCGCCTCGACCACGGGGCGCGCACGTCGAGCGTCAACGCCTTCACCGATCACTCCTCGCGCGCCCGGGTGATGACGCCACCGCCTAGCTACGCCAGTCCCGCGAGTCGTCGCATCGGTGAGGAGCCGACGCCGCGTTTCGACGCGTATTCTCGCCTGGTCGCTGAGGCAGAGCGGCAGACTCGACCAGCGACTGTCGGCTGACCTCTCCCCCCAAGAAGATCCGCCCGCGATCTTCAAGCACTCGGACGTCAGAGGAAACGTCCAGGATACTTGAACCTCGCGCGAGGCACGCCACGCTTCTAGGACACCGGGATCGCGTGAGTGACGTTGAGGTGTCTTACTTTTTCGCGCCCAAACCGATAGGAGTAGGGGTGTATGGGAGCTTCATTCCGACGTGTGTTGCTGGTGATGGGAGCTTGCGCCGGTCTGGCGTCGGTACCCTTGTGCCCCGAGCAGGCAGCCGCCCAGAGCAAGGATGATCTGGCCAAGGCACGCCGCCTGTTTCGTCAGGGGCTGAGCCTCGAAGCAGCGGGGGATTTCGCCGGAGCGTTGGCGAAGTTCGACGAGGTGGCGAAGGTCAAGCTGACTCCTCAGGTGCGTTTCCACATGGGACGCTGCAAGGAGGAGCTCGGCCGGCTCAACGAGGCGCTCGGTGACTATCGCCTGGCGGAGTACGAAGCCCGTGAAGCGGGCGCCAAGGAGCTCCCCGAAATCAGCGCAGCCAAGGAGAAGCTCGAGGCGCGGGTGCCCAAGCTGGTGATCACGCTGGGTGAGGGCGCTGAGGGCGCGACGATTGAGCTCGATGGCGTGGAGCTTGGCTCCGCCAAGGTGGGCAAGGAGACGGTCGTCGATCCAGGCCATCACACGGTCGTGGTGAAGCTGCCGAACGGTGGAAAGTGGGAGGAATCCGTTGACGTCACCGAGGGTGAGTCGAAGAACCTCGAGCTGGTGCCGCCCGAAGATTTGCAGGTGGAAACACCACCAGCTGACATCCCGGACGTGCCGCCTGATGACGAGCCGACGCCGGAGCCCAAGCCTGAAGAGGGCTCGTCAGCGGCGCCGTGGATCATCGGCGGCGTAGGCGCCGTGAGCTTGGTCGCCTCGGGCGTGTTCTTCCTGATGAAGAACGGCGCTGAGAGCGATCTCGACGGCGCTTGCCGGGGCAGCGTGTGCCCCAAGTCGGTCGAGGATAAGCAGTCCTCGGGCGAGAGCTACGCGATGTGGACCAATGTGACTCTCGGGATTGGCGTCGTCGGGATCGGCGTGGCGGCTGTGATGTTGCTGACTGGCGGCAGTAGCTCCCCAGAGCCCGCGCGCGAGGCCAAGGGCCTGCACTGGGATGTTGGCACGACCAAGGCTTTCTCTGGCGTTCGCCTGAGCGGACAGTTTTGACTGAGGACTTAGACTAATGATTCGCTCCTACGTTGGGCGCTCGGTTG
>JBFXBK010000344.1:0-9978 GCA_050183255.1 Polyangiaceae bacterium | reverse complement strand
CCGAAGCCTGCGGGAGACGTCGACATCAGCGGGTTCGGAGACCGAAAATAGTTGGAATGCCGACGCGGCTTTGCTTGTGTGAGGTCCGCATGGAGCGACCCGTACTGGGTCGCGGTGCCTGATCGGGATCGACGAATGAGGCTTGGTTTATGTTGAGGGGACGCATCCGGCTAATGATTGGCGTGCTGGCGCTGACCTGCGCCAGCGCGAGCGTGCAAGCGCAATCGTCTGCCGCCGACAAGGCTGCGGCGGAGGCGCTGTTCGACAAGGGCAAGAAGCAGCTCAAGGACAAGGACTTCGAGAACGCCTGTCGCAGCCTGGAAGAAAGCCAGCGTCTAGACCCCGGTGTGGGCACGTTGCTCTACCTCGCAGAGTGCTACGAGCAATCGGGGAGGACCGCGAGCGCCTGGGCCACTTTCCGTGAGGCAGCGGCTTTCGCGACCAAGAGCAACGATGCCAAGCGCGAGAAGATAGCGCGCGGACGGGCGGAGCGCCTGGAAGGCAAGCTCGCGAAGTTGGTGGTCGAGGTTCCCGAGAGCGTGCGAGTGGACGGCATGCAGATCTCTCGTGATGGCGATGAGCTCGGCACCGCGCTTTGGGGAACCGCGATCCCCGTGGATCCAGGTACCCATCAGATCACGGTGAAGGCACCGGGCAAGCTCGACTACAAAGCTGAAGTGCAGGTGCCAGCGAACGGTAACGTCACGCTCGCCGTCCCGCCGCTCGAGGATGCGCCAGCGCCGCCACCTCATGCCGAGCCACCGCCGCAAAAGCCCGAAGTCAGCCCCCCACCTTCCGAAGCGGCGCCTCCAGGCACTGACGCGGGCGTCACCGCTGACTCCGGCAGCGGGCAGCGCACGCTAGGCATCGTGGTTGGAGTCGTTGGGCTGCTGGGGATTGGCGCCGGCAGCTTCTTTGGACTGCAGGCGAGCTCGAAGAACTCCGAGGCCGACGACAACTGTCGGAGCGCCGATCCCACCCAGTGCAACCAGAAGGGTGTCGACCTAGGGCAAGAAGCTCAAGATGCCGCGACTCTGTCGACAATCGCGTTCGGGGTGGGTGCGTTGGCCCTGGCGGGCGGCATCGTGCTCTATGCCACGGCGCCATCGGAGGGCTCCGATGCGGCCCACGATCCCAAACGGAAGCTGGCGCGCGTTCGCGGAGGGGAACTCCGGCTCGCTCCGGCGCTCGCCCCCGGGCACGCTGGTGTCTTCCTGGGAGGACGCTTCTGATGGCGCGCCCTAGCTATAGTTCCGTGGGGCAACGTGTCGGCGCGGCGCTGGTGTTCGCGTTGGTCGGTGGCGTGGCCTGCAGCAACCTGCTTGGTCTAGAGGACCGCAAGCTCGACCCAACCTTCGACAACGGTGGCAGCGGTGGGGTCGGCGGTACTGGAGGCAGTAGCGCCACCGGAGGCACCGGCGGCGGCGCGAGCGATTTGTGCAATGAGTACTGCGATGAGGTGCTGACCAACTGCACGGGCGAGCTGGTGCAGTATCCGAACCGCGAGCAGTGCCTGGCGATATGCGCTGCAATTCCCGTTGGCGATGGCCCCACCGGGAACACGATGACGTGTCGGCTACAGCAAGCCATCAACGCGCGCACGAGCGGTGAACCCGTTGAGCACTGTTCGGCGGCGGGCCCAGGCGGCGCGAACGCGACCGGGCTGGCCATCTGCGGCACCAACTGTGAGGGCTATTGCGGGCTGATGGCAGACGTCTGTCCCGAAGCCTTCAGTTCGATTGGCGCCTGCCTTCAGGAGTGCTCTGGCCTACCCGATTTGGGCGGCTTCAACAGCGGCATCGACAAGGGCAACTCCGTGCAGTGCCGTTTGTGGCACGTGAGCGCAGCAACCCAAGCCGTGTTCCCGCACTGCGAGCACGCAGCAGGCGCCCAGCCCTGCGATCCCGGCACCGCCGGTCCCGGCGGGGCTGGAGGTGGTGGCGCTGGCGGTACGACTAGCGGCGGAAGTGGTGGAACCAGTGGCGGTGCGGGTGGCGCTGGGACCGGTGGCACCGGCGGCGCTTGAGTCCCCGCTACAGAATCCTCGCGGCGCGCGGGCAGTGAACGTTGAGCGATCGGCGCGGTGATACCTCTCCACACCCGTTTGTCACCAGCCGCGTGTTTGCCCACGGATGTTGCAACTTTTTGCTCATGTTGGATGGGTGACGTGGACACTCGACACGGAGGCTGCTAATCGGCCGAGATGAGCTTGGGACGCTTGTTCGGCCTTGCTGCGTTTGCGCTGATTGCGTGTGAGGCAGCTGGTACTTCTGGTGGGATCGGAAACGGCGGTAGCAACGCTGGCGGCAGCGCTGGAAGCGGCGGCACGGCTGGGAGCAGCGGCAACGGTGCCAACGGCGGTAGCAGCTTTGACGGAGGTCTCGACGGCGGTGGGAGTGGTGGTTTCGATCCCGACGCCGCGTGCGCCGTTGCGAAGGAAACGGCGAAGGTAGAGAAGCTCCCCGTCGACATCATCTGGGTCGTCGACAACTCCGTCAGCATGGCGCCTGCGATCGATCAGGTGACTGCAGGCCTGAACAATTTCGCCGCCAGCATTGGCAACAAGGACCTCGACTACAAGGTCATCATGCTGAGCCTCCGTGGCGTTGGCGAGGTGACATCGGGGCGCTACGGCGTGTGCATCCCCCAGCCGCTCGCGGGCGACAGCAACTGCGGCAACGGCACGAACTTCTTCCAGTCATCTATCGACATCAAGAGCGAGCAGCCCCTCGAGCAGTTCCTCGGCACCCTGGGAGACACCGCGAACTACCAAGTTGGTGATGCGCGCGGCCCCAAGACTCCGGCCGACGGCAACTGGCGCGCACAGCTCCGTCCCGAGGCCACGCGCACCATCGTCGTCGTCACGGATGACAACTCCCGCCTGACCGCAGACCAGTTCGAGCATTGGTCCGGTGGTGGTGGCTGGGCGACGGGCGTGTCGACCTCTTCTTTGCTTCCGCCCGGAATCCTCGACTCGAGCTGGAATGGCTTGTTCGATGACTACGTGTTCACCGGCATCTACGGCTGGGGCTCTGCCACGGATCCGAGCGTGATTTGCACCTACCCCGGCGGTGATCAGCCGCCGAAGTCTGGTGAAACCTACACCGATCTGGTTACGCGTACCGGCGGTGTTCGCGCGAAGATCTGCGACGGGGCGAGCGCTTGGGCGCCATTCTTCGACTCCGTCGCCACTGCTGTCGAGAGCGGCGCGAAGATCAGCTGCATCCTGGACATCCCGGAGCCGAGCACCGGTGAGCTGGATCCGAAGAAGGTCAACGTCGTGGTCAGCACGCCCAGCACGAGCAACGACTTGTTCAAGGTCGGTGGCGCGAACGAATGCGACGCGAGCGGCGGCTGGTACTACGACAACGACACCGCCCCCACTCAGGTGGTGCTGTGTCCCGCGTCCTGCGCGGACGCGCAGGCTGCAGTGCAGTCTCAGGGCGAGGGCAGTGTCGACATCTACTTCGGCTGTGAGACCCGCGTGAAGTGAGCTGAACTCCGGGCATGTAGGTGAAGGGGGCCAAGGCCCCCTTTGCGTTATTTGGAGGCGCCGTCAGGGAGGCCAGGAGAGCTGCCGGCTCCCTGCGCTTGAGTTCGCTTCATTTTCGTGGGGAAACGCCGTGGTTTGGTCGCTCGCGAGGTCGGAAGGACCGGACGGAAGCAAACTGCGAGCTAGTCTGACACGGCTGTTTGGTTGGATTCGCCGCATGAATACCGCTGGGATGGTGTTTTTGGCGCGCTTCGGCTTGGTGTCTTGATGCTCGATCGGCGAAAGGCGCGTCTTGGTTGCCTCTGGCAACGCAGGTAGCGAACATTAGCTTTCCGCTCGGAGACACGACTCCGCTGACCGAACTGCACGGGGTGACACGCGCACAGATCCCTTTTCGGAGAGTGAGGGCCGGTCGGCGGAGCGAGACCGATCATTTTTTTAGCTTTTCAGTCAAACGTCCGACTGGCGAGCTAGACGTGTGGAATCCCACGACATCTGAATCTTAGGCCGTTTTGGTCGTTACAGTGGGGGAGGAACGCTGCACCACGATTTCGCTTCAGGTGTTCCGTCTTTCCGATTCTGGTGCACGCTCGGCCCCCATGGAGCACGACGCACCTGAAAACACCCAACGCCCCAAGACGCGCGGGGTCCCCGAGAGCCGAGCTTCGCGTCCCCGCGCTCAGGCCATTCTCAACGCCACCGCCAAGCTGATCGCCGATCGCGGCGTAGCGGAGACCACGGTCTCCGAGGTCGGTCGGGCGATGAACATGCGCAAGAGTGTCGTTCACTACTACTTCGAGAACAAGCAAGCGCTAGTGAACGCCGTGCAAGCCTTGGCGGAGCGCAAGCTGCTGACCCGCGTTCAAGCAGCTCTCGAGCCGGCGGACGCGCACAAGCCCCGTGATTTCCGCAGCTTCCTGCGCCCGTTCTTCCGTGCTGCGCAGGGAGACAACGAGGACTTTGCGATGCGCCTGCAGTTCTGGGCCGAGTCTCGCCGAGAGAGCGACGTCCAGACTGGCGTGGGCGAAACTCGCAACCGCCTCAGGGACACGCTGGAAGCCGCAGTCTTGGAATCTCGCGCAGTTAGCGCTGACGAGACCGCGACGATCGCGTCTCTGGTGATGGCCGTGACCGACGGACTGGCGCTCGCTGAGCTGCTGGACGGCGACCGCGCCAAGGCGAGCGAAGCCTACGAGTTGCTGCTCAAGCTCCTGGAGCTCGGAGCTCAGGAATCGCGCGTCTCCGCGGACAAGCCCTCGTCCTCGATGCGCGCTGCGACCATCACTGCGTGAAGCCCAACCGGCCGATATCGCTCTGCGATTCGGCTTCGCGTTCGCCCGAACGCGTGTGACCCACGGGCGCCCAGCCGTGAGTCTAAGCTTTTCGTCCCCAACCCACTGACCTCAACTGACCCTCAGACGGCCGCCCATCGGGCGGCCGTCTTGTTTTGTCGCGCTGCGTTGTTTCCCCGCGCAACCGAGCATCCGACCTTCCGTTGCTACTGTATCCCCGGGGTAGCGGCAGTTCTGTTCTCCGCGGATACGCGCGCGTGTCCGGCCTGCCCGCGTGGGAGCGCAATAAATAGCATGTAGACGAGCGAGTGTTTACCCCAACTGAGAAGTAGGAATGGCGACTTTTTACTAATCGTTGCCTCGGGGAAACATAGGGCCGGCGTCCGAATCGGCGTCGTGGTTGCCTGGCCGCTGCGCCGCTCCGCCAGGTTTGTCATTCTGGCAGGTCACGCCGGCTGCGCAGGACAAGCTGGCTGATGCGCGGGAGCCTGTCTCTCCCCTGACCCTCGGCGGATCGGGGAACGCAGTGGCCTCCCTGTTGGCACGCTCCTCGCTTTGTCTTGAAGCGTGACACACACCGAAGAGAACCTGCGTCGAGGACGCGCCAACGTTCGCCAGGGTCTGCTCCAGAGCCTCCGACTGCGGGTGACGGGGGAAGTCGCTGCGACCCGAGAACGACTCAGACAGGAACCGCCGGCCGGCTTACGGGCATGGTTTGCGCGAGTTCACTGGGTGTTGGTCGCGAGCGTCGCGACATCCCAGCTGGTGGCTTTCGGAGGCGGCGTGTCGAAGCTCGTTCAGCCGAGCTCGGTAGCCCCCGCTGCTCGGCCCGTGCGGCAGCCAGCAAGGCCGTTGCGGGAGAGCGCGCTGGGCCAGAACGAGTGTGAGGGGATCCGGCTCGGTGAAGTGTTGCTCGATGCTCGCGGCGAACCGGTCTTCGCGACCTTGTCAGCCAAGGGGCAAGCGTATCAATTTCCGCGTAGAATCGGTGACCACCTGGGCGGCAACTGGACGCTGAGCCATCTGAGCGTCAGCAAGATGCCATCCGAGCCGAGCAAGCTAGAGGCGCGGGTCGAACTCAAAGCTGCCGGCGAGAGCTGCATCCTGGCGACGCACCGTGTGCGTGAAGGGCACTACTCCGCGGCGCTTTGAGTGGCGTCGAGGGTGCCCTCTTCGGAGACTCGTCGCGCGCGCACGCGGGCGCCAAGTTCACGGATTGCTGTCATGCAGCGTTCAGCTGCGTCGCGCTCGGCGTTGACCTTCGCGCGGCGTGAGCCGAGCGCCTTGGCGCGCAGATCGTCCAGCTCGATGTCGGGGCCAAACTCGATGTCGATGGGATACGCGTCAGCTGCGAACCAGTTGCGTACGGTCTCCAGCGGAAGATTGCTCGACATGCCCACGATGAAGATCGGGATCACACGAGCACCCTTGGCCTCCAGTGCGACCCGGCCGACTCCGAATTGCGCGGGCAAGAGCTCGTAGGGGTCGGGACCCTTTCCCCGCGTGCCCTCGGGGTGGATCCCTACCACCGTGCCGGGCACCTTGAGCTCATCCACCAGCCGTCGCAACGCGAGTAGGTTGAAGCGCAGGTGCTTCCGATCACGAAACACCGGCGGGTACATCATCATCCCACTCATCAACAAGTTCACGAGGCCACCCAGCGGGTGCTCGTAGAAGAAGGTGCTGCGAACCGGGAAGAACGCGCGGCGACCCAGACTCGAGCGAGTGACGTTGATGAAGGTCACCACGAAGAAGTCGAAGAATGAGCGATGGTTGGCGACCAACAGCACGCGATCTTCCGGCTTGAAACTCGCTAGTACCTCCTCTCCCCGCACGCGGTACCGACGCCCACCGGAGAACCACAGCATCGAGCGCATGAAGGTCGAGATCCAAAGCTCGCTGACCCACTTCTGATCGCCTTGGAAGGCGTCAGCGAAACGCAGCATGCGGCGTTCCCAAGGCGCGAACGACGCAAGATCTTCTTCGGACCAGCTCGCCATGCGACTCAGTGTAGCCGCGCTTGGTCGCATACAGAACCGCGCGACGAGAACAGCCAGCGAACTGGCGCGAAAGCGCCAACCTCACTGCGGAGAGCAATGAGCCACGACGAAATCAATCGCGCTGCGAACTCGAGGTGGAAGCGGGCGGGTGGCGGGATAGACGGCGTACAGCGCTCTGCTCACGAGGTGTGCGCGGCCGAGATCGAGTGCCTTCAGGCTGTCGTCCCCGGGCGCTACCGCGTCCCTTGGGGCGGCGACGATGCCGAGCCCCGCGCGCGCAGCGTCCAAGGCGACCCGCGGATCATCGACGCTGAAGCGTCTCTCTGGGGTGACGCGCCGCGAGTTACCTCGGCTGTCGATCAACTCCCAGCTCGCTTGGGATCGGGTGAGGACCGCTGGTTTCCCTTCGAGCTGCTTTGGCGTGATCCGGTCTAGCCTGCGCGAAGGTGGAAAGTGCTCCCGGATCAGCGCTGGACTCGCGAACAGCTCGAAGGGCAGCGTCCAGAGCTTTCGAGCAATGAAGTTTTCGTCTCGAATCGGTCCCGCACGGAAAGCGAGGGCAATCGACTCCTCGAGCAGGGGCAACAGGCTATTGCTCAAGATCAGCTCCACGCGAACCTTCGGATAGCGCTCGGCGTAGGCCATTAACGCTGGCGCGATGCGGCGACTGCCCTCGAGCTGGGTGGCGGTGACACGCAGCGGCCCTGCGGGTTCACCCCCCGCTTCGCGCTCGGACTCCACGACCGCGGATAGCTCCCGCAGGCTCGGCGTGACGCGCGCGAGCAAGCGAGTGCCTTCGACTGTGAGTTGCACGCGTCGCGAGGAGCGGCGCAAGAGCTGGGCGCCAAAGCGCTCCTCGAGTTGTCGGATGCGACGGCTGAGCGTGCTCGGAGGAAGATTCAGGCGTTGGGCTGCCAGCCGGAAGCTGGAGAGTTCTCCTACCGCACGGAAAAGCTCGAGGTCGTCCAGTGTCACCGTGCCATTCATGGAATCTAATATCCCAGATCGTGCCATCGACGGAAAGCTGGATGGTCGCTAGGTGTGCTGCATGAGAGATGCACGAGTCGTGGTGGTTGGTGGGAGTTCAGGCATCGGGCGTGGCCTGGTGGAAGCCTTACTGGAGCAGGGCGCTACGGTGACGGCGATGGGACGTAGTGAGTCCAGGCTGGCGCGGCTCTTGGACGAGCGAACCACGGCGGCCTGCCAGTTGAGGCTGCAGATGCTGGACCTCACCCAAGAAAAATCCGTCGAAACCGCCTTCAGGCAGCTTGGCGAGGTGGACCACGTCGCCATCACCGCGGTCACGCCAGTGTACGGGGCGGTGCGGGAACTCTCGATGGAGCGCGTGCATGAGGTCGTGAACAACAAGCTCTTCGGCGCGCTGCATGTGGCGAAGCACGCACGCATCGGCGCTGGAGGAAGCTTGCTCTTGACCGCTGGCATTGCGATGGAGCGACCGGGCCCCGGCAGTGCGCCGATCGCGATGGTCAACGCAGGTCTCGTGGGATTGATGCGTGCCTTGGCGGTGGATCTCGCGCCGGTGCGCGTGAACGCGATTTCACCTGGTTGGGTGGACACGCCCGTGTGGGACCAACTGGCCGGCGCCAACAAGTCGCGTATCCTCGCGGAACACGCTGCCCGGCTGCCTGTGGGGCGTGTGGGTGCGCCTCGGGACATCGCTCAAGCGGCGATCGGGCTGATGCAGAATGGCTTCGTCAACGGGAGCTTGCTTGAGGTGGACGGCGGTCACCGCTTGATCTGCTGAGCTCATTGCAGATCCACCGGGACGCGGTGGGTGAGCGATAGCTCGCGCTGCGTGACGCGGGCGGCATACGCCAGAATTTCCACGCCGGATACGTGCGCCTCGATCAGCGCATCAGCGTAGGCCGGGTCGATGTCGCGCGCTGGGATCACCCGTCGGGTGTCGCTGCGGCTGCTACAGAAGAGCAACACGGCGCGCTCCCCGCGGCGCTTGAGGTCGCTGAGTTCGCGCAGGTGACGTGCGCCGCGCTTGGTGACGGAGTCCGGGAAGGCGCTCGTACCCTCGCCGCGGTCCAAGGTGACGTTCTTCACCTCGACCCAGCAGGGCCCGTCTTCAAACTCCAGTCTGAAGTCGATGCGGCTCTCCCCGACGCTCACTTCTCTTCGGCACGTGAGAAATCCCGCAAGCTCGGCGATCCGCGACGCGAGCAGCGCCTCGTGCGCCAAGGGGTTTGCGCGGGCCGTGTTCACGCACACGAGGCCGCGAGCCACTCGGCAGAGCTCCCAGCTGTAGGCCAGCTTTCGCTTCGGGTCATCGCTCTTCGAGAGATAGACCTCGCTGCCAGGAACCGCCAGACCCGTCATGGCGCCCGGGTTCGCGCAGTGAGCCGTGATGAACTCACCGCTGTCCAGCTCGATATCCGCAAGGAATCGCTTGTAGCGTTTTAGCAGACGACCGCGATACAGCGCAGGGAGCTTCACGCGCGTTCCAGCACTGCGAGCGTCTCCACGTGCTCGGACGCTGGAAACAGATCGTAGGGCGTGACGCTGGTGAGCTGGTAGCTGCCTACCAACTCACTGATGTCGCGCGCCAGGCTCTTCGGGTTGCACGAGACGTACACGATGCGCGTCGGCGCGAGCTCGCACAGCCGCGGCGCCACGCCAGGTCCCAAGCCCTTGCGAGGCGGGTTCACGAGGATCGTGTCGAAGCGCGTTCCGATCAGCGACTGCAGTGCCTCCGCCGCTTCACTCCCCACCAACGACAGCTCGAGGCCGTTCTGTTCCGCGTTCCTCAAGGCGAGCTCCCGAGATTCCGGTACGGACTCGATAGCGGTCACGTGACAACCTCGGCGCGCCGCCCGGAGTGCCAGTGCGCCGACGCCAGAGAACACATCGAGCACGCGCTCGCCCACCACATGCTCCAGCGCATCACGTTGCAGTCGAGCGGCCGCGCTGCGGTGCACTTGGAAGAAGGTGCGAGGCAGGAGCTCGAAACGTAGCCCGTCGACCTCGTCAATCAGCGACTTCGCGCCAGCCACCCAGGTTGGCGCCTCGGGGCCGAAGACTGCGTCTCCCGGGCCGCTCTGACCCACGAAGACGCTCACGGCGCCCACCGCCAGACAGCGCTGAGCGAGCTCGTTCGCGACCTGGCTCGTTAGATCCCCAAGGAAGCAAACCATGCACTCCCCGGCAGCATTGGCCCGGAGCGCGA
>JBFXBK010000343.1:0-10003 GCA_050183255.1 Polyangiaceae bacterium | reverse complement strand
GCAACGTCAGGCTCTCGAACAAGCCGCTCAGTCGAAGACCGAGATCTTGCGCCTGCTCAACGAAGAGCGGGCGAGGCTCTTGGGCGTCCGCGTCAAGCAAGCCGACTACGAGAAGGCGTTGCTGGAGCGTGAAAACAAGATCGCGAGCTTCGGCGAGACCAAGCTCGAGTGGCAGCGCAAGACCGAAGAGCACATCGAACAGCGCAAGAAGCTCGAGGCCACTAGCGCCTCGACTGACAAGCTCTACTTCGAGCTTCGTAGTGCCCTACGGAAAGCACGCGAAGAGCTGCGCACTAGCCTCGACTCGCTCAGTGAGAGCGGCGACGATGTCCCTAGCGCCGGTCCCGACAAGGTGCAGTCGGGCGGTGTGGAGCTGGACCGCGAAGAGTACGATGCGTTGCGTAACGCCGTACTGGCGCAGGAACAGGCGTTGAGCAAGAAGGCGCGCGACGTGGTGTGGCGCCAGGCGACCGCCCAGCTGGACCTGGTCGAGGCGCTGAACAAGGACCGCTTGGCGTTCTTCGCCTTGATGTCAGACGACCAGAAGGCGCAGCTCACGAGCTTCAGCACCAGCGGCTGGGACCAAGCACGCGCCGAGCTGGCGCAGGTAGGCTTGGTCGTACGCTTCCACATCCGCGCCCTGCTCGAGTGGACCAAGGCCCCAACTGCCGGCACCGCGCGTAGCATCTTCGCCAGCATCATCGCGCTCAAGCTGGTCTTGTTGCTGGGCGTGTTCGTCTGGTGGCGTCGCCGCGCGGATAAACTCCTCGAGCTGCTCCTAGACCGCGCGGAAGAAGAACGCGCGAAGCCCAATCCGTCCCTCTTCGGTCGCTGGGGCGCGGGGCTCATCGCGGTGGTGCGGCGAGTGCGCACTCCCCTCGAGTCGCTGCTGGTGTTCTGGCTCGCGCTCTCCTTCATCGGCCCTCCCCTCGTCGATCTGCTGGAGGTGCGCGTGCTCTGGATCTTCGCGAGCTGGATCCTGGGAGGGTCGGTCGCGGTGCTCCTGGTGGACGCGCTCGCAGGCCGCAGCGCCAGCGTCTACGCGACGAAGCACGATGTCGGTGCGCTCCGCTTTCGCACGTTGCGCGTCCTGGGACGCGTCGTGGTGTTCTTCGGCTTGGTGCTGACCTTGAGCAGCGAGCTCGTCGGCAAGGGCACACTCTACGACTGGGTGCTGAGCACTTGCTGGTTCATCGGCATCCCGCTAGCGCTGGTGTTCGTAGGCTGGTGGCGTGACGTGATCTTCGAGCGTCTCGCCCCGCGGGAGAAGCGCAACGCGCTGGCCGGTTGGGTGATCCGCAACCAGAGCGGGTACAAGAGCTTCCTGGCCGCCGCAATCGGCGGTGCTTACCTGCTCGGGATCGGGGTCGTGCGCATCGGGCGCGACTACCTCACCACCGTGACCTTGGTGCGCAAGTTGCTCGCCTACCTGTTCCGCCGCGAGCTGACCAAGAAGGCCGAGCTGCGGCCCAAGCTTTCGCGTATCCCAGAGGAAAATTACCTGGCGCTGGCGCCGGAGAAGGAAGCCGAGGCAATCGTTCACACCGCTGCGGACGAAGAGCTCGAGGCGATCAACGACCGGATCGGACAAATCGGCGGCGGCGTCTTCGCAATCGTAGGCGAGCGCGGCTCGGGAAAGTCCACGCTGCTCAAGCGCGTGCTCAAGGAGCATCCAGACTCGATCTACCAGCGCTGCCCCAACGGCGGAGCTTCTGCCTTACTCAAGCAACTCAAGGACCAGCTCGAGCTGCCCATCGACGCCGACAACACGCGGGTGATCGCCGCGCTCGACGCCATCCACGAGGACAACGCGTTGATCGTCGATGACGCACATCGACTGGTGAAACCCACGATCGGGGGGCTGCGAGACCTTGACGAGATGCTGACCCTGGCTCGCGACTC
This sequence comes from Polyangiaceae bacterium, assembly GCA_050183255.1. Taxonomy (GTDB): domain Bacteria; phylum Myxococcota_A; class Polyangia; order Polyangiales; family Polyangiaceae; genus JAHBVY01. The sequence goes on along the minus strand of JBFXBK010000343.1, from coordinate 8,101 downwards.
GAGCACACTCTGTACGTGGGTCTTCGCTTTCGACTCCACCGTCTTCGAACTGGTCGAGCGGGCACGGGGCACACGCCCGATCTTCGACGACGTGATCGTGATGCAGCCCTGGCGAGAAGAAGCGATCGCAGAGCTGTTGGAGGGTCGCACCAAGCAGTGCGGCCTCGAACCCAGCTTCGAAGGCCTGCTCGAGTCAGACTCTGATGGGGACGAGATCGAACACGCAGAGCGCCTGGCATCGACCAAGCGGGGCTACTATCGGTTGCTCTGGGATTATTCCGCAGGGAACCCGGCGGTGGCGCTGCACTTCTGGCGCAAGAGCCTGGGCATCTCTGAGGGCGGAGAGCTCCAAGTTGGCCTGTTCCGGGCGCCGCCCACCTCGGATCTCGAGCAGTTGCCGGATGGAGCCTCTTTCGTTCTGCGTGCCATCGTCCGACTCGACCCGGCGACGGTAGATGGGATCGCTGAGACCACGCAGCTGCCTTTGCACCAGGTCCTGGACACCGTGCGCTACGCGGACTTTCGCGGTTACCTGATGCGCGACGAAGACGGCCGGCTACGCGTGACCTGGACATGGTTCCGCGCGGTAACTCGTGTACTGTCTCGCCGACATTTGCTGAACGTATCCCTATGAAACGCCTCGCCCCGACCTTCTTCTGCGTCCTGCTCCTGATCCCAGCTGTGGCTCAAGCCCAGACCGATCCGCCCAATGTCGAAAAGATCCTGGGCTTCGTGCGCTGGACGGGTGTGTTGGTGTCCCTCGGCGTGATCGTCGGGGCAGGTCTCCTGGTGCGTTTCATCAACAACGTGGTGGTGAGCCTCGGCGATCGCTTCACCAACCGTCGCCTCACGTTCCAGAAGATCGAATCATTCCTGCGCTTCGCGATCTACATCATCACGGGCGCTGTAGTCATCGCGCTGAGCTTCCGCCTCACCGACGCGGTGCTCACGTTGGTAGGTGGTACCCTGGCCGTGGCCATCGGCTTCGCGATGCGCGATCTGGTCGCAGCGATGATCGCAGGTGTGACGATCATGCTCGATCGCCCATTTCAGGTTGGCGATCGGGTGCAGTTCTCCGGTGAGTACGGTGACATCACGGCGATCGGCCTGAGATCGGTGCGCATTCAGACGCTGGACGACAATACCGTCACCATCCCCAACAACAAGCTGCTCACCGACGTCACCAGCTGTGGCAACTACGGCGCGCTCGACATGCAGATCCAGATCGATTTCTACATCGGGGTGGATCAGGACATTGCGCTCGCCGAGCGCATCCTCCGAGAGGCGATGTTGACGAGCCAGTACGTCTACCTCAAGAAACCCATAGTGGTGCTCGTCAAGCAAGTGTTGAAGGACCAGTACGTCGCAATTCACCTGCGACTGAAGGGCTACGTCCTCGACACGAAGCACGAGAAAGCGTTCGAGACCGATGTCAGCAAACGTGCGCTACTGGCGTTCCGCGAACATGGTGTGATGCCCCCTGCGGTGTTGCACCGACAAATCGAGGAGCGACCGCTAACCCGCGCGGCCACGGCGCGTATCCGCGAGGAGAAGCCTCTACGCCAGTAGGGGCTGAAGGCCTGGCGTGAAGGAGGCGAAGTGACGGACGCGTGGACTTTGGTGCGGGGACTGTTGAATCACCCCGCGAGCGGGAAGGTCATCGCCGCCGCGTTGATGATCGGACTGTCGTGGCTCATCGCACGCGCCATCCGCGGCATGTTGCTCGCGAAGGTGCACGACTCCGGCCTGCGCTACCGCACTCGAAAGCTGATCAACACCACGCTCGTAGTCGTGATCGCGCTCATCCTCGCCACCTCCTTCAGTGAGAAGTTGGGCGGCATCGCGGTGTCCCTGGGCGTAGTGGGCGCAGGGGTGGCGTTCGCACTGCAGGAGGTGATCGCGAGCATCGCCGGTCGCGTCGCCATCCTCTTCGCCCGCTTCTATGACGTGGGTGACCGCGTTCAACTCGGGGGCATCAAGGGCGACGTGATCGACATCGGGCTGCTCCGCACGACCGTGATGGAACTCGGGGCGTGGGTGGAAGGCGACAACTACAGCGGCCGGATCGTGCGGATTGCGAACAGCTTCGTGTTCAAAGAGCCCGTCTTCAACTACTCCGCTGACTTCGGCTTCGTGTGGGACGAGATCAAGGTCCCAGTCCGCTATGGCAGTCCCCTGACCGAGAGCAAACAACTCCTGCAGACGGCGCTCGAGGACACAGTCGGCGAACACGTCGCCAGCGCCCGCGAAGAGTGGCAGCACATGACCCAACGCTACCGCATCGAGGACGCCCGAGTTGACCCCATGGTCACGCTCAAGGCCACCGATAACTGGCTCGAATACAGCCTGCGCTACGTGGTCCCGTTCACCAAGCGGCGCACGACGAAGGACGCGCTCTTCGAGCGTATCGTGCGCGACGTCGAAGCCAGCGGTGGAAAGGTCCAGCTCGGCTCTGCAACGTTCGAACTGGTCGCAGCGCCACCCTTCAGGGTCGCCTCTCAGCACGCCGCCGAGTAGGAACCGCGCAGCACCGCCGCCCAGCAACGCCGCCCAGCAACGCCGCCCAGCAACGCCGCGCACGAGGGAAACCGCCGGAGAAACCGCGCGGAACATCACTTGACCCCGAGGCTCGCGCGGAGTCTCATGAGGCGCAATGCTCGCAGCACATTGCCCACAGTGCGGAGCGGCGAGTCCTGTATGCGTCGCCCAACCGGAGCTCCTAGACTGCGCCTATTGCCCCTATGTTGGCAGACCGGATGATCGGGTCGTTGCCGAACTGCACGCCGCCAGGGCGGCGCTGTTTCACATCCACGCGACCCGGCGCCAGTTCAGCGTCGGCCAGCGCCGCGCCATTGAACGCGGGAAGACCCAACGACTCAGGGTCTTCGTGCTCCTGGCATTCCTGGTCGCACCGCTCTTCTTGTGCGGCGGGGGATGCGGCGCCCTGCTGGTGTTCGGCAAAGGCGGCGCTGCGGTCTCGGATCTGCCGATCTTCATCGCCCTGCTCGCCCCCTCAGCGCTGGTCCTCGCTGTAGGCTGGCTCCTCATGCGCTGGCACAAGCGGGGGCTCGAGCGCCTGATGGCATCGTGCGCCGCGATCCCACCGGCGGCGCAAGGTCGCCCAGCGATGTGTCATGTGTGTGGAGCTCCGCTACACGAAGCGGACAAGAATGTCGTCGTCCGCTGCACCTATTGCCACGCGGATAATGTAACGAGCAGCGATGTGGTACGATCCGTGGCGCAGAATCAGGCCGTGATTGTCAACGCGATGGCTGGCTCCGTCGAGAACGCAGCCGTGCAAGTGGCGAGAAACACTTCGACTGCTTTGACCTTGTCCTTCGTGTTCGCGTTGCTGTCACCCGTCCTTGCCATCCTGCTTGCTTGCGGTGTAGTCATGGTGATGCTCTCCATCGACGTCACCCCTGATCCGAACGAGCGCTACGCCTACGTCGACGTTGCGGGTACGCGCTGCTACGGAAGCTTCCACAAGACGGACAAGGGCTACTCCCTCAGCTTCGGCAAGGCTTTTCCAGAGTTGGTCGACGCGCTCGAGGTAGGGCCAAACGACGTGCACACCGTGCCAGCGTCGGAACTGGTCGGCAAGGAGATGCTGGGCGCAGACAACAAGCCGCGGAGAGTGCGCAAGCTCACACGTACCTTGGCAGACGCGACGAATCAGCTCGACGACGGATTCACATCTACGGGGCTCTCGCCGATCGGCGCGTGTGAGAAGCCACCCAACATGAGTGAGCTCGCGGAGGACTCAAAGCTGACGGGTTGCGCTGGCATCTACGCCGTCCAAGGCACGCCCTACGTGGTGACCGGCGACGACAAGGTTTTCCGCGTAGATTTGGCAACCAGGCAGCTCGCACAGGTTTCGAGCTTCCCCGACAAGGGCCCGCTGTTCTTCGATGGCAAGCAGATCATGCGGCACGTGCCAGCTGGCTCGGTGTGGGCTGTCACGTTGAGTGGCTCTCCCGTACGTGGCAAGGAGCTACTCACCGGCGTCGACTTGTTCGCGCTGAGCGGCACCCACTACGTGCTGGTCAGCGGCGTGGAACTCAAGCTCCAAGACGACACCAGCGAACTGAAGACGCTCTACACATTCAAGACCAAGCCTCAGGCTCTTGCCGCGAGCGCGAGCCGCATCTTCTGGTCGGGCGAAGAAGGCGTGATGAGCCTACCCGTCGCGGGAGGCGAGCCGACCAAGCTCTTCGAGCGCCAGTACAACGCTCCAGCGCTGACTGCGCTGGGTGACTACCTGATGGTGCGCGGCTCGAGCTGCTACTGGCTCCACGGGAAGTCCGGTGAACGCTCCGAGTGCCCTTACACGGGACCACTGTTCTCAGAGTACCCCAACGCGCCACTCGCAGACGCCGATCATGGTTACCTGATCCCCAACGCCAGCAGTCGCCGAGAGGGAATCCACGGCTTCAGCATCGGCGACGTTCCGCGCTTCGATCGACACTACGGCCCCCAGAGCCCAAAACCGAGCTGTATGGGCATCGACGACCAGTACGTGTACTGGGTCGAAGGCAGCCGCCTGATGCGCGACCTCAAGGCGCAGAAGTAGGCTGCATCAACTCGCGCTGGCGCAGGCGCTTCTCCCGACGTTTCGCGCGGCGCTTGGCTCGCCGCAGCTGGCGCTTCTGATGCTTCTCGTCGAGGAACGCCGGCGGGTCCATCGCCTGTCCGTGTACGTCTCTCCAGGTCGAGGGCGCGTACAAGATCCGGCCGGAGCGATCGTAGACAGTTTTCCACACGGCTAATCGAGCGCCAGCGGGTGGGTGTACCCAGCCGCCAGCCCTCCACGTCCAGATCCCCCCTCGAGACACCCAGTAGCCGTCCACCCACACTGCGTGATCCGTAGGAGCGTCCCCGACGCGCTCGGGGCGCGGCACCGGAGGCGGCGCCTCCACCTCGCGAAAATCGCTCGCCGCGTGAGCAGTGGCCGCCGGCCGTGGCAGCTCCGAGGCACAACCAAAGGTCGCGGCGATTAGCCACACTGATGCAATATGCGGCGCTAGCCGGGTTCCCATCCGCCGTGTGAGCCAGCTGCGACGTGCCCGAACCCTCGCGAAATCTCGAGTATCTGCGCTGAGCAACGCGTCGGGCAGCCAAGTCGACACGGCCCACACATTGCAATCTTCGTCCCAACTCATGGGGTCCGCCCTTCAACTCAGACGCGCAGCCGTCAGGCGCGTACCGCGGGCGGTCCTCTGCCGACTGCTCACGCTCGTCGTCGTGTGCGCATCCTGCGTGGCCTGCGCGTCGCTGCCCGAGGGGCGCTCGGCGGTCGACAGCGTCGAGGTGCGAGGCAACGACGCGCTGAGCGAAGGCGACATCGAGGACAAGATCGCGACCCGCCCTTCCCCACGCTTTCTCGGTCTCATGCAGGGCGTAGTCTACGACTACGAGGTCTACGACTTCTACGTGCTTCAGCGTGATCTGGAGCGTGTGGAGCGGCTGTACCGCGCCCGGGGCTACTATCAAGCCAAGGCGCGGGCTGCGCATGTGGAACCGAACGGGGACCACCATGTTCGGATCCGGATCACCGTCGACGAGGGCCCTGCGACCCGGGTGCGGCGGCTCGATGTGCATGGCGTCGAGCAGCTGCCGCAGCCGCTACGAGAACGGCTTCTCCTGATTGCAGGCGCGGAAGTCGGCGTGGGTGAAATCTTCGACGAAGACAAGTTCGAGTCGACCGAGAACGCTTTGCGGCGCCTGCTCACGGACGAAGGCTACGCCTACGCCAGGGTGCAACGCACGGCAGACGTGGACTTGCCCAGGAACTTCGCGAGCCTTCGCTTCGACATCTCCCCGGGGATCATCGCCGAGTTTGGCGCAGTGCGCGTTGACGGCCTCGGGTCACTGCCAGAAAAGTCCATCCGCCGCGCACTCGATCTACACCAGGGTGATCAGTACTCCACGAGTGAGCTGGAAGCCGCTCAGCAAGCGGTTCTGGACCTTGGCGTGTTCTCCAACGTGCGGATCGAGAGCGATCTCAGCGACCCGGAGCAGAAGCGCGTGCCACTGACAGTCCATCTCGACCCCTCCAAGCTGCATCAGCTTCGGCTCGGGGTCGGAAGTCAGATCGATGTCATCCGCACGGATATCCATGCGTTGATCGGTTGGGACCACAACAACTTCCTTGGAGGACTACGACGCCTGTCGCTTGAGGCCAAGCCGGGTGTGGTCCTCTACCCGACCCGTTTCCCGAGCTTCAAGAGCCCGACGAATCTGCTACCCGAGGTCAAGACTCGAGCCGAGCTGACCCAGCCGGGTTTCCTCGAGGCAAGGACCAACGGATTCCTGCGAGTCGACTACGACATCTACGCGGCGCTCCTGTCCACCGAGGTAGACGCAGCCGCTCCGGTGCTGGGTTACCGCGAGCTGAAGGGCTCCATAGGGGTCGATCGCTCGCTCTGGCGCTTCTACTTTCGGCCGAGTCACAACGTCGGGCTCAGCGTGCCTTTCACCTACATTGGCCAGCTCGATCCTGACCTGGACAGCGTCCTCGTGTCCTTTCTCGAGCTATTCGCCTCGTTCGATCTGCGAGACGACCGCGTCGATCCTCACGAGGGGGCCTATCTCTCCAACGTGCTACAGGTGGCGGGTGGCCCGCTCGGCGGCGACGCGCGAGACATCAAGGTACAACCAGAGGCACGGATCTACGTGCCCCTGGGCCGCAAGCTCACGTTCGCCACCCGCGGCAGCATCGGACTGTTGTTTCCCCAGAACTACGGCGACACCGTCGCCAGCAACGCGGAAACGGGCGCCCCTCCCGCTGGGACGAGCCGCGCCGACTGGGTGCGCGACATCCAGATCGGCTTCTTTCGCTCGTTCTTCTCCGGAGGCCCGAACTCGAACCGAGGCTACGCTCTGCGCGACATCGGTCCCCACGGCGTCGTCCCATTCTACAGCCCAGAGCTGAACCAAGCGGATCTGGACACCCGCTGTCAGACCGATCCAACCAGCGCGAGGTGTCTCCTCCCCCTGGGCGGGTTTACACTCTGGGAGGCTTCTGCGGAGCTTCGCTTTCCCATCGCTGGCAGCTTCTCTGGCGCCACCTTCTGCGACACGAGCGACGTCGCCCCGAAACAGGCGCAGTTTCGCTTCGACCGGCCCCACTTCTCGTGCGGCTTGGGCGCCCGCTACGCGACCCCGCTGGGTCCTTTCCGCGCAGATATTGGGTATCGCATCCCGGGACTCCAGACGCTGAACGGGTCCACGGGGGAGGGACAGCCGTCCAGCATCTTCGGCGCACCAATCGCCGTATCCATCGCGCTGGGAGAGGCGTTTTGAAGCCCTCCAGGGCAGCTCTGGCGGCGGGAATCCGCCGCGCTTTCAGGCGTCTTGCAGGGGGCCTGCTCATCAGCGTGTGCTTCATTTGCTTCACGCTGGTTGGTGTGCGCCTCCACCTGAACTTGCCTCGCTCACGTGAGCTGATCCGCACCCAGGTCAATCAGTTGCTCGCCGGCACCTTCGAGGGGCGCTTGCACATCAGCCGCCTCGACCGGGTGAGCCTCGACGGCGTCCAGGGCGTGGACGGCTTCGTGCTGCCTCCAGACACCGCGGACCGCGACGACGCGTGCCTCCGCTTCTGGGACGCCAGCGCGAGCATCTCCCTTGGCGAGCTGCTCCAGAGCCTGTGGAGCGGAAGCGGCCCTCTGGAAGTCCATCTCTCGAGCGCCCATATCCGCGCGGTACATACCAGGCTAGCATCTAACGCCATGGGCGAGCTGAACCTCGCGCGCGCATTTCGACCTCTCCCCCAACCCGCTGAAGCAAACCCGTCGCCCAGCCGGGGCGTCAGTGTGGAGGTCGACGCGATTCAGATCGATAGCTCGTGGACCCATGGGCGCGTCACGAGCTCGCCGCGCCTCGATGCCGACCTGAACGACCTTGAGGCCCATCTGAGCTACGCGAACGAGACGTTGAGCCTGCATCTCGAGCATGGGCAGCTCGCGGCGCGTGGGCTTCCAGAAGAGCTGGACCCGAACGGCAACGTGAAGGGTGTGCTGAAGGTCACGCCCAAGGCAGACCTGGACGCGAACCTGCACTTCGACGGTCGCGTGATGCAGAGCCCCCTCAGCCTGGA
>JBFXBK010000342.1:0-10034 GCA_050183255.1 Polyangiaceae bacterium | reverse complement strand
AGTGGCGACATCACCCAGCTGATTCTGCCCAGCCGTGAGCGCGCGCTGGCGCTGAATCGCGCCTATCGAGCGCTGGTCGTGAGCCAGCGCTTCGATCTCGGCCGCGACGCGTTGATCGGAAAAGTGGGCAATGTGCACGCCGACATCATCAACGGCTCCACTGAGGTGGGTACTACCGGCCGCGTATTCGACGACGGGCAGCTCCGGTTGAACTGGGACGCGGAAACTCAGGCTCGCTGACAGTTCTCCACAGTTAGGGGATTGCCTGTGGATATTCGTGGTTGGTGTGGACTACAGGTTTGAGGCGAACCGCGGCTATTGAGACATTTCTGCGCGGTTTCGTCAGTTCGCCGCGGAACCTGACGGATGGGCTAAACTGCTCAAAAATTAGGCGATCCGTAGTCGGTGTGACCCAAGGTGTATCCTCGGGGTGACGTTGCTCGCGCGCTTTGGCGACGAACTGTTCTCGTTTGGCAACAGACGCGTTCCGGTCCACCGACTGTCCATTTCGGCCACCAAGTTGACTATCCTACACACAACCACACGCGTATCGTCCTTCGCAGTTCGAAGGCTGCGAAGGACGATACAGCGCGGAAACGGGGTGCCGGGAGGCTGCTCGACTCACTCGGTGACAGCGAGTGACGTGCCGACTGCGTCAACTTTCGCCGCGGCCGCGCTCAGCCCTGCTGACGCCTTGGTCAGGGTTTGAGCGATCCAGTGCAGCGCCTCTCCAAGCTTGGACTTGCCGAGCCCAAGCAGCTCTGCCGCCTTGCCCGGCTTTGCTTCCGCGGTCTCCGGAGTGGGGTCCGTGGACTCGGTGGTTTCGATGGTGGTTTCTTCTGACATCGCGCGATCTCCTGTTTGTGCGGCTCTGGCCGCGTTCTGCGCGCGCCACCCCTCCGCACGGGGTGCGGTTTGAGGACTCGTGGGTGCGCATGCCGCAGTGCAGCATAGCGGTTATCCCAGCCCAGGATTGCCGCAACGTGTCAAACGCGGGTCACTTCGGCTTCGGCGCACCAAAAGTCCATAAAACGCGCCAAAACGGACGCGTGGCCGCGTCACTCAGCGCCACCATGTGGAGACGGCTACTCGCCCTGAGCAGCAGCGCAGCTGGCGTCGCCCTCAGCCGCCCAACTCGCGACCGCGAGCCAGCCCAGCAGCGAAACCAGAAGCGCGCCACAGACCCAGCGCATCCAGATCACCGGTACGGCCGGGTGAGCGCGATTCGACGCCCCCGCCCCGTTCTCCAGCGTCGCGACGTCCCACCCACGCGGGGCATGAAACGGAGACAGCTGCGCCATGCGGAGAGTGTCCCAAGCTCCCATGGCTCTCGCGTGCTGCTTTTGAAACAGATCCGGCCGGAAGAAGCTGCGTTTGTAACCGCAGCCGGCTGTGGAAGCGTGCGGGGCAGCAGGCATCCCCCTGACGGTACGTTGCGTAAACGACCTCGAATCGTCACGGAGTTGTCACACGCTTCACCCCGGAGCATACTGATTGGATGCAACCCGCTGGCGCCGTCGTTATCCGCTTCCCGCTCGAGCGCGTGCGTCGCCCGCGCGCGTGGCGTACCGGCCGTGATCTGGCGAGCTGGGCGCTACCGCTGTTCGAGCGCGTGCATCGGCAAGAGGTGTGGCTGCTGACTGCGATCGTGGCGGCGGGCTGCCTGCTCAGCGTGATCTCGCTCGGCTAGCTAGTGCCTCGGGGAAACGCTCAGAAGAGCTCCAGGAGCGGTTCTCCTTCGTGACTCGCGTTTGGCGCGTAGCCAGACGCGAGGAGCACCGTGGGCGCGATGTCTCGCAGGTGCCTCACGGAAGGTGACTCGATCATTCCCCGCGCTTGAACCAAGCTTCCGCTTGCGATCAACCACACCCGCGACGACTCGGGGAACTTCGGTCCGTGTTCGGCGAAGTTATCGGCGCGCCCATGGTCCGTGGTCACGATGAGCAGCGTGCGCTCGCCGCGCGATGCGTACTCTTCTAGCTTGCGCTCCACAGCGGCGACGGTGCGATCGAAGTTTGCGAGCGCGCGCCAGTAGTCTTCCTGCTTGCCTTGATGCGCGTACTCGTCTGTGTCGCCCAGGCTCAGAAACAAGAAGCGAGGCGCGCGCCGCTCGAGAAACTCGAGTGCCAGAGCTGCCGTCTGCGTGTCGGGACGGTACGTGCCCCAACCTGGTGTGGAGGCGACGGCTTGTGCATCCTGCCAGGCGCCAAGCAATCCAACTCGAGCCAGCTCGGGTTCACCCAGCAAGTACTTCTTGCCCGCGCTGACCACCGCGTTCGCGTCGTGGGTCAGGGCGTCTCCAACCGTACCCCAGGAGGAGAACACCGCGACCTCACCCGGATCCGCGCCTGACATCTCTTCGACGAGGCCAGCTTCAGTGGGTGCGTTGCAGTCGTTGGCCTGGCAGGCACCTGACGCATGCCCCGACAGCATCTCCCGATAGCCGGGGAGCGAAACGTATGCGGGGCCGCTGGCAGTGATTGCGCTGTTGCTGCCGGGCGCTCCGATGGTCGCGCCATCTCGAAGGCTCAGGCGATTGAGGGTTGGCAGCTCACGTGCGCCTCTTGAACTGAAGACGTCCTGCCAGCGCACGCCATCCGTCGTCAGCAGGACGACGTGATCGGCGGGTGCCGGGACCTCCCGAGCCAGATGAACCGACGTTTCCGCGTGGGTATTTGCTCGCACATTTGCCACGGGTGCGCAGGTGAGGGTGCACGTCAGACACGCGAGCAACAGCAGGGCTTGCTGCGTTAGCTTCGAAATCTGTCGGTGACGAACTGAGTGCATCTCTGCCTACACAGCCTCTGCAAGCGCCTTGCCGGCTTGCTTGGAGTTCACGGGGACCAACCTCGAACCCGCGCAAATACGCATCGTGTTGCCCCGCCAGCTGACCGTGCGCTTGAAGGCGCCCAGTACCCAGAGCACGAACACGAGCAAATCCTTCAATGGGACCCACAGCGCCTGACGTTGGTGTCGCAGTCCTGCGCCCAGGCGTTCACTGATGAGCGAGTCCAGGGCCGCCTTGAGCAGCATCCCCGCGACACCTAGGAACATCAGCGTCGACGTCTCTGCCCAGCGCGATGCGACGCCTAGCGCTCCGAACACGAGCAGCAGTGCACACCACGCGACAGGATTCAGCAGTGGCTCGAGCGCGTACATGCGCGGCGCGATGCGTCGGCGCATTTGGTTCCAGCGCAGGTGCCGCGCGGCAAAGTCTTTCACTCCCCGCTCGGAGTTGACTGCCGCCAGGACAAAACCCGAGAGGGCTACTTGATAGCCCGCTTCTTTGAAGCGCTGGCCGAGAAGATAGTCTTCAGCCAGCACGTCCTTCACCGCGGACCAACCGCCCAGGCGGTTCAGTGCTTCCCGGCGCAGCAACATGGACTTGCCCACGACGCATGGGTGCCCTGCCAACAGCTGCGCTCCGCAGACCGTGGCGGTGATGAACGAGTTCAGGTGCAGGTTCTCGAAGAGCGCGCCCACGGAGCGCTCTTCGCTGCCAACCAGCACGCTGCTGACCAGCCCAACTTCGGGATGCGTGAGTTCCTGCGCGATGGCGCGCAGGTAGCCTGGACTTGGGCGGACGTTCGAGTCGCTGACCAGCAGCACGTCGTGGCGGGCATGTTTGGTGAGCCACTCGAGATTGCTCACCTTGGGGTTCAAGCCGATGTCCGGGGCACCGCTGACCACGCGGATCGGCACCTGGGGGAACTCTTCGGCGAGTCGCCGCGCCACTCTGAGCGCGGGGTCATCAGCGTCGCGCGCGCCGAGCACGAGCTCGAACGCCGGGTACTCCTGCCTCGCGAGCGCACGCAGGTTCTCGAGCAGCTCCTCGTCGACGCCCTTGAGAGGTTTCAGCACGGAAATCGCCGGAGAGGCGCTCTGCGTGCCGCCCGCGCGGTTCGCGACGCTGAGTACCCTGCGGACACAGCCGTGGGTCAGCAGAACCAATCCGAAAGAGCTCGCCGCTGCGAGCAGGCCAGCATCGGCCACTAGTGACTGCATGCTTCACTCCCTCGGGAATGACTCCCTAGGAGAGCGGCATGTCGGACTAGTTGACGTGCGGAAACATTATGGAGAACTTGGGGGCAATGGCTTCAGGGCAACACCTGGGTGTCTTCGCGGTGTCCCTCGGGCGTGCGCCACAGATTCCGCGTGGCAATGAGCCCGGCGGGGTCGCTCAAAGGCCGGCTTTGGCTGCCAACAGGCGAATCACCAGCCGAATACCGAGCAAGAGCACCACTGGGCTAAAGTCGAAGCCTCCCATGGACGGCAGGACCTTGCGAATCGGCTCCAGCACCGGATCGACGACCGCTGCGCTGATCCTCATCAAGGGATTATCTGGGGGCAGACTAAACCAGGAGAGCAGCACGGACCCGAGTACGATCCAGCTATAGATGTTCAGGGCAAGGAGGACGATGCTGATCACGAGTGACGGAATAGAACCACGTTTGACTTGGGTGCAACCCGTTGCGCCCGTCCGTGAGTCCTGGACTGGTGCAACCAACCAGAACTGCGGGGCCTTCCGCGAAGCGCAAAAAAAGAACGGGCGGCTCGTAAAGAGCCGCCCGTTCGGGCTTGGGTCAGTATCAGCGCGCCGTGGCGGGCGCGCAAAGTGTGCTCAGTTGGCCGCCCAGTCGCACCAAGGGGCCGACATCCAGTTGTCGGTACCGAAGCCACCCTGGTAGGTCGCTGAGGTGTCGAAACCAGTGGCCGTGCCCGCCGCGCCAGTGGTGAGGGGAGTGCCGCCAGTGATCGCCGTGGCCGGGATCGGGTTCGGCGCCACGCCGGCGCTGCCGCAGTCGATACCGGGGTCAGCGACGGAGTTGCCCGTACCCGCGGTGAACCACGCCTGCTCGTCGAAGCCGTTGTCATTGTCCGTCGCGCCGGACTCGGCGTACGCGATGTCCTCGGTCACGCCCTTGACGGTGGTGTTGGTGACCTTGACCTTGGGCGCGCTGGTGGTGCCGGCGTCGTCACGGACGTCGAAGCTCGCTTCGAAGCCGGTGAAGATCATGTTGCTGTAGTCGCCTTCGAGGCCCTCACGCAACACGGCGCCGTACTGGGGGTTCGCCGGGTCGGTGCCCAGACCGCACAGGGTCACGTTCGACGCGGTGACCTGAGACACGGGGGTCGCGCCACCCTTGTCGCTGTCACACTCCCAGCCGTTCGGGTCGTCGCTGATGGGCGCGACTTGACGGCCGAACAGGAACTGCACCGAGCCCTGGTAGCCCTGATCCATGTCGAACATGTCGTCGCCGGCGTTGTTGCACACCAGGTGATGCGCGTTCACGGTGCCACCGAACCACTCGAAGCAGTCGTCGAGGGTGTTGCTGACCATGATGTGGTGCAGGGTGGTGCCGCGACCCACGGAGCCGAGGGTCAGGCCGTTGATCTCGTTGCCGTCGCCGATTTCCACACCGGAATACTCGATGCGCACGTAGGTCATCACGCCGCTGTTGTCGTCGGGCTCGTTGCCGCCGTAGACGCCTTCACCGGGGTTCAGACCCTCGATGCTGGGCAGGGTGGAGCCGCTGACCTTGAAGTTGGGCGCCTTGCCGAGAACGATGACACCGCCCCAGTCACCGGGGGCGCGGCTTCCGGCCGGAAGCGCGCTGGTGAAGAGGATCGGGTCCGTCTCGGTGCCTTCGGCCATGATCTTGCCACCCTGCTGGATGACGAGGGTGCCGAGCGAACCGCCGTCGCCCTCGATGCGGGTGCAGGGCTCGATGACGATCGTGGAGCCGTCGCCCACGTTGATCTTGCCTTTCAGGTCCCAGACCTTGTCGCTGGTCAGCGTCACGGTCTGTCCTGCGGCGGGAGCCGTCACGTCGGCGTGCTCGAGGCCCGTGCCACTCAGATCACAGCTGCTGCCGCCCGCGGTACCGCCACCGCCTGCAGTGCCGCCCTGTGCGCCGGTGCCTGCGGTGCCGCCTTGGCCGCCGCCTGCGCTGCCGCCCATGGCACCACTGCCGCCGGCGCCGCTGCCGGCCGTGCCACCTTGGGCACCGCTGCCGCTGCTGCCGCCGCTGCCGGGCGTGTCGTCGTCACTGCCGCACGCCGTGACTGCGATGGGAAGCAGTACGAGCGTGGACGCTAAGGCTAGATGGGAAATTCGCATGATAGAAGTCCTCCTTGGGTGGGCGGAGAGTGCCTATGCGTCGTGACCCCAAGATAAAGCCTGCGTGACGATTCCATGGCAGTGCGTGAGAAACGCTCACTCGGTAACGCGCGTGTGACGGATCGGAATGGCGTTCGAGAAGCGCGCTCGGGCTGGCGTGGAAAGCCTACGAAGGCGAGCTAATTTTGCTGATTTCGCCCGGAATTTTCTCGGGGGGGAGGGTGCGGCGCGCTTCACGTCAACGCGTGCTCACGTCGCGTCGAGGACTCGCGATCGCCGGCTGGATATGCCCAATTGTAAATCCGTAAGGAAAATACGGCATGCGGTGTCTACAGGTACGTGCCGTTCCTTCAGAGACCGATGCGCGAGTGCCTTTGCACTTCCCGGCGGCGCCTAGAGACGGCCTGTCGGACCCGGCGCACGTTCCGTCTCTGGGCGTTGAACCTCCCCCCATCCAAACCCAAATCCCCAGGGCGCTGTAGAGGGTGCCGGTGTAGGGGAGTTGCTCTTCCCGCCAAAAATGGCTGGGAGCGCGCGGGCGCTTACACGGACCGGCAGCTTCGATATGCTTTCCGGTCTACCGAGGAGCTCCCATGAAGACCACCACGCTATCGCTTTCCATCCTGGTGCTCGCCCTGTTGGCCTGCAAAGAAGAGAAGAAGGCAGAGCCGGCGACGACCGCCGCGACCGCAGCTGCACCAGCGCCCACCCCCACGGAAACGGCAGCGCCCGCAGCCACCGAAGAGGAGAAGAAAGACGAGAGCCCAATCCCCGCCATTCCTGAGGGGCGCTCGAAGCCGCCGACGGTCGCCGAGTGGAAAGAGGCGACCAACATCAACACCCAAGAGGTCAACTCTCAGCCCGACAAGTGCTTCATGCGCATCGTGCGCGAGTGGTTGAAGGTGAACTGCGAAGGTGACGTTCAGGGCTTCACTGGCATGGAGAACTTCGGCAACGAGATGGCCGACTACTTCCAGTCCGTAAAACCCGGCAAAGTCGCGGACTTCGTCGTGCGGCTGCGAAAAGGCAAGACCATGAAGCTGCGCATCCAGCGCGGAAAAGAAGGCGAGGCGGTGCTCTTCGTCAACTGGCCGGTCGGCGAGGAGAAGCCGACCATCGTCGCGCTGGGTCGCGGCGCCAAGTAGACGGAGCGCCGTCGACAAAAGCAGCACGGGGCGCCGGCGCGCCCCGTAGTGTTCTTGATTCCCCGAGGAATCAGTACGTGTAGCCGGCGCCGATCGAGAAATCCATGCCGGTGGTGTACTCGTCTATCACGCTCTCGTCTTCGTCGTCCTTGCCCTGAGTGCGCCGGAATGGCGAGTTCAGCAGATTGGCGGCCGAGAACTTCAGCTCCAAGTGCTCACCGAAGTCCTTCGCGATCACGAAGTCCAGCTGGTGACGGGGCTGCTGGTAGACGTCGGGGAGGCCTTCGAAGCCGACCGCGACGATCTGCTTGCCGATGACGTTGTAGAGCAGGCGCGCCTTGATGCCGTTGTCCTTGCTCGAGTAGTCGATCGCCGCGTTGATGGTGAAGGGTGGCTGGTTCGAAAGCGGTCGCTCCCGAGAGGTGCTGAAGTCGTTCGCGTCGGCGAGCGTGACCGTCGAGATGCCGATGGTGGCGTTGGCGACGGCGCTGAAGTCGGAGAGCGACTTCGAGAGGAAGCCAAGGCTCTTGCGTCCTTCGACCTCGAAGCCGACGAGCTTCGCGCTCTCGGAGTTTTGATACGTGTAGAGACCATCGTCGCCAGCGGACTGCACCGTCTGCTCGATGGGATCCTTGAAGTACTTGTAGAACACGCTGGCCGCGACGATCTCCTCGAGCGTCGGGTACCACTCGAAGCGCGTGTCGAGGTTCGTGATCTTGGTCAGCTTCAGGTCTGGATTACCCGCCTCCGAGTAACCACCGAAGTAGTTGCTGAAGGTGAACGGAGCGAGCTCGCGCAGCTGAGGACGCGCCAACGTGCGCGTGGCCGAGAAGCGCAGCTTGGTCTTCTTCGAAGTGTCGAACACCAAGCCGAGGGACGGCAGCATGTCGGTGCTCTTCAGATCCGTCGATACGGCGCGATCGTCGGGTGAGAACGGGTCAAACGAGCTGATGTTCTGGCGGGTGATCTCGATGCGCTCACCCACGATCACGCGGAACCAGTCCGTCAACGCGGTATCGCTCATCACGTAGGCGGCGTAGACGTCCAGGCCTGCGGTGTAGGCGTCGTTGTCGAAGGTGGTCTCGTCCAGCTGAATGACGTCGCCGATGTTGTCTTGGGTAAACAGCTTGTCCGGGCAGTCCAGGCGCCAGCTCTCACACACGAAGGAGTCGTCCGGTGAACCCGGGCGACGCCGGAACGCGAAGCGCCGGGAGTCGAACTCACGATCTCGCGTGCTGACCAAGCCACCGAACTTCACCTTGGCGGACTCCTGGTCCTCGCTCAGTGGCTGGGTGTAGTCGATGCCGGCGCCGATCGACGTCTCGGTCTGGTCCGCGTAGAAGTGCGAACCGCTCTCGGAGCCGTCGATGTAGACCACGGAGCCATCAGGCTGGCCTTTGTAGACGGTGTCGCGCGTGTCCGGCTCCTCGCGGAAAGCTTTCGCGAGGGACAGGTTCCACTCGAGCAAACCGCGGTTTGCGTCCTCGAAGGTGTGCTCGCCTTGCAGCTGGCCGAAGTTCAGCACGCGGCTGATGAACTGCAGGCGCGTGCTGGTCAAGACAGCCTGGCGCGTCTCGAAGAAGCCCTGAAGCACGCGAGCCGTGTCGTCGGAGCTCTGGCTCCGCAAACCAGTCAGCGTGATCTTGTGGTTGCGGCTCAGCTGATACGTGAGGGTGCCGAAGGCGCCCCAGCGGACCTTCTCTTTGCCGCTCTGTTCCCGCAGGTCGCTCAGCTGGTCGAGCCGCTGCTCCGTGTCGTTGAAGTCGAACTTGCGCCGGATGCGGTCCTCGATCACCTCCCAGGAGCGGGAGTAGTTGAGCGAACCCACCAGGCCGAGCTTCTGCTCTTGCCCGAGCTTCCAGGTCTTTCCGACCACCACCGACGCGCTGTGGCTCGGCAGCGTGAATCTCTCCTGAGCGCTCATGAACGAGTTGATCTTGCGCCCGTTGGCGGTCAGCTCGTCCTGCGTGATGAACTCGCCGTCGGGCTTGCGAGTGGTGCGCGAGAGCTTGTAGTCAGGGATGTCGGGTAGCTGCCGGGTGCCGCCGTCGAAGCCGAGCCAGTCGGTGTTGCTGCCGCGATAGCTCAAGCGATCGTGAAACGTGGCCTGGGTGTTGAAGCCGACGCCGAGGCTGGCCTTGAACAGGAACTCCTCTGGGAGGTCACGGGTCTTAATCCGTACGGAACCGCCGGCGAAGTCGCCAGGCTTGTCCGGTGTGAAGGTCTTCGCGATGGTCAAGCTCTCGAGCACCAGGCTCGGGAACAAGTCGAGAGGTACGGCCTGCCGGTCTGGCTCCGGGCTCGGCAGCGGCGCGCCGTTGAGCTGCGCGTTGGCGTAGCGATCGCCGAGCCCACGCACATAGACGAAGCGGCCGTCGACGATGGTCGCGCCCACGACGCGTTGGGCGGCTTGAGCCGCGTCCTTGTCGGGGGTCTTGGAGATCTCTCCGCGACCGACGCTGTCTCCCATCGCTGCTGAGCGCTGGCGAGTCAGGGTCAGCCCTGCCAGCCCTGACGTGTCGGCCTTGGTCTCGACGACGAAGGTCTCGACGGCCTTTTCATCGGGCCTCAGCTTGATGTCGAGCTTGGCGATCTTACCGCCAGTGATCACGATGCCGTCCAGACGCTGGGTGTAGTGCGCGTCGTAGGCGATGCGGATCGGGTAGGTGCCGGGCTTCAGATCCAGGCGGAACTGACCGTTGACGTCGGTGAAGACCTTGGTGCCGGTGCCAACGACCTCCACTTCGGCTTCCACGAGGGGTTCTTCG
>JBFXBK010000341.1:0-10115 GCA_050183255.1 Polyangiaceae bacterium | reverse complement strand
CGGCACCACCTAGACCTCCATGATGTCTTTTTCGCGAGCCGCGACGAGCTGGTCGACGCTCGTCACGCCACCCGCCACGACCTCCTCGACCTTCTTCTTGGCTCGTTCCTGGTCGTCCTCACCGATCTCGCCCTCGTTCTTCAGGTCGGAGAGCATGTCGATGGCGTCGTGACGAGCCTTTCGAATCGCGACCTTGCAGTCCTCGCCGTTGCGCTTCGCGAGCTTCGCCAGGTCCTTGCGGCGCTCCTCGCTGAGCGGGGGGATCGGGATGCGAATCAGGTCGCCGTCGGTCTGCGGGTTGAAGCCTAGGTCGCTCTCCCGAATCGCGCGCTCGATGGCTTGGACCTGATTCTTCTCCCAAGGCTTCACGGTGATCATGCGCGGCTCGGGAACCGCCACCGAAGCCATCTGGGAGATCGGGGTCGACTGCCCGTAGTAGTCGACTCGAATCCCATCAAGCATTCCAGAGTTCGCGCGGCCCGTTCGGAGCTTCGCGAGGTCTCGCTTCAACGCCTCGTGGGCTTTGGTGATGGCTACCGCCAGCTCGTTGAGCACATCGTCGATCATCCCATCCTCCAATGAGGCGAATCCGGCGACTCGCCAAACAGCGCACACCCCAAAGGGACGCCGCATTTTGATTGTCCACGCCTCCGCGGGTGCGTTGGTCACTCGTTCGCGCCTGCGGAGGGGCGTTCGCGCCCCGGGGGCGCGAGGCTTATAACACCCCGATCCACATATCGCGAGCCGTTAGCGCGCGCCGCATCCGACGCGCAAAACCGCGCAATAGCAGGGCAATCTCCTGCTCATGGCGTCCGCGCAGCACCCGCCGAACAGGTCCGCGCGCGCTCCGCCTGCCGCCTCAAATGGGCTCAGCTCAAGCGGTGCTTGTAGTCCGCGTAGCCGAAGCGGCGGACCACCCGTCGGGCGTCGCCATCGGCGATCACGATGCTTGGCAGGCGGACGCCGTTGAACGTCGTGTTCTTGACCATCGTGTAGTGCGCCATGTCCAAGAATACGAGCCGGGAGCCCACCTCGAGCGGCTCCGCGAAGGAGTAGTCACCGATGACGTCCCCCGCGAGACACGTCAAGCCGCCGAGCCGAAAATCGTGTCCGAGCACACCTGGCCTAGCGCCACCACGTATTTCCGCACGGTATGGCATCTCGAGCACGTCTGGCATATGAGCAGTGGCTGAAGTGTCCAGAATCGCGATCGGCGGTTCCCCAGGGATAATATCCAGCACCGAGGCGACCAGCGTTCCCGTGTTCAGCCCAATCGCTTCTCCAGGCTCCAGGTACACGTTCACCTTCCATCGCTCCTTGAAGCCCTTGACCAAGCGAATCAGCAAATCGACGTCGTAGTCTGGTCGAGTGATGTGGTGACCACCGCCAAAGTTCACCCACTTCAGCTTAGGGATGAACTCGCCGAAGCGCGCTTCGAACGCCGCGAGGGTTCGCTCCAACGCGTCGGAACCTAGCTCACACAACGTGTGGAAGTGCAGGCCGTCCAAGAGTTCGACGAGATCGGGGGTGAGGGCGCTACGTCGGGTGCCAAGGCGCGAGCCAGGAGCACACGGATCGTAGAGTGCCGTCTTCACCTCGGAGTGCTCAGGATTCACCCGCAAGCCGACCTCGATGCCGCGCGCGCGAGCACGTGTTGCGAACTGACGTAGCTGCGTCGGAGAGTTCACCACCAAGTGGTCCACCAACGGCAGCAACTCTTGAAAGTCGGCTTCGGAGTAGGCGGGCGCGTAAGCGTGTACCTCCCCCCCAAACTCCTCTTTGCCGAGGCGCGCTTCGTCCGGAGAGCTGGCGGTGATCCCCGGGAGCACCTTTCGGATCTCGCTGAAGGTCGACCACGCGGCGAACCCCTTCAGCGCGAGCAGGATCTTGCAACCAGCCTCACACTGTACGCGATCCAACACCTGCAGGTTCTCGCGCAGCTTGCTCAAGTCGATGACGTAGGCAGGCGTCTCCACCTGGGAGACATCCGTCCCCGGGTCGCACGGCTGAGCCCAGGGAATGTCGCTCTCGGAGTCGGCGCCCACCTCAGCGCTCCTCGACGTGCCAGGGCAGGCCGTGCTTGCCCAGTGCCTCGAGGAAAGGCTCTGGGTCGAGCTGTTCCATGTTGAACACGCCCTCACCCTGCCACTTCTTGGTGAGCATCATCATCGCGCCAACCATGGCGGGCACGCCGGTGGTGTAGCTGATAGCCTGAGAACGTACCTCGCGGTAACACTCTGCGTGATCGCAGATGTTGTAGATGAAGACTCGCTTCGGCTTGCCGTCCTTCTTGCCCTCGATCAGGCACCCGATGCTGGTCTTACCGGTGTAGTTCTTCGCGAGTGACGCGGGGTCGGGCAACAGCGCCTTCAGAAACTGGATGGGTACGATCTTCTGCCCTTGGAAGTCGATCGGTTCGATGCTGGTCATGCCGACGTTTTGCAGCACGTTGAGGTGGGTGATGTACTTCTCGCCGAACGTCATCCAGAAGCGGATACGCTTCAGGCCCTTGATGTTCTGGCATAGCGACTCCAATTCCTCGTGGTAAAGCACGTAGGCGCGCCTCACCCCCACCCCCGGGAAATCAAAATCCTGGTGGATACTCAGCGGAGGGATCTCTTTCCACTCACCCGCCTCCCAATAGCGGCCATTCTGGGTGATTTCGCGGATGTTGATCTCAGGATTGAAGTTCGTCGCAAAGGCGTGACCGTGGTCCCCGCCGTTGCAGTCCAGGATGTCGATCGTCTCGATTTCATCGAACAGCTTCTTCTGCGCGTACGCGCAGAAGACGTTCGTCACGCCGGGGTCGAACCCGCTGCCGAGGAGCGCCATGATGCCCGCCTCCTTGAAGCGTTCTTGATAGGCCCACTGCCAGCTGTATTCGAACTTGGCGACGTCCGGTGGCTCGTAGTTGGCGGTGTCGAGGTAGTCGACCTTGCGGGCGAGGCAGGCATCCATCAGCGCGAGATCCTGATACGGCAAGGCGACGTTCAGCAGCAGATCCGGCTTCACCTCATCGAGCAGCTTGATGGTGTTCTCCGGGTTGTCCGCGTCGAGAGCGCGCACTTCGATGTCACGCCCAGTGAGTTCCTTCACCTCGGCAGCGATCGCTTCACAGCGCGAGAGGGTACGACTCGCGAGCACGATCTCGCTGAAGACTTCGGGGACCTGAGCACACTTGTGCACCACCACCTTGCCGACACCGCCTGCGCCGACGATCAGAACCTTGCTCATCGTTCCTCCAATGGATTCCTAGGGTCCGCCCGACCTGGCAGCACCGCTCTGCGCGAGCCTAGCGAGGCGAGGGCCGCGGACATGCCACATGTTCGTGACGCGGTCGAGCCTTCAGCGGCCGACCCGGCTCACGGGGCCAACACGCACGCAGCACCGAAGAACTCGCGGATTTCCTCGCGGCGCGCGAGGGCGTCTTTTCGCCCCAACTCGATCAAGCGTTCCGCGAACCCGCCGTCGAACAGCAGGTACGCCGCCCAGTCGGCCTGGGAGCCTCGGGCAACGCCCAGCAGCCAGCGCGGGATGCGCGAGAGGCGCCACGAGTCGAGGTGACGATGCAAGTGCTCGGTGGCGATCGCGCCCAGGTCCTCCGAAGGGTTGAACACCAGCGTTTCGATACGCCGGTATGGCGCCCCGCGGGAGTCGACCAGCAGACGCTCGACCTCGGCAAAGCTTTGAGCGGGAAGCGCCTGCTCCATCACGGCGACCAGGTGGTTGAAGCGCTTGAGCACCGCGAGATCGTAGACCACCTGATCGAGCAACAGGGCGTTCATCACCTTTCCCGCAAGGAAAAACAGGCTCGGATACTCGTCGATCTTCACCTCGGGCTCTATGCCTTCCTCACGAGTCCCCGAGAGCGTGATCACCACCAGCCGATCAGCGCCGGCACGGATCGCAGGAGAAATCGGGGTATTGAAGCGCAGCCCGCCGTCGCAATAGTAGGACGCTCCGATGCGCCTGGCGGGGAACAACAAGGGGATCGCGGCAGAAGCGAGCACGTGTTCGTCCCCGATCAGGCCCACTTCCGCACGGCGACGCGGGTCGCGAGAAGGACGAAAGTCTGCTGCCGGCGCGATCTCCGAAAAAATCGTGGTCTTGCCCGTGGCCACGTCCAGCGCAGCCACCAACAGCGCGAGGGTGCGCCCGGCATCGACGTTGTCGTGCAGAGACTCCCACTCGATACTGCTGGCGATCATGGCTTCGAGCGGTCGCGGGTCGAGCAAGGACCGGCCGAAGTGCTCTTGGTCCTGGCCACCATTGCCGGTTCGACGCAGCCCTGCACGTAACGACAAGAAGCCCAACGGGTCGAACTGCAGATGGCGCTCGATCTCCAAACTGGTCCAGGTGTGCCGCAGACGCTCGATGTCCAGATCAGCGCGGTGCGTGTTCGCAGCCATGTAGGCAGCATTGATGGCCCCGACGCTGGTGCCAGCGAAGACACGAAATGGCGAGGGCCGGTGAACTGGCGTGTCGAGCGCCTCCACGATGCCCTCGACGACGCCCACCTCGTAGGCGCCGCGCATTCCCCCCCCGCTGAGCACCAGCCCGATGCGCGGCTCTTGGGCCACCGGCACGATGCTTGGGCGCATGCTGCTGCGAGGGCCGATGCTCGCGGGCGGCTCACTCGTCTGAGCGAGGGTTGGGCGCGTAGACGGCGGTGCGCTCATACCCTCACCCAACCGGCTCGAGAAAACTCCCGCCCACGAGCAAAACACTCGGGCTGGTGCGACGCGCAGCGCATCCGTCGAAGCATAGCCGAGGTACGGTTCGCTGCGCGCTAGTCATTAGTCGACCTCGAGCGGTAATACAGAGGCCGTGCCTGAACCGCGCCATCAACTCTGGGTGTCCCACCGGGCCGAACGCCGTTTGAGTCACGCGCGCGCGTGGCTTGGAGCTCAGGGCGACGCCAGCAGACTCCTACTGGTTGGAACTCCCCTCGCCCTCTCGCGGCTGGTGCACGGCAGCTTGCAGCCAGAGAGAGCCTGTTTCGGTTGGCAACGCCAAAGCCTGTCGAGCTTTGCCGGCGCACTGGTCGAGAGCGCGTTGGCGGAGTCGGGGAGACTGCCGGCGACCGAGCTCGGGATGGAAGCAGCCGCCTGTCGCGTGATCGCCGCGCTCCACGCTTCCGGTCAGCTCGGTCGGTTCGCTGGGGTTGGTCAGCGCCCCGGCCTTCCGCGCGCCTTGGTGCGCACGTTCAACGACCTGGAGCTGGGGCGCGTATCCTTCAACGCGCTGGAGAGCCAAACGCCGGATCTGGTCCGGTTGCTCGAGAGCCTACGCCGCGAGCTAGCGCGGCTCAAACTCGTGACGCGCGCCCAGGTGCTCGAGCTTGCAAGCAACGCGCTCGCTGACTGCGCGCTCGAGTTCTCCGCGGTGCTGTTCCTCGATCCGAGGGTGCACCACGCGGCGGAGGCGGAGCTGCTCACTGCTCTGGGCCGCCGGCTGCCTTGCACGGCTTTATTTCCCCACGGCGACAAACAGAGCGAGATCTGGTTGGCCAAGGCCTTCGGCGTCTCCCCGGAATACCTGGAGAGCGACGCCAGTGGAACCAGCCTGGACCGCCTTCAACTCGAGCTGTTCAATCCGAGAGAACTCGAGCAGAGCGAAATCGACGCTGGGGTCCGCATCCTGAGCGCGCCCGGGGAAAATCGCGAGTGCGTCGAGATCGCGCGACGGATCCTCGAGCATGCGGGGCAAGGCGTGCCCTTCGAGCGCGTCGCGGTGTTGCTGCGCAGTCCGCAGAACTACGCGCCGCACATCAGTGAAGCGCTGGGTCGCGCGGGCATCCCGCATCACCTAGCGCGTGGCCTGCAGCGACCGGATCCAGCGGGGCGCGGACTGCTCGCCCTACTCGCTTGCCGCGCGGAAGGCTTCAGCGCCGCGCGATTCGCCGAGTACCTGTCCCTCGGCTGCGCGCGATCCCCCGACGAGCGCACCAGCGCCGAGGGAGACTGGATAGCACCCGAGGACCAGCATGGTCTGCTCCCGGAAGCCGCGGCGCCAGCTGCTGAACCCAGCGAACAGGAGCTACTGGAAGCCGCGCGGGACCAAAACTTGGACGCAACTGGCACGCGCCCGGCACCGCGACGTTGGGAGCGGCTGCTCAACGAAGCCGCGGTGATTGGCGGTGCCGACCGCTGGCAGAAGCGCTTGTACGGCGAGGCCCAGCGCCTCGAGCTGGCGAACGCAGAAAGCGAGAGCGACGGCGAGCGGGCGCGCCTGAGTCGCGACGCTCAGTCTCTGCGAGAACTCGCGAGCTTTGCGCTGCCACTCATTGAACAACTCGCGAAGCTCCCAGACCAACCTACGTGGAGCTGGAGTCAGTGGCTCGAGGCACTGCGAGAACTCGCCAGCTGCGCGTTGGAACGACCTACGCGGGTGCTCCAGCTGCTGGGCGAACTCGAACCGATGGGCGCCGTGGGCCCCGTTTCGATTCACGAGGTCCAGCTGGTGCTGTCGGCACGCCTCGGTCAGTTGGCAGGGCGCCCGAGCGGGGCGCAAGCCGGAAAAGTATTCGTCTCGAGCGTCGACGACGCCCGCGGTCTGGCGTTCGACTACGTCTTCATTCCCGGTCTGGCAGAGAAACTGTTCCCGCACAAAGTAGCGGAGGACCCGCTACTTCTCGATTCCGCTAGGCAACAGTTTAAGACCCTGCCGAAGAACGAGCAGCGCGTGGGCTTGGAGCGCTCGATGTTGCACCTCGGGGTGGGTGCGGCGACGCGCGGAGTCGTCTTCAGCTACCCGCGGGTCGACATGGAGCGCGCACGGCCCCGCGTACCATCGTTCTATGCGCTGGAGGTGGTGCGCGCCGCCAGTGGTCACCTGCCAAGCTTCGAAGAACTCGCGCAGCGGGCCCGCGACGCGGCCCACGGACGCATGGGCTGGCCGGCACCTGAGCGGCCCGAGCTCGCCATTGACGATGCGGAGTACGACCTGGCGTTGCTCGAGAGCTGCCTCGGAGCTCAGGAAGCGGAGAAGCGCCAAGGCGCTGCTGGCTATCTAGTGAGCGCCAACCCGCACCTCGGGCGCGCCTTGCGTTTCCGCGCGAGACGCTGGAACCTGCGGGGCTGGCGCAGCGCTGATGGCCTGGTGGATCCGAGTCAGGCGGCGCAGGACGCCCTCGCGCGGCACCGCCTCGAGGCGCGCCCCTACTCAGCGACCGCTCTGGAACACTTCTCGGCGTGTCCATATCGCTTCTATCTCTCGGCGGTGCTCCGGCTCTCTCCGCGAGAAACCGCGACGCGCGCCGAACGACTGGATGCACTGACCCGAGGTCGCCTGATCCATGAAGTCCAGCAGGCGGTAGCGGAAGCACTGAAATCCGCGGGGCAACTGCCGCTCTCAGCGGAGCAGCTCCCCGACGCTACCGTGCTCATGGAGCAAATCCTCGAACGGGCCGAGGCGCGCTACCGCGAACAGCTCGCGCCCGCCATTGAACGCGTGTGGCGAGATGGCATCGAAGAGATCTCGGGCGATCTCCGGGGCTGGCTCGAGCAACTGGCAGAAGATCGCGACTGGGAACCCATCCACTTCGAGCTGGCGTTCGGTATTCGCCGCGCGGACCGCGATCGAGGTAGCCGCCTCGAACCTGTCAAGTTGCGCTGCGGCATCACCTTGAGGGGAGCCATTGACAGTGTTGAACGTGCCCGGTTTGGGGGAGAGGAAACGCTGCGCGCGACGGACTACAAGACGGGGGCGCCGCTCGATGTGCGGCGCGCGGCCCTACCGGAAAATCGCGGGCGATTCAGCATCCGCGGTGGACGCACGTTGCAGCCGCTACTATACGCCGAGGCGCTCGAGAACTTGTTCCCCACGGCAAAGATTTCAGGGGGGCGGCTCGCCTACTCGACTCGACGCGGAGAGTATCGCGAATACTTCGTACCCTTGGACGACTACACCCGGCAGTCCGTGCAGCTCTTCAGCGACACGCTACGAAGCCTAGTGGACGGCGCGTTCTTGCCTGCAGCGCCCGAGCCGCGCGGCTGCGAGTACTGCGACTTCAAGCCAGTGTGTGGACCATACGAAGAACAGCGCACGGCCCGCAAGACCGAGCCTCACCCACTGATCAAGCAGCTCCGCCGCCTGCGGGAGGAGCCATGACCGAGCTCGCAGACGCCACCGCGCGCAAGCGGATCCGCGAGGATTTGAATTCAAGCTTCGTGGTGGAGGCCGCCGCGGGCACCGGCAAGACCACTCAACTCGTCGAGCGGATCACCACCTTGGTGGAGTCCGGCACTGCTCAGCTCTCACACATCGTCGCCCTGACGTTCACGGAGAAGGCCGCGGGCGAGATGAAGCTGCGGCTGCGCGCGGAGCTCGAGCGCCGGCGGCAGCAGACGCAGAAGAACTCGATCCAACGCACCAACCTCAATCACGCGCTCGAGGAGCTGGAAACGGCGCACATCGCAACGATCCACGCCTTTTGCGCCGACTTGCTGCGGGAGCGCCCGATCGAGGCGGACGTCGATCCCGACTTTCAAGTGATCGACGCCGAAGCCAGCCAGGAGCACCTCGAGCAGGTGTTTTCGCTGTGGTTCGAGCAGCACTTGGAGGAGCCGCCGCCGGGGCTTCGGCGCATGCTACGTCGCAAGCCGTTGCGCCAAGGCGAGAGCCCCAGAGAACTCATTCTATGGGCGGCAGCAACTCTGGTCGATCATCGCGACTTCCCGGCGCGTTGGCAGTCACCGCCGGATTTCGACCGAGAGACGGCGCTGCTCGAGATGCTTGCTCGCCTTCGAGATCTAGCGAGCGTGGCCGACGTGGCCTTCGAGCCCAACGCCTACCTGGTGCAAGGTCTGCGGGAGCTTGGGCGCCGCATCGAGCGCGTCGCTCCACGGGCCGCCCAAGCGACCGATCTGGACGCGTTGGAGGCGCTCTTCGCGGAGCTGCCCCGCGCTCGTTTCCGCACGGGTAAAAAAGCGTGGTGGGAGTATGCTGGAGCGCCGCGAGACGTCGCGCCCGATTTGCCGATAGTCGAGCTACGAGAGCGACGCGCACAGCTGGTTCTCGATCTCAAGCAGCTGAACTGCCTGCTGGACGCCGACCTCGCGGCGCAGCTCAAAGACGCGCTACAGCCAGTGATCGACGGCTATGTGCAACGCCTCAGCAGCGCGGGCGTGTTGGACTTCCTCGACCTCTTGCGCTCGGTTCGTGATCTGCTGGTGCGCGACGAAACGGTGCGCGGTGAGCTCGCTCAGCGCTTCACCCACCTCTTCGTTGACGAGTTCCAGGACACCGACCCTCTCCAAGCGGAGATCCTGCTTCTGCTAGCCGCAGACGACCCGAAGGAGGTGCGGATCAGCAAGATTCGGCCACAGCAAGGCAAGCTGTTCGTCGTTGGCGATCCAAAGCAAGCCATCTACCGCTTCCGCCGAGCAGACATCTTGCTCTACGAGCGAGTCAAGGAACAGCTGCTGCGGAACGGCGCCGAACTGCTCCACTTGAGCACCAGCTTTCGTTCGCGTCCGGCGATCCAGAATCTGGTGAATACGTGCTTCTCCACGCGCATGACCGGCGGGGCACACCAGGCCAGCTACGTCGCCCTGGAGAATTTCCGCAAAGAATCCTTGAGTCAACCGAGCGTGGTGGTGCTGCCGATTCCAGCGCCCTACCCCGACTGGACGACCACCCCACGCGTAACGCTCACTCAGCTCGAGCTGAGCCTCCCTGACGCGGTTGGGGCGTACATCGAATGGCTGGTAAACCAGAGCGGCTGGACCGTCGACACTCCCGAGGGAACCCGGCCGATTGCCGCACGCGACGTCTGCTGCTTGTTCCGGCGCTTCGTCAATTTCGGCGAGGATGTCACGCGCCCATACGTTCGCGCACTGGAAGCCCGACGCTTGCCTCACGTACTCGTTGGAGGACGGTCCTTTCATGGGCGTGAGGAGGTGTTGGCGCTCCGCACAGCGCTGCAGGCGGTCGAATGGCCCGACGACGAGCTGATGGTGTACGCGACGTTGCGAGGTGTATTCTTCGCGCTGTCGGACTCCGAACTCCTTGAATTCAAGGCCTTCGTGGGTGCCCTCGACGGCTCGAGCGGACGCTTGGGCCGCCTCCATCCGTTGCGGCGGGTGCCTCGGGAACGCCTCCCAGATAGTATC
>JBFXBK010000340.1:0-10123 GCA_050183255.1 Polyangiaceae bacterium | reverse complement strand
GGCGTAGTGCAGTGGAGCCTTCGCAGAGACTTATCCAGCTCCTGCCAGAGAGGCTCGAACGAGGCCTATTCGTCGATCGTGGCACAGTTCTCGGTGCTGAACTGCAAGGCGAAACGAAGCGCATCGAACCGCTTGGCGAGGCTGAGAACAGAGCCTTGCTCGGGCGCAGCATCCCCCGCCGTGACATAAGGTGCCTTTGCCTTCGAGGGCCAAGAGTGGTCTTGGAAGTTGAAACCTCCCAGTCGAGTGGACAGCCAGAGATCGTAGGTCCAGGGATCACTCCGATTTGCATCCGCAGCGAAACGTTGCTCAAAGGCGAGCGGGTCCCCGCCAAAGGCCGTTGCCAGAGTCCGCTGGTGCCAAGAGCCTGCCCCCCAAGCTTCATCCGCTCGGCTGGCGGTGGCGGCCGCTTGATAGGGGAGACGCGCGCTTCGGCTGCGCGCCGCCAAGTCCATCGACTCGCGCCCGAGCACCGTTGCGAGCTGAACCGCGGACGCGAAGTCCTTACCCATTTCTTGAAGGTCAGCGGTTGTCCAGTTCTTGAGGGCCTCCGTGCCTGGCACGTATCCTCGCGGATTTGTGATCCAGCGACTGAGGTAGTAAAGACGCGCGACGTCGGTCGTGGGGACCGTACTTGGTGGCGTTGTGGTGTCGGTCCGCGCGAATGCACTCGCCAGCTGCGCGAAGTGGGCGACCGCCATCTCTGCGCGTTTCGCCGTCACCTGAGAGAGTTCCCGCTGGGAGGCCGCGTCGAGCAACAGCGCGGCACCTGCTGTACCGCCTGGACTCTGGGAGCGGAGCTTCTCCGCGACGCAGAGCGAGATCTGGGCGGTGCGTAGGTCCAGGTCTGCTGGGTAGTCCGCGACCAAGTTGGGCGCGATTTCCGCTACCTTGGCCGTGGGCGGCGTGAGGGTAAGCGGGGCAGCGACCCGACCCTGACCGGCCCCCGCCGGGTCGCAGTTCAGTTCGCCTTTCCGAAGATTCGCCCAGCCCTCGAGCGGGTCCTCTAATTTCCCCATAGCAATCAAGGTTGAGCGCATCCGGTTTGCGACCTCTGTGAGGTAGTCGTCCGAGCTGCTCTCCCACAACGTGTGCCCGGCGTACGGTTCTGGCTGTCCAGGACGCACCTCCACCAACGTGCAGCTGGTCCAGGCGTCGGCGACCATCAGCTGCACCTGTGTGCCATCCCACGTCGACTGCAAGTCTTCGTCGCATGGGTAGGGAGTGAGGCCGGGCACCTGCAGCGCCGCAGTGTGGCTCGACGTGCGCGGGGCGTCATCGCCCGCAGCGCATGAGGCTGCAGAGATGGCTCCCAGCAGAGCGATCGCGATCGGAACGTTCTTCATCACTTCATCTCCTTCACACAACGAAACGCTGCGAAGGCCTCTTCGGACGTGCCCCAACGATCGATGGCCCCAGGCTCCGTTCCAGCCGCGGCGCAACCTTCCGCCCGACACCCTTTCACTCGACTCTCCGGACTCGGACCCAGCAGCTCGGCGCCCAGGGGCAGAGCGTCCTGAACCCCGTACGCGGAGGCGCCTTCGGGATGATCCCCCAAAATCCTACCTCCTGGCGCTCTTGCTTCCGCCGCCAGAAGATGCTGCGCAGGGGTCGCCGAGCTGTTTCCCCACGGGAAACGCTGCACGCTCGCCCCGCGAACAGCGAGCAGCCACTCGCTCGGTGTCGGCAGTCGAGCACCATGCCAACGACAGTACTGCTTGGCCTGCTCAATGGAGGCACACAGTTCTGGTGCGTCCCCCGGACGTTGGGCCTCGGGGAACACCGAGGCCGGCCAGCAGCTGTCGGTCGGTACGATGGGGTCACACACTCCTGCGTCCACACAACGCTCCAGCTCCCCCACGGAAACGGGCAGTCGGCCGACGCGAAGAGCGGCGACCTGTTCGGTCCACCGCAGGGTCCCTCGGGTGAAGCCCATCTCGACGGGGCCGCCTGGGATCTCCACCAGATCGAGCTCATAGTCCGCGCGCGGCGCCGAGTGCGACTCCGCACGGCTGCATCCGACCATGAGCCAGGCCAACGCCAGTAGCAGGCCTAGCATCGCCCAGTGGCTTGCAAATCCAGGTGCCGTGGCGCAGGATTGGCACGAAGGGGTAGTTCTTATGCAGCGTCTCAGCAACTTAGGCAGCATCGTGTGTCTCCTGGCACTGGGTTGTTTCTCGTGCGGAAATTCTGACAGCTCGCAGAGTTCGGGAGGTACGAGCGCCGCGGGGTCTGGCGGAATAGGCGGCGGAGCCGGTTCGGCGGGCGCAGCCGGGACGGGAGGCGCAGCGGGCGGGGTTCAGGAGCTCGAGCCGGGCGCGACCTTCTACATGATGGGTATTCAAAGCCAGGCGCCGAACATGCTCCCCGGCCTTGATTTGGATCGTCGTGGTGGGGCGACCGATGGCCCGGGTCACTGCAAGCCCTCGGTTCCGTACGACGAAGCTGATCTGGCAGATGGCCCTGGAGGCGTGGACAACGCGTATGGTCGCTTCTTTCGGGACACGTACCCCTGGAACTTCTTGGAGATCGACTGGCGAAACGACCTTGCGATCCCGGTGCTTCACGTCTCGCTGCAAGACGGGAGTCCCGTTGCGGCGGGAGTGATGGCCGCAAGTGAGTCCGCTCAGAGCGAAGTGAATGGGCTGGACGACGGAAACGTCCCGATTGAGGTGTTCTCTGACACGGTCGAAGCCAGCCCCCTCAAGCCGTTGATGCAGACCTCGAGCATCCAGCAAGTCGATGGACGCTACGAGTTTCGGTTCTCCCGCCCGCTGACGATCGCGTACTACGCCGGCCCGCGTGACGGCCAACTCACCATCCACGACCCCGTCTTTGCGTTCCCAGTCGGCGCCGACCTTACCCAGATAGAGATGAACGACGTCACGCTCGCCGGATGGCTCGATCCGGCTGAGTTCAAAGCCGAGGGCGACTACTACTTGCGTGCGCTCCAGGTGGGGTACTGTGCACTCTTCACCGATCCTTACGCCGTCGCGGATCTCGAGGTTGGCACGAGCACTGGGACCTGCAACGCGATCTCGTTTGGCGTTGAGCTCTACGGCAACCGCGTTTCGTTCGGACCTCTGATCGAGCGCGTGAAGCGCGATCCCCCAGGGGAATGCGTCCCCGCCACCAACTGATCGCGCGCAACAGCCCTTGAGCTGAATCTCGAGCCCTTGACCGTTCGAGAGATAGGTTGGAGCGCGCACACCACCGCCTTCGCGAGGAGTCCGTTTCCTCGCGTATCCATACGTTACTGGTTGGAGCCTCAGCAGGCGGGGAACCTGCCTGCATAGCGACTTACAGAGGCATCGCCGAATCTGCAAGGCTGAACATCCGGTACCGCGCCGTATGTCCGCGAGGCACAGCGGGAGTCCCAAAGAATCGCCCGGTTGCACCTCAACGCGACCGCGCGGTCGGACGTGATTTGTAGGACACGTCCCTTCATCCTGGCCGTCACATAGAGGTAACATCTCTTAGCCACATCTATCGTTTCCGCGCGGCTCATACCGAGCCCGCCAAGCGACCGGCTCGACCACATCGGCCAAGGCCCACCCATGCCGTCGACAGGCATCGCCTCAACGTCGTGGCCCGCTGTCACTTGGGTCGCCTCAATCTGAACTTGCCCTTGAAGGGCTGAACCAAGATGCGAGCACGACGCAGCCCGCGAACGCACTGGCTCACGGTCGCGGGCAACAACCCGGTCGCCCTAGCCAGATCCGACACGCTCATCGTCCCCCCGACCAGCCGCAGCGTCTCAATGACCACTCGCTCCGGAGATCGTCGTGAGTCACCCACTCCGAGAAGGCTGACTTGGCCTTCGCCGAAGACTTCCACTTGACCGCTTGCGGCTAGAGACACTAGCCGCTGCTTCAACGCCTCACGAGAAACACGAAGACTGACCGCGAGTAGGCGGACGCTCATCGGCCTGCCGTGGGCGATGAGCACTTCGAGGATCTGGCGCGACAAGTCCATGTAGTTCGAGGCCCCGTGGGTGCGCTACAACGTTCCCCGGTGCAAACACCCGTCGGTCCCAGCGACAGGCAGTTGCGCGAAAACGACCCGCCCTCCAGGAGGCCCGCAGACAACCCCCCGGCCCCTCCGCGGTTCCTCGCGCTTCGCGGGTCCAGTGGTTGAGATGTCCGAGAATCCTGAGTCACACCCACGGCGACTCAAAGGGCCCGCCAAAACAACTCCTACTTTCCGCGCGACAACCTAGCGTCACACTCCGACCCCAGCTGTCAACGATCCGATGTAGTTGACACCACTGCGGAACAGCAGCAATGACGGCCCATGGCCGAGACCAACGATCTGATCCGTGCTCACGTCGACGCTTTCGTCGCTGACCTCACCGACCTCATTCACCAATCGATCCTCGACAACGTGCAAACGGTTCTCGGGCAAGCGCTGCCCGCGGCCCCTCGCCGTCCCGGCCGCCCAAAGGCCATTACGGCCACTGCCGCTGGCACTCCGGCAAAGAAGGCAGGAAAGCGTGGTGGTAAGCGCACCGCTGCAGAACTGAACGAGATGGCTGAGAAGCTCGTTGAGTTCGTGAGGTCGAATCCGGGGACCAGCATCGAGGAGATTGGCAAAGGGATCGCCATTCCCACCAAGGAGCTGGCGCTCCCAGTGAAGAAGCTTCTCGCTGAAGGCCGCCTCAAGAAGAAGGGCCAGAAGCGCGCCACGCGCTACAGTGCTGGGCGCAAGTAGTCGCGATCTGCCGCACACCGGACGCCCGCTCCATCCATCCGATGAGCGGGCGCTTTTGCGTTGAGCGCCAGCTCGGTGCATCTCTTTCCGCGCGGTGACCGATGCTTGCCGTAAACTGAGTTGACGATCGATCCAAACGATCGCAAACACGTTCGCACATGACCACCGCGAACGAGCTTATCCGTGAACGAGTTGATGCCTTCGTCTCAGACCTCGACGAGCTGATCCGCCAAGCAGTACTCGAACACGTACAAGCAGCACTTGGAGGCGCGCTACAGCCTACCCCGGTTGCCCGCCCATTGGCGTCGCGGCAGCCCAAGGTCTCCAGAGCGCGAAACCAGAAGCGGAACGCCGCGCCCCCTCCCGTCGCGCCGGTGAAGCAAGGGAAGCCTCCTAGCGCCAACGTCCGCCCGCGCTCAGCCCCGAGTTCGTCTCTCGCCGAGCCCGCCCCGGCTAGAAGCGAAACGGTGCTGCGCATCCTCACGGAGTCTGGGCGGCCTATGACGGTGCGGACCCTCGCTCTTGCTTCGACGCTCCCACTGGACGTCGCCACCGAGGTGGTTCGAGGCCTCGTCGGTGACGGCCTCGTGACGATGCGACGTGACGAAGTGGCTCTCGCTGGCCCGCGCAGCGTTGAGCCCACCAACGAGCCAGCTCCGCTCGAGCAGCCAAAGAACGTTCACCAGTTCGTCGTGCGCAGGAACGGTGAGCGCGTAAAGCGCCTAGCCGAGTAGGTACGCAGCCACGGCGCGCCTGTGTGTCAAGATAGGCGCGTTCGGCGCGCGAGGTTCCGTACGGACTCTGCGGAGCGCGGTTCCGCGCAGATTTCCGCGTAGATCGCCGCTTTGATACCGAAGTGGCTGTCCGAAGAGTTGAACGGAAGCGATCGAAACTATCAGGAATCGTACAGTGCCAGGCGAGCAACAAGCTCAGCCCTTGAGGAAGCGCTCGCTCGCGCGAGGATGCTAGAAACGTGAACTTCCACAGTTCGCTCAGAGCATCCTAGGATGGCTCCAATCGAAGAGTTTGTATGGCCTTCGGCCACTAGGACGGCGACCTGACCCTGTCGTGGAGTCAACCGCATATCGCGGCACCAACATGCAACTCGCGCTTCATGTCTACCCGACGCCAGGGTTCGGTCCACTATCAACCAATACCCATCAACCTGAGAAACGCTCAAACCTGGCGCGCACTCTCCTTTCTTCGTTGCCTGCAAGATCCTTCGTAGCCGGTTCTGTATGTCGACTCGACTGTCCGCAAAGAGCGCGAGTCCCACAGCATTAGCATGCACAAGGCTTCCCCCTTGGTTGATAACATACGCCGGGGCCCCAATGCTCTCAAGCGCGGCTCCAAAGAGCTCGCGGTAGTTGCACTTCAAATTGAGTGTACCCTCGACTAGCAGTCGTGCCCGAAGCGATGGAACGAGGGCTTGAAGTATCTGAACGTCCCTTGAGGCGAACCGCCCGTCTCGGAAACCGCCAACCCAAGCGACAAGAGCCGGTCCGTCACATATGAGCGTACGCAACTGGTCAGTCTGGGGAGTGAGTATTTCCCTCGCAAGGCGAAGTGCAGATGGCGGAGTCATGCCCGTTCGTTCGATGAGCTGCGCCTCCGCGAACGCCCGGTTTCGCTGCCACGTCGCTGGGCGCAGTGGATTGAAGTACGCAAAATTGGGCCTCACGCCTTCGAGGAATGACTTCGCTCGTGTTGATGCACTGGACGGCCAACCCAGCGTATCAAAACGGCTTAGCTCGAGAGAATCGTCTCGAGGCTGAAACGAGTACAACATGTACTGATCGAGCCCCAACGTCTGCGCGAAGGGCTCAGCCCATTCGTCCGAGTTCGGAGTTCTCAAGTCAATCGCGGCGAGTAACTCTCGTATCTCACCCACCCGTGTCCGGTCCGCGCTGCTGAGTCTCCCCACCATCTCAGAATAACCCGAAGCGTCGCTTCAATCAATGCAACGGACGCGCCCTAGGTGGAAGCACGTATGGCCTTGAGAATTCTGCCGCACTAGCGTCGAACATCACGGGCAGGTTGGATGAACGGCTCCTTTGTAAACTCGAGAACCCCGCTCTGGCGCGTAGCCTGCCCCAGAGGTGGGCTGGTCTTTTGTGTCTCTTGCTTGTTGTGCGCGTGCTCAGCTCCAGCCCCCACCGAACAATACTATGCAGGGAAACCGTGCAACAACTCACTCGACTGCGATGAGGCTGGGTTCAGCGATCGTCTAGTTTGCGTGGACTGGGGTGAGTTCACGCAGTGTTCCCAGGTCTGTTACGATGACTCAGAGTGCGCAAGTGGTTACTGCGCACATCTGGAGCGTGGGGGTTACGCGTGCGCGCCGCAGGGAACCGCGGGCGTTGGTAGTGGGGGTGCGGGTGGGGGTACTACCTGTACGAGCGCAGGTGCAACGATGTGTTCCCCGATTGGATGCGTGAACAACCCGGCAGCCCAGTGCACAACCCATCAGTGGTGTCGGAGCGGGAACATCAACTTCTGCATTCTCACCGAGAGCGACCGCCAACAGCATTGCACTAGCGCTCCTATCTACTGCCCTTGAGTAGCCGCTCGGTGTCCCGCCTCTTTGCCACGCTTCAGCAGGCGTTATCGCTGAATATTCCACAGTCAAGGGCCCATAGCTATTCGACGCCAACTACCGGCGGCTGGAGAATAGAATGACGACCTGAATTGCCGCGGGCGCAGGCTTCCCGGTCTTGCGCGCCAGCTGCGCCTCGGAAAGCACGCGGTTCCTCTGCCAAGAGGGGGCCTTGAGTGGATTGAAGTACGCGAAGTCTGTCGGCACGTTGCTCATGAACTCGACGGCCGCTTCGCGAGCGCGTGTCGGCCATCCCGATGTCTCAAAGCGCTTGAGGACGAGCCGTCCATCTTCAGGGGCGAGCGCGTAGAGCATGAACTGGTCGAGCCGCAGCAGCTGAGCGAACTCTTGCGCCCACCCGGAACTGCGCGGCTCACCAATGTCGAGAGTCGACAGCGCGGCGCGAACGTCGGCAACCCGTCGCTGTCGTCTGCGTTGAGGTGAATCACGCGACCCCGCTCTCCTGTGCGAGGGCGCTCCTCACGAGCTCACGAGCCTCGCAATAATTTCCGCCCGGCTTTCAGCCCCAGCCTTCGCGAGGATCGCAGACACATGCACCTCTACGGTACGCTCCGCGCATCCCAGCACCGCTGCAATGCTCGCGTTCGACGCCCCTTGAACCAAAAGCGTGGCTACCTCGCGTTGCCGCTTCGTCAAGTCCAGCGATCTCGCCCAAGCCGCCAAGCGAGCTTCAAGGTTCCTTGCCGGCGCTCGACGATCGACAACCAGCCAGTACCTTCCAACCCGCGTCGCTGTAGCACCGGCGAACTGGCGCCCACGAAGCGCAGCCTTGAGGATCGACCGCAGCGCCTCGACCGTTTCCGCACGGTTAATATCCAAGCAGACTTGCCCAGCCGAGTTGCAATGCACCACGGCTCCACTCTCGGTAAGCACGAACGCCTGCGCCCCAACCGCCTCTAGAACCGCGCCCAGCATCTCCCGGTATGGGACACTTGCCGCAATGGATTGCTCCAGTACTAGCCTTCTGCACAGGATTGGGGCTATGGCAGACAACACCTGAGCATCTCGCGGCCTGAATGTGCCATCGCGCAAGCCACCGACCCATGCAACCAACGCAGGACCGTCACAGACCAACACACGGACTTGCTCGGTCTTCGGGGTAAGAATGCGCTTGGCGAGCTGGGGGCCCGCGGGCAAGGGCATTCTCGTGCGCGCGCTGAGCTGCACTTCGGTGAAAGCGCGGTTCCGCTGCCACGCAGCGGGTCTCATGGGGTCGAAGTAGAGGCAGTCGGTTCGAACGGCACCCAAGAAGGCACTGGCTGCCTGTTTGGCCCCGGCAGGCCACCCCAGCGCGTCGAATCGCGTCAGCTCAAAGAAGTCGTCTCGCGGTGCTAGGGCGTAGAGCATGAACTGATCCACGCGGAGAAGGTCCTTGAACGGTTCCATCCACGAATCATTGTCGTGTCCAGTCAGCTCGATGCGACACAGCAGATCGCATACCTCAGCGATCCGGCGGTTGTCGCCAGCGTTCAGCCTAGGCACGCCTTCCCTCCAAGCCGCTGAGGAACGCGAGAATGCGCTCGCGCACCAGCTCGGTTCGCTCCACATGAACGAAGTGACCGCACTCGGGGAGCACAGCGCGTTCCAACTTGGGGAATACGCTCCGCAACGTCGAAGCTTCCGCGGCCGGACTGACGATCTTGTCCGCGTCTCCATCCAGCACGAGCGCTGACACGTTCACCTTGGTCAGCGAAACCGGCTTCCAGCAAGGTGAGACGCCAACGAAGGATGCTGCGTCTATCGCATGGGTGCCTTCGAAGCGCGCGAGGTACTCAGGCGCGACCGACGCATCGAACCAGTAGTGACCAAGGAGCTGCTCGTCGGACAGAACGTGCTCGCACACGCGCCCTGCGACGCTCGGCCACTCCGACGCGAATCGTTCCAAGTTTCGGGACAACTCATCCGCATCCACCTGCTTGCCAAGCGTCTTGAAGTCCTCGAGTGCGCAGGCGCCGATGTTCCTGAGACACACCCGAAAGTCCAAGCCCGGAGCCAGGAGCACCACGCCAGCAATGCGCGCCGGAAAGGCTTGAGCGACCCGAATTGCGGCGTTGGCGCCAAAGGAATGCGCGACAAGCAAGGTCGGCGCATGGCCGTCGGTAACCTCGCGGAAATACTCCAGCGCGATGCTTTGATACTCCTCGAAAGCGTCCGCGGCGTCTTGAACTCGCGAGTCTCCACGCTGCAGAGAAGGCTCGTCCCAGAAATGCACCTTCGACGCGACGCCCTCGAACAGCCGTCGGATGTAGGTTTCGTCGGCACGTGAATTTAGGCCTGGCCCGCCGTGATAGTAGACTACGTCCATGGTTTCCCCGTTCTGTCACGTGCCATCAGCTCGCGTCGAGATTGCACCCCGAGAGACGCGAGCGTGCGAGTGACATAGGTGCGCACCGTCGCGAGTGGTCTCCCCGTGCGCTCCGCGATTTCCTTGTGGACAACCCGAGTGCTAAGAGCTCTCCGATCGGGCATAAGGCAGGTGCGATCGGACCGGTGTCGACTCGAGCAGCTACCGCCCGATCGAAGAACTCAGCTCCGACGCAAATGCGATGCCCGGCCGCAGTGTCCAGCGTCGCGCGACAGTCCTCGAGGCTACGCACCGCAGCGTTGGCGTGGACTACCGTCCCGCCAGACAACAAGAAGGTCGGATCAATGAACGCTTCCACCCAGGGACAACCACCGCTGGCGTCAAACGGCTGCATGCCAACCATTTCGGCGATTCCAACCCACTCCAAAATCCGCGGCACCAACGCAGCGAGGACGGCGCGGCCCCCAAGATCAAAGCGTCGATTTCTTTCC
>JBFXBK010000339.1:0-10157 GCA_050183255.1 Polyangiaceae bacterium | reverse complement strand
AATGACGTTCTCGTTTCCTCGCGGCACGAATCAGCCGCAAAGCGAGCCCAGACATGTCTGCCGAGCGCTAGCGAGGCGCTCAGACTCTCAGAGCACGCACGCCCGGGAGGCGGGCGAAAAGCACACAGCGCACCGAGACATGTCTGCCGAGCGCTAGCGAGGCGCTCAGACTTTCAGAGCACGCCCGCCCGGGAGGCGGGCGAAAAGCTACTCGTCGAGATCGTGGAAGCTTGGCAGCTTGCCAAAGTTGAAGCCGATGCCCGCGACGTAGGTCGTCCAGTTCGTGTCGTTCAAGGCGCGCAGGAAGGTCACTTCCGGGTGTAGCGCGAAACCGTCGCTGATGCGGAAATCAAAGCCGATCCCCGCGCGCGCGACGAACCCGGAGTTGCTGTTCAGGTCCGTGAAGATGGTGTCGCTGCCGTGCTTGATGGAGGAGCGCGCGTAGGTGATGCCTGGCGCCAGCACCATGCTGATGCTGGAGCTGAAGTTCAGATCGAGGATCAACGGCAGGTGGCCGTACAGCACGGTGAAGTCCTCGTCCCCCGAGCTTCCGGTGAACACCTGCACGCCGGGATCGATGGCTAGGTCCACCGCGTCCTTGAGGAAGTTGTACTTCAGGTCAAACCCCGGGGAAACGAAGTTGTAGACGTGGAAACCCATGTCCAGCTCGTCGCTCAGGCCGTAACGCAACATGAAGGTCGGAGGCAGCGGCACGAAGTTCGTTTCCGAACGAACGCTCGCGCCAGTGTCCTCGTCGGTACTCTTGGTCTCGAAGCCGAGGCCTTCCGCCGCCACGCTATATCCAAGCTTGCCCTTCGGTGTGGTGCGCGCCGTTTGATACAAGTTCGGGTTGGGGCAGGCCGTCAGGCAGAGGCTCGCCCCAGCCACGAGCAGCAGACTGCGGCGGGGGCTTCTCATCGATAGCTTTTGGACTAGCTGCCCCACAGGTGAGCAGAAGCAGCTCTCCAGGGTGCGAATCCAAGCAGCGCGGGCGCGGTACATGCGACAGCTTGCTAGCACGCCTCGCTGTTTGTTCAGGCTGCGCGAGTGCTCGTTTAGCTCGAGGCCGGAGGTCAATCGGCCGAAATCACTACGCTTTAATAAGCAGAGCGATCGGCACCACCACGCTACGGGCAAGTGTGGAAACCATGAAACGTGCCGACAACAGAGCCACTGAGATACTCTCCACAGTCCGGTGCTCTAACCCGCCCGCAAGGATCTCGTGGCATATCTGAGTGGATCGACCCAGAGCATCCCCGCTGGGACGGCGCTAGGGCGGTATGCCGTCGTCGACCTGGTGGGGATGGGCGGCGTAGCTGAAGTCTACGAAGCCGTGCACTTGGGTCTCCACAAGCGCGTGGCGCTCAAGGTGCTGCGGAAAGAAGTGCGTGAGCACCCGGAGGTGCGCGCGCGATTCCTGCGCGAGGGCAAGAACGCTTCACTGATCCGACATCCCAACG
This sequence comes from Polyangiaceae bacterium, assembly GCA_050183255.1. Classification (GTDB taxonomy): domain Bacteria; phylum Myxococcota_A; class Polyangia; order Polyangiales; family Polyangiaceae; genus JAHBVY01. The sequence goes on along the minus strand of JBFXBK010000339.1, from coordinate 8,697 downwards.
TCGTCGATATCTACGACGTCGGTGAGCTCAACGGATTGCCGTTCCTGGTGATGGAGCACCTGGAGGGAGAAAGCCTCGCGGATTTGTTGGACCGCGAAGGTCCCCTGGATGAGATGCGCGCCGCCCAGCTGCTATTGCCGGTGATCGCAGGTGTTTGGGCCGGCCACGAGAAGGGCGTCGTGCATCGGGATCTCAAGCCAGAGAACATCTTCCTGGCGCGCGACGGGAGCCGCCGCACGACGCCGAAGATCCTCGACTTCGGTGTGTCGAAGGCGATGAGCGCCGCAGACGCGATCACGCTGCCCGACACCGCCATCGGGACGCCCCACTACATGTCGCCCGAGCAAGCGCGTGGCGAGCGCCCTGTGAAGCCGTACATGGATCAGTACGCAGTGGGCGTGACGCTGTTCGAGATGATGACTGGTCGCCTGCCGCGGCAGGACCTGCACGGCAACGACCTGATGCAGTCCATCGCCTTTGGCACCTTCGAGTCGCCGCGCGCGTGGCGCCCGCAGATGACGCCAGAGATGGAAGCGGTGATCCTCACGGCAATGGCGCCGACGCCCGATCAGCGCTTTCCCACGCTGCGCGAGATGGGGCTCGCGATGTTGCCGTTTGCATCGGGTCGCGCTCAAGAGCACTGGCGGCCGGAGTTCACCCAGGTCAAACCACCGAGCGAGCCGCTCGCGAGGCGTGCGACGGATCCCCCGCCGGGCTTCGCTGACGACGACCAAACCGTGGTCGATGACCTACTGGCCGCCAGTCACTTGGCAGAGCTGCGCGCGTCGGACCCCCGCATGCAGGCGCAGAAGCCCGTATTTCACAGCCTCTGGGACGACGACGAGAAGACGGAGTTCACCGAGATCAACCGGCTCCTCGATCAGCTGCCGCCCGACGTGCGAGAAGTCATGACCCGCTGGCGCAAGGTGCGCGCCGAGCGCCTGAGCACCGAACGCAAGCGCGCCGCAGCCTTCGCCCATGAGGTCCGCAACAGCGGACGTCCACCGCCCATGCCCACGTCTTCGGCTCCGCCTTCGTCGTCTGCGGCTGAGTTCCGCTCGAACCGCTGGGTTGCGGTGCTCGGCATCGCGACGCTCGTCGTGGCGGTGGTTCTGACGCTGCTGGTCGTGTTCAGCGGACCCTGAGCGCTTCCGTGCGGCACCAACGCCTGTCAAACCGAGGCGCCCAAGCTCAAGGGTAGAGCTTCAAGTTCTCTCGCAGGCGCTGATCGTCCGGGTTAGCCTGAAGCAGCCGCTCGAGCGCCTCCCGCCCCGCGGCGAACTCTCCAACGTAGTAGGCCGCGGTGCCGACCAGATCGAGCAGCTTCGACTCGTAGACCGTGACGTCGACGAACAGGCTCGCCCTCTCAGGGAAGGGGATCTGCGCGCCGCGCTGGGCGAACAAATAGCAGAGCGGCCAGTTCTGCGCCTGGTACCAGTGCCAAGCTACGGCGAACAACGGCTCCGCACGGAATGGCGAATGGGCGTAGGCGTCGAGGTAAAGTTGCTGACACTCGCTCCACGGCCGCCCGCGCGCTTCAGCGACTCTCCCGAGGCGGAACATCGACTCGTAGACTTCTTCCTGCCAGCCGCCGAGGGCGATGCGCTCGCGGTAGGTTTGCTCCGCCTCGCTCAGCCGTCCCAGGCACTCGTAGGTCTGCGCCAAATAGAACGTCGAGCGCTCGTCCCCAGGGCGCCGCTCTAGATCTTCACGCAGGAGATCGAGATCCTCCTCCCAGCGCCTGGTGCGGTCGTCCTCGGGGCGCAGGTCGTGCTCGATGTAGGCGTCGGGCACGCGCTCCGTCGGCGGACTGCGATCCGGGTGACACAAGATCTCGTGAGTGACGCCCAAGTAGCGCCAACCTGCCGCGGCGCGCACCACCCGGGGTGAGTCGTGGACCAGCTCGGCGCTGTAGCGCACCCGCACTTGAAACGCCTCGTCCTCGGGGCGCTCACTAGCTCGCCGCGACTCACAGAAGCGCCTGAGCGCCGCACCTTCCCTCAGCGCGTCATCGCCATTCAACAGCAGGTTGAACACCGCGCGTTCACCGGCGAGCTCCAAAGCGCGGTTGCGCGTCGCCTCGAAGTTCACGAATGGCCCAGAGTGAAGCTCACCGGGCAGCTCACGCAACACGTCGCGGATGATGTCCTGAGTGCCATCGGTGGAGCCGGTGTCGAGGATGCTCCACGTGTCAACACAGTTCCGCACGGATTCCAGAGTGCGGCGCATGCCGGCGGCTTCGTTCTTGACGATCATCACCAACGCTATCAGCGGCTTCTGCTGCATGCTCAACTACCGAAGCCGTGCTCCGTGTGCCACTTGGCGAGGCTCATGTCCGGATACTCCTCGAAGCACTTGTCCCTCGCCCCGACCTGCGGCTCGACCCAGCTCGCCTTCGAGCCCAGCATCATGTGAGTCGTCTCGGGCGGCTTGGGCAGCTCCGTATCGATGGCGCTCGACACCGGATGCACGAGCTCCGGCCAGCGGCTGTTGAAGGCCCACAGGTGCGAGCCACATTCCCCGCAGAAATGTCGCTCGTGGCGGCTCTGGTACTGCTCAGTCTCTCCGGCGTCGGTGGTTCGCGTCAGGGTGGCACGATACGCCTTCACGTGTTCACGCCCATCGACCTCGAGCGTGCTTGCTTTGCCGCCCAGGTTGATCATGTAGCCGCCGGAGCCGCCGGTCTTGCGACAGATCGAGCAGTAGCAACGCTGATACGGCACCGGCTCGAGACTTTCGAGCCGGAACCGCACCTTCCCACAGTGGCACGAGCCTTCTAGCTTCATGCCGCCAGTATATCGCTCAACCGCGGAACAAGGCGGACTGCTTGGCCTTGTTGTCCGCGTCGTTCATCTCGCGGAAAAAGTCGATGACGGCTCGAATCTGATCGTTCGCTTTGTCGACGTCGTCCTGCAGCATCTGGCGACGCCGGTCGGCGGCGTCCGAGGCAGCTTGATGCTCCTGGGCGTTCGCGTCGTGCTCCGCGGCGCTCGCGTCGTACTGTCCCTTCAGGATCACTCCGGCACCAGACGCACCGCTCGCTCCGCCGTCCATGACTTTGGAGACGCCGTCAGCCCAGTCCGCGTTGATCTCAGCAAGCTTCGCGGCGCTCTCCGCCTGGGCCGCCTGCGCGCTGTTCGCGCCGGCTCGTGCCTGCGCTTCCGCGAGGTCTGACTCCGCCTTCAGCTGGCCGCTCGCCGCGTTCGCCTTTATCACGCCACCCGCAGCGGTGAGCGCTCCAGACGCGATCTGCGATACGCCCGAAGCCCACGCTCCGCTGCGGATGTCGTCAGCGCGAGCGCGCATCTCGGAGATCCGTGCACGTGCTTCCTTCATCAGGTTCGCCTCCTCGAGCATCGCCTGTTTGCGCGACTCTGCCCGATCTTGTTGATGGCTCCTGGTCAGCAAAGCCACCAGCGCCAACACCGATCCCGGTTCGAGGCTAGCTTGGGGGGAGGGGAGCAACGCGCCGCCTGCATCCCCCGTCATCGTGACTTCACCACCTTGCGGCGAAACCCCAGAGGTCGCGCCCGCTGCACCCACGCTCAGGTCACCCATGACTCAAATCCTCCGATAAAAGCACGCTTCCAGCGTGCGCTGCTGCTCGTCCAGAGACCCGCGAATGCTGCTCAGTACCCGCTCCGAACCCTCGTCTTCGTCCTTGAGCGCCTGGAGCAGGACTTGCTGCAGGCGCTGCATCCGTGCGGCATCGACCTTCGCTGCTTCGGCGTCTGCCATTTTACTCTGCGCCTTCGCCTCGGCTTCACCCGCCTGGATGGTGGCCACGCCAGCAGTCGCCGTGGCCGTGCCTTGAGCGGCCATGGAAACGCCTTGCCCGACACCCATCGCCGATGCGCCGCCGACGCCACCGCCCACGACGGACATGCCGAGAGCGGTCCAGTTGGCGGCTTGGTCGCTCATGCCAAGCTTCTGCAAGATGTGTGTCTCGCCTTGGAGGAACGCACCTGACGAGAGCGCGAGCGCGACCACGGGTGCGGCAGCGCCTCCCGTTGTGACCACCGCTGCGACACAGCCAGCGACGGCGGCGAGCTTGGCGACAGTGGAGGCGACGCTAGCCACCTTGTTCCAGAAGCCGCCTTTGTGGCGCGCTTTGGCTGCATCAGCGATCGCTTTGCGCAGCTTCTGGAGCGCTTGCTTGCGCAGCTCTTGGTTGTTGGCGGTTTGCTTGCTTGCAGACTTGATGTTGATGGCGCGGTTCGCGCTCTGATAGGCGAACAGCGCCATCAGCCCGTCCTCCCCCGTCAGGGGCAGCAGGCTGACCTGACTCAGGTCCGGCGCGCCGAGCCCGTTGTTTCCCTGCGGCTGCGTAACGGCCGCGTTATTCGTGGCTGTGACTTCCATGATCAGTGATCCATTCGCTCGCAGGCTTCCAAGATGAGGAGCAGCTCGTCGGCCTGCGCCTCGAGGATGCACTCCCGCGCGACCGAGAACGCGTCATCGGCGTCTTCCCCGAGGTTCTTGAGTAGGCGGGCGCGCCCCAGGGCGCAGCGGGGCGCCGGCTCGGCCTCGACCATGCCGACGCCGTACATCTCCAGGGCGACGCGCTGGTGGCCGACGCGCTCGTGGCACTCCCCGAGGGCCACCCAGGCGCGCTCGTCGTTGGGTTTGGTCACCGCCAGCAAGCGAAACAGCGTGGCGGCGTCCGCGTAGCGCTCGGCTTCGAACAGCCAGTGCCCCGCGGCGTAGAGCAGCTCGGGGGAGGGCTCTTCAGAGCCCTCCATTGCCGTGTGGATCATGACGCTCAGATGTTCTTGGCGATCATGTCCGGGGCTGCTTCGAGCTTCTGGACGATGTTGGTGGTGAGCTGAACCAGCGTGGTGCGCTTGGTCATGTGGCTCTGAAGCTTGAGCATCTCCATCTCAGCCTGGTCACCAAGCTCCTGGTACAGCGAATCAACCTCGGCGATCTCCGCCTTCCATGAGGACTCGTCGATCCCACCGATACCGTGATTGACGTCGTAGTACTCGAGCGATTGCCGCCTCGACGCCGCGGTCGCTGAGTCCCCGCTAGCTTCGGCGTCGGCCAGGTCCTGCTGCAACGCTTCGTACTCTGCCTGCTGCTCCGGAGTGCGAGCCCCCACTTTGGCGTCGAGTTTGGACAACTCAGCCTCGAGTTCGGCGCGCACCGGGTCACCGGGCTCGAGCTCATTGATCGCCTTCTCGAGGTTCCCCTTTACTGTTGGCCAGTCGTCGGAAGAGATGTCCTTCTTCCCGTCCATGGCATTCTTGAAATGGCTCACTGCCGCGCGTTGCTCGATGCGCGTCTGCTGCTGCGCCATCATCTCCTTCACCTCACCGTCCAGGGCGCCGAGACGGGTGGACAGCAGCACCATCATCTCCTCCACGCCGAGGTAAGGGCTCTGGGGGATAGCGGAGCACTCCTCCGCGCCGCCAAAGTTCACGGCGTTGATCGCCGCGTAGTTGGGTCCTGTCAGAGTCATTCCAGGTTGAGACATCGTTCGTTCCTTTCAGCAGCGGGCGGCGAAGGCCGCGAGTTTGGGCGCCGGAGGCGGCGCGGTGAGCTCTTCGAAGGTCTGTTCGTCGAGCACCAGGGTTGCGTCCTTGAACTGCGCCAGGGCGGCGTAGGCCCTTTCCCAGGCTCGGTTTTGCTCGTCGAGCTCGCGCTCGATGCGCTCCAGGGTGAGTAGGGTCTGTCGGTCTTGCTGGGTCATGAGTGCTCTCGTTTCCTTGGGGATTAAATGCCTTGGCAACGGCCCTCCACGCTTGACCCAAACGCCTCCGAGGGCACGCGCGGCGCCCGCTCCCATGCGAGCGCCGCCCCGTTTCCCCACGTCGATTTCTAGGGGGCGAGTGCCCTCGAGGGAGGTGAGCGCCGGGTCGTGGCTTGGGGTACGACCCGGCGCGCTCGCCTCACTGGAGGGCCATTGCCTTGGCTGGGCCTGCTTTCGCCCCCTGGGGCCACGGGTTGCGCAGATTGTGGGTGCGCGACTCGATCTCACCCCAGCGTGTGGCGCTCGTTGGCCGCTTACCGCCAAAAATCTGCGAGCTTGCCCTGGAACTGATCTCACAGCCCCACGACGACCGGGTGGCCGCCGGAGTATGCTCGAGGGATGCGACTGGGGATCGGACTGATTGGTGCACTGGGCGTCGGCTTGGCGCTCTCGCTGGCCGCAGGCTGCGACAGCGAAGATGCCACGAAGAATCGAACCGGCGCGGACGCTGGCGACGGGGACGGCTCCGTGAGCTCGGGCGGCACGGGAGGCACCAGCTTCGGGGCCTGCGTCGCGTGTAACCCCGCGGAAGCGATCCTCGCTGAGCAAACGCCGAGCCTCTCAGCGGCCGGCGTGAACTTCTCACTCGCCAGCGGGACCTGCGACGCCAGCACGTCGCCGTCTGCCGCCGACCAGCTCACCATTGATTTCGACTTCAACCTGCTGTCCTGGACGGCGTCCGGCAGTGGCTACACCGTCGAGTCACTCAGCGTGGGTGATTTCAACAACGATCCGATGGGCTTCTACCAGCTCACGAATCTACCGACGAACACTCCGATCACGCTGGTGTTGGTCGAGGACGGCAGCGGAACCAAGGTGAGCATCACCTTCACCGTAAGCAACGACGTGTCCCCAATCCTGCAGGCCGTTTGCGTCGCCTTCGAAGCGTGAGCAAACACATGAAGCGCACGTCGTCTTGGATTCTTGGTTTGGGGTTAGGTCTGCTGTATGCCGGCTCGGCTGGCGCCACGCCCCAGTTGGCCGCGCCGTGGCCCTGCGGAGTCACCTACTCCGTCACCCAGGGCCACAACACCGGTAGCCACACAGCAGAAGGCGCCTACGCCTGGGACATCGGCATTGGCCTTGGAGGCGAAGTCAGCGCTCCAGCCGACGGCACCGTGCGCATGATCCGTATGGATTCAAACTCATACGGCTGCGACTCCGCCTACGCCAACGACGCGAACTACGTGATCATCGCCTTCGGCGATGGCACGGAGGCGCTGTTCTTGCATCTGCAGGCGGGCAGCTCGAACCTCAGCGTGGGCCAGTCGGTGAAGCGGGGCGATGTGGTGGCGCGGGTTGGCAACAGTGGGTGGATCTGTGGCACGCACTTGCACTTCCAGATCCAGCAAACCTGCGGGTCCTGGTGGTGCCAAAGCCTACCCAGCACCTTTCAAAACTTCGGCGACCCCAGCCTCGGAACCAACATCACCAGCGACAACTGCGGGCCGCCGCCGAGCTGCGACGCGCGCTTGAACGGCGCTGAGCTCACCATCGACGAGAGCGACACGGCCTGCTTCGAGCGCACCACCTCGTACTGGTGGGACGTCGCCGAGGGCTACGGCGACCATCACTACTACACCTTCGCGACGGACGCCGTGGACGAGGAGACCTACGGACGCTGGCACTTCCACGTGGATAGCCCAGGCGACTACAAGCTCTCCGTGCACATCCCGAACAGCGAAGCCAGCTCCGAGAACGCCGTCTACGAAATCTACGATGGCGCCAACGTCACGAGCAGCCCAAGCGTGAATCAGGCGACGCAAAAGGGCTGGGTGAGCCTCGGTGTATACACACTCTCTCAAGGCGAGGACCGCTACGTCAGCCTCGGCGACAACACCGGAGAGAACTACGACAGCCTGATGCGCAAGCTCGCCTTCGATGCTGTCCGCTGGACACCGGCGGAGTCGGGCACCGGCGGAAGCAGCACCGGCAGCGGCGGCGCCGCCACGGCGGGCGCAGCCGGTTCCGCGGGGAGTTGGCCTGGCGGCGGCAGCGGTGCTGAGAGCCAAGGCGGCGCAGCTCAAGGAGGCGGCGCCGGCGCAGGTTTCAACCCCGCCAGCACCACCTCCGAAGGAGACTCCGGCTGTGCCTGTCGAGTCAGGCCCCTGCATCAGCGCCAACAGGCGCCTGCCGGACTGCTAGCGCTGATGGGACTCCTCTTGTTGCGCCGCCGCCCGCCCCGCGGCGCTGGGCGCTAGCAGGGTGTTGAAAAACACCCTGCCAATCAACAACAACCGTGCCCGCGCGCAGCTCGACCAGATCTCGCTCGCGCAAAACCCTCACTTTCATGGGGTTTTGCGCGAGCGTGGTTCGAGTCTCCGCGCGGAGAAGCACGCAGGATGCTGAAGAACGGAGTTCTTCAGCATCCTGCTAGTCGAGCCAGCGGGCACCGCTTAGTCAAAACCCGCTTGGCGGGAGCGCTTCTTGTCGCCTTGGCGCTTCTTGGCGTCCAGTCGCCGGGCGGTGGCCGCGCGGCTCGGCTTCGTGGCACGTCGGCGCTTGGGGCGCACCAGCGCCTGACGCACAAGCTCTGCCAAGCGCTCCCGTGCGAGCTCCAGGTTCCGTCGCTGGTCCCGAGTGTCTTGGGCCACGATCACGATCACGCCTTCGAGACTAGCTCGCGAGCCAGCGAGCTGCATCAGCCGCGCGCGAGTCTCTTCGCTGAGCACCCGGGAGTTCGCCGCGTCGAAGCGCAGCTCGACCTTCGAAGCGACCTTGTTGACGTTCTGCCCACCGGGCCCCGACGCGCGCACCGCCGACCAGCTCAACTCAGAAGCCGGAATGATTATCCGCGCGGTAATTTGTAGTGCATCAGCCATCGAACGACTCCGTGGAGATCTCGCGCCCGGTGGTTGACACCCTCTCTTGAGCCCCGCCTCGCCGGGGCGCGGACCGTTGCGCATCCCCGGTACGCCCGCCGGCGTGCACCTGGGTGCGTGGCC
>JBFXBK010000338.1:0-10176 GCA_050183255.1 Polyangiaceae bacterium | reverse complement strand
GGCGCTGAGGGTGTCTGCCGCGCGCTTGAGCTTCGTGGCCGCACCCAAGCATCCGGCAACGGGCTCCAGCAGCAGCGGGTTCTTGAGCAGACTGTCGAGATAAGGCGTGGTCGCGGTGTCCCACGCCTTGAAGTAGCGCTTGAACGCGCCCCAAGGACTGACGGATTGAAAACTCATGGCGCCCTCCTGCGCTTGAGTTCCGATCCTAGCGCGTCCGCCTCGGGCGCTTCGACCTCGTGCTCCAGGAAACGCGCGAGGTCGCGGTTCGACTCGTCGAGTGCCTCAACCATCGGGAAGTGACCGCAACGGGGATACACCTTGAGTTCCGCGTGCCTGAGCTGGCGCAGCAAGCGATAGGCGACCGGCAGCGTCGAGATGCAGTCCTCCTTGCCCCAGAGCAACAGCACGGGCTGAGTCAGCTCGCCGTAGCGCTGCTCCTGGCGGCGAAACTTCTGGGCGCGCAGGGTAGCTAACGCCGCGGCCTTGCTCCCTGGCAGCTCCAGGAGTTTCTCCACCCGGCGCACCCGATCCGCGGTGATACGTCGCCGATCGTAGTAGGCGATGGGCATGGTGCGCTCGACGTGCCCGTGGCCACTCCAGCCGAACATCCACTCACCGATGCCGTCAGCACGCGCCAGCACCATCCAGGCGGGCAGCTGATCTTCGAACACCCAAGCGTCGTAGAGCGCGAGGCGGGTGATGCGTTCGGGTACCGCAAGGCACGTCGCGAGCGCGACGGAAGCGCCCCAGGAGTGCCCCACGAGCGCTGCACGCGAGAGCCCCAAATGGTCGAGCAGCGCCACCACGATGCGCGCCTGGGCGGCGGGCGAGTAGTCTCCGGCTCCGCGACTGCTGTAGCCGAAGCCCTTCAGATCGAGGGCGATCACCTGGTGGCGCTCCGCCAGCGCGGGGACGACCTCATCCCACGCATCGAGGGAAGAGGCGTAGCCGTGAAGCAGCACCACGGCAGACCCGCTGCCGGTCACGCGATAGCGGATGCGGGCCCCACACACCTCGACGTAGCTGTCCGCTTCAGGCGCCTCAGGCAGGGACCCTTCGTAGAAATTCGGACTGCTGAACCGCCAGTGCACATCGCCTCCAGGCTGGGAGCCCCCGTCGCGAGCGCCCCATGTTGCATTGCAACAAGTCGGTCAGTCTTGCGCCATCGGGCTGGGCGCCGTCAAGCTCTTTTGTTTCGCAACGCACCATGCAGTACGTTGGGAGCGTCTTAGCCGGTATTGGCTGTGCGCAGCGACTCGCTGCAGTCCCACAGATCGCCATTTTGTTGCATCGCAACATTTCGATTGACTGCCGCGCCGACGCTGCCCTAGTTTGGCGCCGTGTTCAACCAGCAACCCAAGCACGGCGTGATCTGGAGCAAGCTGCTCGGTGAGTGGTCGCGCCTGCTCGGTGGGCCACACCCCGCAGCCCAGCTGCAAGCGCAGTGGCTGCGCGCGCTGCAGAGCACGCCCTGGCTCAGCCCATTCCCTCCGGGAATCGCGCCAGCCGCCAGCCCGCCCGCGGCGAAGAGCCTCCAAGCTGAGCTTGCAGCTCAGGCGCTCGGGCGCTGGCTACACTGGGTCGACGCGAGCGCATGGCTCGCGAAGGACACGTTGAACTACGTCCAGCGGCTGCAGGTCGAGTTCATCAGGGCAACCCAAGACCTTCAGGCCCAGAGCCTGGACCCCGAGCACTTCTGAGCTCGAGCGAGGAGCTGCGTATGAAACTGGAGAGCTGTCGCGCAATCATCACCGGTGGGGCCAAGGGGATGGGGCTCCACTTCGCGCTGCGCCTGCATGAGCTGGGCGCACGAGTCGCTGTGGGCGACGTCGACGAAGCCGGGCTTGAAGCATTGCCGAGCGGAATTCACAAGCGCCGCCTGGATGTCAGCCAAGAGTCAGACTGCGAAGGCTTCGTCGCCTGGGCGCAGGAACGAATGGACGGACTGAACGTGCTGGTGAACAACGCTGGCATCATCCGTGACGGCTTGCTGGTCAAGCGGGCTCGCGACACGGGCGAGCTCTCCAAGCTGTCGAAAGCCGACTGGGACGCCGTCACCGCGGTGAACCTGAGCGGCGCGACCTTCATGGCCCGCGAGTTTGCGTTCCGCGTCGCCGAGAGCGAGGAGCGGCCGAGCTTGATCGTGAATATGTCCTCGGTCTCCCGGCACGGAAATCGTGGGCAGTCGAGCTACGTCGCGGCGAAGGCGGCGCTCGCGGCGAACGCGGTAACCTGGGCACGGGAGCTGGCGAAGTTCGGCACCCGCGTGGTTGGCATTGCGCCGGGAATGGTGGAGACGCCGATGACCCAGGGCATGAACCAGAAGGCGCGCGATGCGCTGGTGGCTGCCATTCCAGTGGGACGCATCGGTGTACCCGAAGACCTCTGGCTCGCGTTGCGCTTCTGCATCGAGTGTGACTACTTCAACGCCCGCGTGCTCGACGTCGACGGCGGCTTGGTGATGACCTGAGAGTGATTGCTCGCGCCCGAGCGCGCGGGTGCGGGGGGACGACATGCGTTACATCGACTTGATCGCCGAGCGGCCGCTGATTTGGGGACTGTTCATCGTCTACATGCTGGGCACGAGCTACCTCGCGTGGCTCGGGCACAAGCGAACCACAGACATTCGGTCCTTCGCCCTGGGTAGCGGCAACATGAACCCGTGGGTCGTGGGCATCACGCTCGCGGCAAGCATCGCGTCGACCGCGACCTTCGTGATCAATCCCGGCTTCGTCTACGTGCACGGCCTCTCGGCGTTCATGCATCTCGGGCTCGCAGCGGGTTTGGGCATCGCAGTTGGGCTGATCGTGATGAGCGCAGGTTTTCGCGCCATCGGCGAGAAACACAAGGCCATCACGCTGCCTCAGTGGACGGGCAAGCGCTACGACTCGCGGGCGCTCTCCATCTTCTTTGCAGCGGTCAACCTGCTGAGCCTGAGCTTCGTCGTGCTGATCGTGGGCGGCTTGTCGATCGTCATGCAGCAGACCCTAGGGCTCAGCAACATCGAGAGCCTGCTCTTGATCGTCGGTTTCGTCTTCAGCTACGTCTTCGTGGGCGGCACCTACGCCCATGCGTATACGAACACGCTACAAGGTATCATCATGCTGGTCGTCAGCGTGGTGATCATCGCCAGCGGCGCGCACTACCTGAGCGGCGGGTTCGGCCCGTTCATGGACAAGATCGCGGCTCAGGATCCGAATCTGGTGATGGGTGTGAACCCCAAGAGCCCGCTGTTTTCTAGCCCGTTCACCGTCTATGTGGCGGGTTTCATCATCGGATTCGCGCTGGTGTGCCAGCCCCACATCATGACCAAGGCGCTCTACGTAAAGGGCAAACGCGAGATCCGTCAGTACCTCGCGGTAACGCTGGTCAGCTTCGGCATATTCACCGCGCTGCTGCTCGTGGGGCTCTACGCGCGCGTGATGGAGCTGCCGAAGGACGCGCTCCTGGATCCGACCACCGGCGCCTTCCGTCAGGATCAGGTGATGGCGGCGTATCTCGCCAACAGCTTTGGCCCTGGCATGCTCTCGGTGATCACCGTGGCTTTGCTCGCGGCGGGGATGAGCACTCTGGATGGCATCCTGGTGGCGCTCTCCAGCATCGCCGCAAACGACTTGTTCCTGAACCTCACGGAAAAGAACCTACTCAAGAACCACGTGGAAGAGCAGCGCGCGCGTATCGCTCACCGCGCCTCTCAAGCGATCTTGCTCGGCATTGGGGTCGCCGCGCTGCTGATCTCGCTTCATCCGCCGAAGCTCCTCGGCATCTTCGGCCAGGTCGGGGTGTACGGCATCGTCGCCGCCTCCACGGTGCCGATCCTGTTCGGCATCTTGTTCAAGCGCATGGACAAGCGCGCGGCCTTCGCTGCCGCCGCCACGGGCCTCGCGGTTCACTTCAGCCTCTACAGCTGGGCCAGCTGGGCGAAATCCCATGGTCTGCAGCTCGCAGATGGGGTGCTTGGCAGCAGCGCGCTCCGCTGGATGTTCGACCACGGTGCCGTGCAACTTGGCCTGCTGAACCCTGGCGTCACGGCCACCTACGGGCTCATCCTGAGCAGCGTCGTCGGGCTGTTGGGGTTGGCGCTCGCGCCGAAGTCGGTTCCCGACGGCAATGAGAAGCCGAGCGCCGACGAGACAAAGCCGGAAGCAGCACGCTTCAGCTCAAGCGACGCTCGCAGTGCCGGCGCGTAGAACATGCCACCTCGCCCGCTGAGGGCGTGCCCGCAGACTCTCGATCGCGTGGTTGGGCCACCGCATCGGAACGCAACGTCGCGACCCTCGCCTCACGTAGAACAGGGCGCGAACAACCTGAAGAGGACTAGCCATGTTTCCCAACCAGTTCTTCACCGCCAATCCCTACACCGAGACCTACGCCAAGCTCATGCGCGCCCAGACCGCACGCATGGAGAGCCTGAACAGCCAGTTCACCGAGCTGAGCACTCAGCAGACGAAGCGTGCCTGCGAGTCCATCGACGAAACCGCCAAGCTGATGAAGGACTCGCTCCAGGCCTGGGGCGAGCTCGGCAGCGCTTGGCAGCGCTTTGCCCTCGAGCTGACTCGGGTGCCGAACATCAGCGAAGGCTGAGAGACACAGTTCTCTTGGGATCCGTCAGCGCGCGAGGCGGATCCCGGAGAACATCCAGCGCTGGCCCGGATAGAAGAAGTTCCGGTAGCTCGGGCGGAAGTGGCTCTCGCTCGTCACGCACGCACCGCCGCGCAGCACCTGCTGGCTCACCATGAACTTGCCGTTGTATTCCCCCAGGGCGCCATCAGCGACCTTGAAGCCGGGATACGGCGCGTAGGCGCTCGCGGTCCACTCCCACAAGTCGCCCTGCATTTGGCGGAGGCCGGTGCCGCTCGCCGCTTGGGGATGCAGAGCAGCGCTCTCCACGAAATTTCCACAGGGCTTTTCTTGCAGCGAACCCTCCGAGCTTCGGGCCGCAGCCTCCCATTCGCCCTCACCGGGGAGCCGCGCCTTGGCCCAGCTGGCAAACGCATCGGCTTCGAAGTAGCTGACGTGGCACACGGGGGCCGACGGATCGAGGCGCTCGAGGCCACGCAGCGTGAACTCGAAGAACTCCCCGTCGCGTTCGACCCAGTAGAGCGGCGCGTTCCAGCCTTCTGCGCGCACGCTCCCCCAGCCGTCGCTGAGCCACAAAAGCGGCTGCGCGTAGCCACCATCCCGGATGAACTCGAGGAACTCCCCGTTGGTCACGAGCCGCGACGCGAGCTGATAGTCCTCGAGGTAGACCTGGTGCCGCGGCCCCTCATTGTCGAAGTGAAAGCCTGGCCCGTCGTGCCCCAGGGCCTTTAGCCCTCCCCCAAAATCCAAGAACTCAGTCGGCTCAACACCCTCCTCCGTTACCGCAGTTTCATTCCGCGCGGCACTTGTTAGGTAGCAGGGGAAGCTCGGGCTTTGAAACAGCACGTGCTTGATATCCATCAAGAGCAGTTCTTGATGTTGCTGCTCGTGATGCAAGCCGAGCTCGACTACTGCCTGCTCCTCGAGAGAGAGCTCCGTCCCGAGCACGCGTGCCATCGCCTGGTCTACGTGCTCCCGATACGCGAGCACCGTCTCCAGGTTCGGTCGCGTCACGAGTCCACGCCGCGCGCGTGGGTACTGCGCACCGACGCTGTTGTAATAGGAGTTGAATAGGTACTCGAAGCTCGAGTCGAACACCGTGTAGTCGAGACCACGAGCCGCACGGGGCTTGAGCACGAACGTCTCGAAGAACCAGGTGACGTGAGCCAGGTGCCACTTGGTGGGGCTGACGTCGGGCATCGACTGCACGATGCAGTCCTCCGCGGACAGCGGCGCCCGCAGCTGCTCGGTGAAGCGCCGCACCTCCAGATAGCGTTGCAGCAGGGACGACTGACTTGGCACCAGAGCGCTCATGAGCCTCAAACCCTAAGGCCAAGCCCGGCGCCTGCGAAGTCACCCCAGACGCTTTTGTTGGGGGAGAGGCGCGCTGTTTTCAGCCTAATCCAGCTAGAAGCTGCGTTTTTCCTTCCGCCGGGCGCCGCTCCCAGAAAAAATCGACGCGCCGGCTGTCGATCTGAAACCCAGCCTGCGTCGCTCCAGCATGCAGTACCTACTCCTCATCTACGCAGCAGAGTCCATCGACGAGAACATGAGCGAAGCCGACCAGGCTGCGTTGATCGCGAACTACGAGCGCTACACTCAGGAGCTGATCGCGGCCGGAGCGCTGAGGGGTGGTGAAGCGCTCATGCCCACCTCGACGGCCAAGACAGTGCGCATGCGCAACGGGGAAACGCTGGCGTCGGATGGCCCCTTCGCGGAAACCAAAGAGGCGCTCGGTGGGTTCTACCTGATTGAGGCGGCCAGCGAAGCCGAAGCTCTCAAGTGGGCGGCGAAGATCCCCAGCGCGACGTACGGCTGCGTCGAGGTACGCCCCATCATGAAGTACGACTGAAGCGACCTACGATTCGCTTTCGCGCCAGCCCCTTAGCAGCGTGTTCTCTCAACACCTGTCGGGCTGGCGTTTGTCATTTTGCGCTCGTGAACACTCAAGGACGCGCGAGGAAAAAATAACCCACGAGGTGTCGAATCGGCGCCTACCCTGCGTCGCTCCAGCATGCAGTACCTACTCCTCATCTACTCAGACGAAAAAATTGGCGCCAACATGAGCGAAGCGGAGCAGCAACAGCTGCACGCCGACTACATGACGTACACCCAAGAGCTGGTCAAAGCCGGGGTGATGCGTGCGGGCGACGCGCTCAAGCCAACCAGCACGGCGACCACGGTGCGCGTCCGTGGCAACGAGACCATGACGACCGACGGCCCATTCGCTGAGACCAAGGAAGCGCTCGGCGGATACTACTTGATCGAGGTAGAGAACCTCGATGTGGCACTGAAGTGGGCCGCGAAGATCCCGAGCGCCAAGTACGGATCGATCGAAGTGCGCCCAATCATGCCCGTCAATATGTCGTGAGCGACGCGCGCGAAGCCGCCGAGCGGGTGTTCCGCGAGGAGTCAGGGCGAGTGATCGCCGGGCTCATCCGGCTCACCCGTGCGGGAGCCAGTCGTCACGGTGAAGACGCCTTTCAGGTAGCCGAGGACCTCTTTCAGGAGGCGCTCACGCGCGCTCTCGACCGCTGGCCAGTCGAAGGCGTGCCGGACAATCCCGCTGCGTGGATCACCCGCGTCGCGCGCAACTCGGCGATCGACCGCCTGAGACGCTTGAGCAGCCGCCAGCGTTCCCTCGCGGAATTGACGAACGTCTCCAGCGATCCGCCTGAGCCTCCCGCCGCTGAAGCCGAAGCGGACGCCTTCCCAGACGATCGGCTGCGATTGTTCTTCACTTGCTGTCACCCCGCCTTGCCCCAGCCGGCGAGCGTTGCGTTGACGCTGCGCACCCTCGGCGGCCTCACTACGGCGGAAATCGCCAAGGCATTTCTGGTGAGCGAGGCGACCCTCGCCCAGCGCTTGGTGCGCGCGAAACGCAAGATCGCTGAGGCGGGGATCCCATATCGCGTGCCGCCAGCGGAGCTCTTGCCTGAGCGACTGAAGGCGGTGCTGTCGGTGGTCTATCTGATTTTCAACGAGGGCTACCTGGCGACGACCGGTGATCAGCTGATGCGCGGGCAGCTGTGTGAGGAGGCGCTGCGCCTGGGCGGTGTGCTCGTCGATCTACTGGAGGGCGGGTCAGTTGGTGACTCCGCCCATGAGTCCCGCCGGCACCGCGCGGAGGCACTTGGGCTCGTCGCGTTGATGCGTCTGACCCACGCTCGTCGCGCAGCGCGCGTTGACTCGAGCGGCAACTTGGTGCGACTGGACGATCAAGACCGCAGCCGCTGGGATGGAATCGCGATCCAGCGGGGTCTCGAAGAACTAGACCACGCTCTCAGCCTACGCGCCGCCGGGCCCTACCAGATGCAGGCGGCTATCGCCGCGCTGCACGTGCGCGCCAGCACCCCCGACGAAACCGACTGGCCACAAATCGCGGGGCTGTACTCCGCGCTGCTGCACTTCGCGCGGGGTGGTGAGAGCGAGCAGGCAACGCCAGTTATCGAACTCAACCGGGCAGTCGCGATCTGGAAGGCCGATGGCGCCGAGCGCGCGTTACCCTTGGTGCAGCGCTTAGCCGACAGCGGACGCCTGGCGAACTACCACATGCTCTACGCGACTCTGGGACACCTCTCACGCGCGCTTCGGAAGTTCGACGCCGCGAAGGCTGCCTTCGAACGCGCGCTCGAGCTCACGGACAACAGCTCCGAGCGTCGCTTCCTGCTGCGCCAGCTCCACGAACTCACCAACGAGCGCGCTGGTCATGAACCGTAAAACCCCGCTGCCGAGTACGGAGCACAGGTTCAGTACTCGAACCCAAGGTTTGAGCAGCCAACCTTCCCAATCCTGCGCCGCTCGCGCCACCTGAGCTTCTGATTAGGGTTTTGCCTACTTTGGTTGTACGCTCGGGTTTGTGCCCGAGGACGCTGCTACCCGCGAAAAAACCCGCGTTTTGGTAGTTGATGATGAGCGCTTCATCCGTGAGGTGCTGGCTGACTTCCTCGGGATGGAAGGGTACCAGGTTCGTACGGCGGAGGACGGCGCAGCGGCGTCCCGTGAACTGGACCGCGGCAAGTACGACGTCGTTATCACCGACTTGAAGATGCCCAACATGGGCGGGCTCGATTTGCTGCGTGAGATCGAGCGCAAGAGCCCCGACGCGGTGACGATCGTGATGACGGGCTTCGGCACCGTCGAGACGGCGATCGACGCGATGAAGCGCGGTGCGCACGACTACGTGCTCAAGCCCTTCAAAGTAGAGCAAGTGCTCGAGATCGTACGCCAGGGCTTGGAGGCGCGCAGTAACGGCACCGGCCCTCACTCGAGGCGCGCGCAGGTTGATTCCGCAAGGAAAGAGCTTAGCGAGCGCTTCTCGCGCATGATGGATACCCTGTGGCTCGCGTATCACCCCATCGTCACGGTCGACGGGAACATCTATGGCTACGAAGCGTTGATGCGCTCCGAAGAGCCGAGCTTCCCGGACCCGAGCCTCGTGCTCAGCGCCGCAGAGGACTTGGATCAGCTCCACGCGCTTGGTCGCCGTATCCGCGATCGTGCCGTAGAAGGCTTCAAAGAGGCACCTGACGGATCGCACCTGTTCGTGAACCTGCATCCCGCGGATCTCATGGATTCGCAGCTGTTCTCCCCAACTGCGGCGCTCTCGAAGATCGCTCAGCGAGTGGTGCTGGAGATCACCGAGCGAGCATCCCTCGAAAAACTCGATGACGTCCCCGGGCGTGTCGCTAGCCTGCGCGCTCTTGGTTTCCGCGTGGCAATCGATGACCTAGGTGCCGGCTACGCCGGTCTCGGCTCCTTCACCGAGCTGGAGCCCGATATCGTCAAACTCGACATGTCCTTGGTGCGCGGCGTGCACCTGCATCGCACCAAGGAGAAGGTGATCCTGAGCATGATGAGCCTAGCTCGCGAGCTCGGGACGACGGTCGTAGCCGAAGGCGTGGAGACCGAAGAGGAACGCGCAAAGCTCACAGAGATCGGCTGCGACTTGCTGCAAGGCTTCTTCTTCGCGAAGCCGCGACGCCTGTCCCGGCGCTGAAGCGCCTAGCTGCGATCAATCCACACGCAGCCAGCACCTTGGGCGCTCGCTGCACAGCTCCAGCACGCGAATGCGACTTCCAGGATTCACCCCGGGCGCGCCGCTGTAGGAGCCGATTGGCCTGCCTTCTGGAAGCGTGATCGTCCAGCGAGCTCGTACGAATCCCTTCGGTACGTGCGGGTCGTTGACCTTCTCGACTTCGATCAGCGGATGCAGCTCCATGCCTTGGGCGTCCACAAGCTTCGCGGCGACGCGAGTTGAGTTCTGACGCTGCTGGACCGTCACCTTGAGCCTGCAAGTAGTCGTCGCGCCCCGATCGCAGGACACGCTGGGCTCGCTGGCTTCAACGAAAGGCGTTCTGACTTTCGCATCGGGCCCCTGCGTCAGCTTGGAGAGCTGGGCGGTCAAGAGCTCCTCTGCTCCCTTGAACCAACCTTCATCCGCCGCGCGCACGGTCTCGACCAGTGGCGCTAGCTGCGGCTCATCCCAGCCCGCGAGCGCCGCGCTCTGGTCGAGCTCATCCCAAGCCTGCTGGTGCCGCGTCTTCGCGTAGCCAAAATCCGTGAGCCTCGGGTTTGGCCTGGTACGAAGCATGC
>JBFXBK010000337.1:0-10178 GCA_050183255.1 Polyangiaceae bacterium | reverse complement strand
CCCCACGTGAGCCTCGAGCTGCCCTTCAGCGGCGACACGACTCCGCCCCTGAGCGGTGAACAGCTGAACCAGGTCGCTGAGCTGGTAGAGCAAGCCGAGCGCCCCGTGCTGGTGATCGGCAGCCAGACGATGGTCGGCGTGCGCGACGCCGACAAGCTCGCCCGCGCGGTGAAGCAACTGGGGATCCCCACCTATCTCGGTGGAATGTCCCGCGGGCTGCTGGGTCGCAAGAGCGACATCCAGTTCCGCCACAAGCGCGGCAACGCGCTCAAGGAGGCGGACCTGGTGCTCGTCGCCGGCTTCCCCTTCGATTTCCGGCTGAGCTATGGCCGCGCCATCGGTGGCAAGGCGACGGTGGTCGCGATCAACTTGAGCCCGACGGAGCTCAAGAAGAATCGGCGACCCGAAGTCGCGATTCAGACCCACGCGGGTCAGTTCCTCGAGGCACTGGCGGAGCGCGTGGGTGGCCCGAAGGACCGCTGGAACGACTGGTTCGGCACGCTGCGGGCACGCGAGGACGCGCGCGACGCCCAGATCCAGGACCAAGGGATCCCGTTCGATGCGAGCGGCCCGAACGCTGGCTACGTGAACCCGCTGCACTTCTTCCTGCGCCTGGAGGAGAAGATGAGCGACGAAGCGGTGCTGGTCGTCGATGGTGGCGACTTCGTCGCGACCGCGAGCTACATCGTGCGTCCTCGCTCCCCGCTGTCTTGGCTCGACCCCGGTGCGTTCGGCACGTTGGGCGTCGGCGGTGGCTTCGCCGTGGGTGCAACGCTGGTGCGACCCAAGGGTGAGGTGTGGCTGATCTACGGCGACGGCTCTTCTGCCTATTCGCTCGCTGAGTTCGACACCTGCGTGCGTCACGGCCTCGCGCCCATCGCGCTCATCGGCACCGACGCGGTGTGGGCTCAGATCGCTCGCGAGCAGGGTGAGATGCTCGGCGACGACGTCGGCACGGTGCTGCGCCGCACCGATTACCACGCGGTAGCCCAGGGGTACGGCGGCGTTGGCCTGCTGCTCGACGACCCAGCGAAGATCGACGAAACCTTGGACGAGGCCAAGCGACTGAGCGCCAGCGGCAAGCCCGTGTGCGTCAATGTGCAGATCGCTGCCACGGACTTCCGCAAGGGCAGCATCTCGATGTGAGGCGGGGGCGCCGCCGCCAACTGGTAGCAGCTGCGCGCCCCCTCTCTGTTCCTCACGGAAAAAGAGAAGTCAGGACTTCTTCTTTTTCTTCTTCTCTTCTTCGTCCTCACCACCACACTGCGGGCCCGAGTCGTCCTGGACTTGGAAGCTCGTCGGTTGAGTGGTGTGGATGGGCTTGGCTGTGGCAAGCGAACTCAGCGCTAGGGCGCCGAGACCAATTCCCACCGCGAGGGTGTGAATCATCGGGGTCTTCATTCGGGTCCTCCTCTCCGCCTAGAAAGGCGGGTGTGTCCGCGCCCGGGGGCGCGTGCGGTCACGTCTCGATCGTATGAGACCGACAGCGTGAGTCGCCAGGCCGTTAGCGCACCGAACCGAGTGTTCCGTGACGCTCACCAATCAGCTTGCGATTCGCGCCTCCCGGGCGCGATGCGCGAGCAGTCAGTCTTCCCAGCCATCTTCGAGCTCCTCGAGCTCGTCCATGTCGTCCAGAGCGGGCAGACGGGGCGGCTTGGGGAACTGTGGGGACGTGAGCTGACGCATCGAGAGCGCCACCGACTCACCTGGCTTGAGGTCGCGCGCCACGCTGTCCGCACCCAGCGTCGGGGCCCCACGATTGGGTAGGGGCACGGCAGTGCTCGTGGGGCTTGGATGGGATGCACCGGAGGGGGCCGGCCGCGTCGTGCGGTTGGAGTCCGGGGGGCTCGTCGCCGTACGATGGCGGGCTGACTCGGTATGCGCCGCCTTTGCGGGCACCAAGGGTGTCGGCAAGTCGCTGTCTCTCTGTTCCAACGTCGCAATTCGCTAGCATGGACGCCACACGGCATAAACTCCGTAGCGGTCCCGTGACCGGAATCAAACCTCACATTGTGCGGAAACGATCCAGGCTACATCTCGCAGAGTGTGCGCGGATGTTTCCCGAAGCGCACCTCCAGCCACCATCACTCGGCGCGTTGGATACGCATCAACGCGGGAGCGGCTTGACCGAGCTGAAGAAAGCTCGCATTGCCTCGAGCACCCGCGGATCGAATACGGGGTGGTCTGCGGGAGCGCTGCGGTCATCCAGCAGGTGCCCCGTGCCCTCAAGCAGGTGCACCTCCGCGTCACGTGTCGCGAGCTTGTGGGCCAACTCCTCAGCGACTCGCGGATGCACGTTGCGATCGAGTGTCCCGTGGAGCACCAGCGCGGGGCACGCCAGCTTGGTCCAGGCGTCCACAGTCGTATCCGCGAGGATTTTCTCCTCCGCCAGGGCCTGCAGGGTCACCCCTCCCCCCATGCACTGGTCGTCAGGATCGTGAGGACCAGCAAGCCTGCTGAAGCAATCCTCATAGCGACTCGCCTGCAGGTCGAGCATCCAGGCTCCGTAGAGATCCAACTGCCGGCGGCGCACCGTCCCCATCTCGCGCAACTGACCGACGATGCCATCCATCATGTTCTGGGTCGCACCCGCGAGGGACACCACCGCGACCACCCGCTCGTCACCGGCAACCACGTGAGGCGCGAAGAGCCCGCCCTGGCTGTGACCGATCACCACCAAGCGCGACGCATCCACCTCAGGTCGCGATGCGACAAAGTCGCGAGCGTCCCGCGCATCGTCCGCGAAGTCGCTGAAGCGAAACTGGGTGAAGTCGACCGCGGCGTGCTTGAACGCCTCCTTGTAACAGTTCGCGCAGCTACGCTTGTCATACCGCAGCACGACGAAACCTTGTTCCCCGAGGAACTGGGCAAGCTGCTTGAACACGTGAAAAGGCGCGTCGAGCCTAGGACGCGTGATCTCTCCGGACGCAATCTCGTCTCGGGTCTGCGGCCCGCTGCCGTGAATCAGGACCACGGCGGGGCGCCGCCCTCTTGGCTCCACCGGGAGCGTCAGCGTGCCCTGAAGCCGCGCCAGGTACTTCCGCTTCAGGCGTGAGTCGAAGCTGACCTCTTCGTCCCGCGTGGTGGTGCGAACCGGTTCGCAGCGGCCCGCGTTCGCGCGTTGATTGAGCCCGCATCCACTACCCGCATGGCGCCCGGCGCGCATCACGAACGCGCTGGGAGCGGGCCCGAGAGACGCACCGCTCGTCGGCAGCTCCGACAACACGGCGAGCGCCAGCGCCGCCACGGTAAACAACCCGTAGCCGAGGAGACTGAGCTTCAGCCAGCGCGGCACGCTTCAGGGTCGCACGTCTGCTCAGATCCTGAAACACTCGCGGCTTGATTCGCACTCGGGGGCTTGGTCGGCGCTTCGGCGATCGCGTCGCGGTCGAGGGCCTCGATTTGCACGTCGAACGCGGTGAGGTGCTGGCGCTTCTGGGCCCGAACGGCGCGGGCAAGACCACCACAGTGCGGCTCTTGTCGGCTCTAATCGCCCCAAGCGCTGGATCGGCGTGGGTGAACGGCCACTCGGTGGTCGAAGACGCGCAGGCCGTCCGGCGCTCCACCGGAATCCTCACGGAAACACCTGGGCTCTACGACAAGCACACGGCAGTGGAAAACTTGGAGCTCTTCGCGCGGCTCTACGCGGTAGAGAAGCGCGACCAAGCCATCCAGCGCGAGCTCGAGCGCGTCGGGCTCTGGGAGCGCCGGGCGGAGCCGGTCGGGCAGTATTCGAAGGGCATGAAGCAGCGCCTCGCGTTCGCTCGCGCGTTGTTGCCCGAGCCGCCTGTGCTCTTCTTGGACGAGCCGACCTCGGGTCTGGACCCGGAGAACGCCCGCAACGTGCGCCGCATCATCGGCGAGCTCCAAGCAAGCGGCAGCACCATCATCTTGTGCACCCACAACTTGGACGAAGCCGAGCGGCTCTCCACACGCATCGCGATCTTGAAGCGCACGCTGGTGACTTCAGGGACCGCCCGCGAGCTGCGTGGCGCAGGCCAGCGAAACGTCGTCCGCTTGCAGCTGGCAGCCATCCCAGAGGACCTAGAGAGCGAGCTCAACACACTCCCGAGCGTGCAAGGAGTCGAGCGTGTCGATGACCGACACATCGAGGTGAAGCTCACGCAGCCGCAGGTCGACAAGCCAGCGCTCGCGCGTCACCTCGTGGGTTTGGGGGTGAGGGTGCAGCTGATGCGCGACGTTCAGCCCACGCTCGAAGACGTCTACTTGAGCGTCGTCGAAGGTGCACCCTCCCCCCAACCAAACACGCAGGCGGACGCGTGAGCTACGAACGCGTCGCAGCGATCGTGCACCACGAGTGGCTTGGTCTACGGCGCAATCGTCAGGTGCTTTTGGGGCTCGCTGTGCTGCCCATCCTGCTGACGCTGTTCGTGATCGGGTTCAGCGCCTGGGGCAGCAACGCAAACCCAGGTTCGATGAACAATGGCGGCAGCACCCCGAGCGAGTTGATGGGCGCGCCAGTGACGGTGCAGCTGGTGGTCCAGCTAAACGAGATGTTCGAGTTCTTCTTCTTGGTGATGCCGGCGAGCTACCCGTTGATCATCGCCGCAACCAGCATCGTTCAAGAGAAGAAGGCGAAGAGCCTGGAGCCGCTGCTCGCGAGTCCCATCACGACGACGGAGCTCTTGCTGGGCAAGAGCGTCGCTGCGGCGCTGCCGAGCCTCGTGATGTGCTGGGGTGGCGTCGCACTGTGCGCCGCCGGTCTCTACTTTTTGGCGCCGCCGCTCGTGCTGGCGTTCTTCATTCGACCTGCCTGGGTGGTGGCGATGTCCCTGCTCACGCCGCTGCTCGCGAGCCTTGCGGGCTTGCTTGGAGTCAGCGTCTCGAGCCGCGCGACCGATGAGAAGGCGGCCGGCCTGTGGGCGACGCTGCTGATGACCGTGGTGTTTTTATTGCCGTGCGGATTATTGATCAGCGGGCGGCTCTTGAGCCTGTGGGCGCTGCTGGGCGGCGCGCTCAGCGTCGCGGCCTTGAACTGGCTGGTCCTGCGGGTCGCAGTGCGGGTCTTCCAGCGCGAAGAGATCCTCACCCGGGGAGCAAACACGTGATCGAGGCGCGCGGCCTCAGCCGCACGTTTGGCGATCACGTCGCCGTTGAAGATCTGAGCCTGCGTATCGAGGCCGGTGAGGTGTTTGGGCTACTGGGACCGAACGGCGCTGGCAAGAGCACCAGCGTTCGGCTGCTGTGCGGCTTGATCGCGCCAACGGCCGGCAGCGCAGAGCTCGCGGGTGTCGATGTAGTGAAGTCTCCAGCTCAGGTGCGCTCCAAGGTGGGGATCCTGACGGAAACACCAGGTCTCTACGAAAAGCTGAACGCCGAAGAAAATTTGCGCTTCTTCGCCGAGCTGTACGAGCTCCCGGTAGCGAGTATCGGCGAGCGCGTGCAGCACGTACTCGAGTTGGTTCAGCTCTGGGATCGTCGCTCAGAGGCTGTCGGAGGCTTTTCCAAAGGCATGCGGCAGCGCGTCGCCATCGCCAGGGCGCTACTACCGGAGCCTCCGGTGCTGTTCCTCGACGAGCCAACGTCGGGGCTCGATCCAGTGACGGCGCGCGCGGTGCGCGAGCTGATAGCCAGGCTGAGGTCGGAGGGGCGCACGATCGTGCTCTGCACGCACAACCTCGACGAGGCCGAGCGCTTGTGTGACCGGGTGGGAGTGTTGAATCGCCGCCTGCTGCGGGTCGACACCCCGGAGCGACTACGTCGCGAACTCTACGCACAGGTGACGCGCATCGAACTGGATCAGCTGACGCCGGCGCTGCTCGACCGGGTGCGCGAACTGCCATTCGTCGAGCGCATCCGCGCGGAAGGGAACCAGCTGTTCGCAACGATCGCGGACTACGAGCTCTACAATCCGGACCTGGTGCGAGCGCTGGTGGAAGCGGGCGCGTCGATCCAGGCCATCGACCACGAGCCCCACTCGTTGGAGCAGGTCTATTTCGATCTGCTGGCGACAGCGCAAGGCACCGCGACCGGAGCGACCTCATGAATCGACGCCACCTGCGCGCGGTGCTCAGTCGGGAGTGGCTCGAGCTTTCCAAGAGCCGCGCTGCAAAGCTGACGGCGTGGTGCTTGCCGCTCGGAGTCGTCGCCGCGGTGGGCGCTACGCAGCGCTGGCTGGTGGGACTGGAGCCGCAAACGCTCGCGGGAGCGACTGAGGGACTGGGAGCTGCCTCTGGAGACGCAGCGGTTGTCTCGCTGCTGGACTTCGTAAACCTGCAGTGGATCGCGCTGATGCTAGCGCTGCCCGCGGTGCTCCCGCAGATGATTAGCATCTACAGCATCGTCACCGAAAAGGAGTCAAAGAGCCTGGAGGCGGTGTTGGCGACACCAATTTCCACGCTGGATCTCCTGCTGGGTAAGACCCTGGTTGCGGTCCTGCCCGCGATTGCGCTCACCTGGACGTGCTACTTGGGCAGCGCCGCGGTGGCCGCATTGTTCGCGCCGGCTCCCGTGGGAGCGCACTTCTTTCGCGCCCACTACACGCTCGGCTTCGCCGTGTTGGTGCCTCTAGTGGCGTTTCTCGCTGGAATTTCGGGCGTGATCGTCTCCGCTCACGCCAAAGACGCGCGCGCTGCGCAGTCGCTCTCTGGGTTCGTGGTCCTGCCGTTGATGGCCGTCGCGCTGGTGCCCCTGGTGGGCAATCTCTGGCTGCTTGCAGCTACTTGTGGCGTGCTCGGGTCACTTGGCTACGGGCTGAGTCGCCTCGCCGTGCGCCTCTTCCAGCGCGGTGAGATCCTGACGCGTTGGCGCTAGTGCGCGCGGCTATGATTTGACTTTCGTGACGCCGCGGGAAACCGTTGTCGGATCCATGCAGGTCCGCGCCAGCTACAGCCGCTTCAGCCTGGAGATGTTGGAGAAGCTTCCGGAGCACCAACGCAGCCGGGCGCTCCAGGCGCTTCCCAGCGACGTGGTGAGCGGCGTGCGTGGTGCCATGCCCATGAGCTGGGTCGATCTCGATTGGCACCTTCAGCTCGACGAGGCGTTGCTGGCGGTGCTCGGCGACGTCGCGTACGAGCGACTCTGCGTGCAGATGACCGTGGAGTTCATGCAACGCCCCTTGATCGCGCCGCTGACGGGCCTCGGGCGCCGGCTCCTGCATCGCCGCCCGCATAGTCTGCTCGAGCGGATCCCCCTCGCTTGGGGTCTGGTGTTCAAAGATGCGGGCTCGCTCGATGTGCGCTCCTTGGGCAGCCAAGCTGCGGAGCTCACGTTGCGGGGCCTACCGGAAGCGGTCGCGAAGTCGCGCGGGTTCGCCCTAGGAGTGGTCGGCACGCTGCGCGCGGTCACCGAGTACACCGATGTAGTCGCTGATGTGAGCGAGGTCGAGCCGGGCAAGCGTTTCCGCGTGGCATGGACTGATGTCCCTCACTCGCGATAGACTCGTAGGTTGTCATAGTCGATGTCGAAGGGCTGACCGTCGCCTTGAGACCAACCGGTGAGCCCGATCGACTCGATCCCGCGCACGTTGGACCAGTGGCGATTGAACAGACCCACGGCGTCGACGTACACGGCTCCGTCAATCTCCAAGTAGATCGCACCATCCGCGACCTCGTTTTCGGCACTGTCACCGCAGTTGAAGCGGAAGCGCATCACGAAGTGGTGCCAGGCGGTGCCCCAGTCGGTTGACGCAAAGGGTTTTCCCTGGGGAGTCAACACGGTCGCTTGCCCAAAAGAGCGCCCGATGTACTCCGGGTCGTTTCCATTCAGGCGAATGATCTGCGCCGTGTCATTGCTCTCGGCGCTGCCGTCCCCGAACGACACCGCGATCAAGCCTCCGTTGTCGATCCCTGTGTAGTCGAGCCCATACGTCACGTTCGCGTAGCCGCCGTTGTTGACGCCGAACAGCTTCAAGAACTTGAGACCGTGCGTGTTGCCCGGCATGCGCGCATCGAACTCGACGCTGAGATCTGCGAGGGGCTCTGGCGGCGCGTAGGAGAACCAGACATAGCTGCCGCCGGAGGAAAACGGATAGGAGGCGTGAAGGTAGCCTTGTGAGAAGTCGATGCCGCCGCCGTCCTGCGCACCCTGGGACACCCCTTGTGGTGCTCCGCTGCTGAAGTCAGAGCTGAAGAGCAACGTCCGCGCTTGACCAGGCGCCGCCGAATCGAGAGCCGCACCGCACGCAGAGCCTCCAGCGTCTCCGCCCACCCCGCCCGTTGCGGAGCCGCCGGTTGTTGAGCCGCCGGTTGTTGAGCCGCCGGTTGTTGAGCCGCCGGTTGTTGAGCCGCTAGAGCCTCCAGCGGCGCCTGCGGCGACTCCTCCCTCACCCCCAGCGCCGGATGAGCCAGCGCTCGAGCCGCCGGCTCCAGGGCTTGTACCGCCGCTCTCGGAGCAGCCCAACGCTATGCACGCCGCCAACCAAAGCCATCGCATGGGGCCTCGATAGGCACGCCTCATGCCAGCGCGCGGGTCAGGCAATTCTCGGCCCTTTTGCCCTTGATCTTGGGGGGAGAGAACCACTGGTGCAGGCAACGGGGGCGCGGTGAACCAACACTTCACCCGCGCTTCGCGGGGTAATTTACCGCGTGGCAATGTTACTCAGCCGCTTCAGCGTACGCCAGCGCGTGCACGGGCAGGGGCAGCAGGGTGCCCTGGCGCTCCTCAGTCAGCGCGCGAGCCATACCCAAGACACCCGGCACGACTTCAGCGATCGCTTCCTCGACCTGCACCGGGTTCATCCACCAAAACGGATTCAAACCGAGGCGTGGCCGCAAGAGCCGTGGGCTGAGGTCGCTGACTTCGACGGTGTACGCCAGAGTGCCAAGCTCATGGTCGAGCCAGTCGTCCAGGTCGCCGTGAGTGGGGTAGAAGCCGAAGGCTTGCTTGGCATGAAAGGGACGCGGCTGGGCGGCGACGAAACGCGCCGCGAAGTGCTGGTACTCCGCGTCCCTGGGGTGCAGCGCCCTGGTGTGTCCCCACGGATACAAAAGCAAGCGCCCGAAGCTGTGAAACCCAAGCGCCAGCTCCGGGCGCTGCGCACGCGCGAGCTCCGCGAGCCAGCGGCTCTCCGCTTCGCTGAAGGGCTCAGGCCCCGAATAGTGTGGCGCCCAGCGCTGCTTGGAACCGCTGAACGGGTGCAGGTGCGGGTCATTCCCGACCAAACCGAAGTTGCGGTTCAGATCCACCCCACGCGCGTTGCAGCGCCGCCATGCGAGGTGGCCACGCGCCAGCCGCTCGGTGTTGTGCGCCAGGGCGTCCGGGTTGACCACCGGCGCGATCAGCAGGTCGAGCTCGCGATGCAACCCTGAGTCAACCAGCGCCTCCACGGTTGCCAGGAGCGCGACGCTCCCAATCAGCTCGACGCCGTGCACCAGCCCAGAGAGCAACACTCGGGGCGCCCCCGCAGTGCCTAGACGGTAGCTCACCAGGGGTCGCCCCTCGGCGCTGATTCCCCGAGGCAACTCCGTCGCCCCAAGCTCTGACATGCGACGCGCCCACAGCTGGTCCACGCCCCCTGCGTCCAAGTAGCGTCGTCGCGCGCTCGCCACCCCCCGGCCCGAAGCCAGGAGGCGCTGAGCCGCGTCGAGCACGGATCGCGAGAGTGACGCCGCCATGAACGTCTCAGGGTAGTGAAGTCCATGTGACATTCAAGTGGCAGGTCGAGCGACCTGACGCCACTCCGCAGTGAGCCCGCGAAATGCCCGCTTCCGCTGCGAGTCGCTTCTCGTGGACGACGCCTTGCGTTCGCGATGCGCTGACGCTCTGCGCCGACGCACGGCGCTTGTCACGTGACAACCGTCACGGAGCGGCGATTGACACACTCCGGTGCGGCCCGCGTCAACGCAACGCCGCGCGCTCGTCGCCGAGGCCCGGTCAAATCCATACGGATTCAAGCACGCCGACCAGAAACCCAATCACACCCAGTGTTCAATGCCACACGGATACCGCTTCCTCGCCATCGACTTGCCACGACGTTCACGTTCCAGACACGCTCCTCAGAATAACCCATGGACAACTGCTCAGATGTCGCGCCGAGTTTTCCAACGCGAGAAATACCTGACACAGCAGCCCTAGAGTGTAGCGACCGGGTAACACTCAACAATACCGCGCGGAATTCGACCCCGCCGACTCTCCCGATTGTCGGCGGAACGCACGAGGCTGAAAGGAGGGACCACGATGGCTACCAACGAGATCCGACCGCTACAGAGCGATGACTT
>JBFXBK010000336.1:0-10184 GCA_050183255.1 Polyangiaceae bacterium | reverse complement strand
CGAGGAGCGCGCACGGGCAGCGCTCGAGGCACTGAGCGAGCTCGGGCGGCGCACTCAGGTGCTCTTCTTTACGCACCATCGGCGTCATGTGGAGCTGTGTGAGGCTGCACTGGGCGGCCGCTTTTCGCTTCACGAGTTGAGGCGCCAAGCAGCCTGATTCGGCTCAGGTCTTTCCGGCGAGCAGCTCGTCGATGCGCACGCCGTTGATGGTCAAGCCGGTGATGTCTGCGTCCTCGATGGTCACGTGCTTGAGGCTGACGTTGACCAGCCGGGCGCGCTCGAAATCGACGTTCGAGAACTGCGCCTCACGGGCTGCGCAGTTCTCGAACGTGACGCCGCTCAGCTCGACGTTCTCGAGCTTTCCGGCCTTGAGGCTCGCGTCGATGAGCTGCAGGCCAGGCGCCTCCACGTCTCTGAGGGTCGCGCGGCTCAGGTTGACGTCCGTGAGCCGCACACCGGTGAGGTCGGCGTCGTTGAGCTGCATGCCGGTGGCGTCGATGTCCGTGAGTTCGCTCCCGCGCAGTGCAGCGTTCTTCAGCTTGAACGACGCGAGGTCGATGTCGTCCAGAGACAGCTCCTTCAGAGAAGCGTTGGAGAGCTTCAGCTGATCGAGGTTCACATCGTTCAGAGAGGCGCCGCTCAGGTTCGCGTCAGTGAGCTGAAGTCGCTGAGCGCTGACGTCGGTCAGGCGCGCGTCGTCCAGGTTCAAGTCGCTACCGGTGAGCTTGCAGAGCTCGCTGTCGGTCACCGACATCGCATGACCAATGCAGCGCGTGACGGAGACTTCAGGCAGCCCGCAGCTGATGAAGCGCGCGCGGCTCAAATCGCTCTTCTCGAACCGAGCGTCGGTGAGTGACTGTTGCTTGAACTCCGTCGGCTTCGGTGTCTTCCCCATGCCTCAGAGGATACGTCGGCGAGTGAGGCGAATCTGTGTTTCGCTGAACAAATCAACACAGCGTTCCTCGTCTCAAAAGTAACGCGAAGGCGCAAAACTCGTGCGCCCACACCCTGAGGGGGCGGGCGAGTTTTGCAGCGAACTACGGAGACAGGACACTAGGACGTCTGGCGAATTGCGGAGTCACCAGACGGAACGTTCCCGCACGGCTTGCCAGCGGCGCCTCAGCGATTGGCTGCGCCAGCGCGGGGCGCTCCCGCGCTGGCATCGCCGACTCAGAGCGCCTTGGCGGCTTCGAGCGCCGCACCGTAGTTCGGTTCTTGCCCGATTTCCGGGACGTACTCCACGTGGCGCACGACGTCGTCGGCGCCGATCACGAACACGGCGCGCGCGAGCAGGCCAAACGTGGGGGCTTCGACTCCGTACGCGGCCCCGAACGTCTTGAACTTCCAGTCGCTCAGGGTCTTGATCTTGTCGCTACCCGTCGCCCCGCACCAGCGCTTCTGCGCGAACGGCAGATCCACGCTGACGGCGATCACTTCGAGGTTCAGATTGGCGGCTTCCTCGTTGAAGCGCTTCATCTCTACGTCGCAGACTGGTGTGTCGAGGGACGGCACCGCGCAGAGGATCCGGGCCTTGCCGGCCAAGTCTTTGCCAGTGACGGGGGCCATGTCGGTGCCGATCAGGGTGAAGTCGTCGGGAGCCTTGTCCCCGGCCTTTAGTTCCGGACCGACCAGGTCGAGTGGGTTGCCCTTCAGAGTGATCGCGCCCTTGCGTGTTTCAGCCATTGCTCCTCTTTCGCGGCCTCGTTTCCGGGAGGTTTGTTCCGGTCGAGCGCCTGATGTGCGCTTGTCGCGCCAGGTTGGTTTCGGTTCGGGGCGCTACCGCGCAACCCAAACTCCATTCGGGGAACCGGACCATGAGGAGGCGTTGGCGCGCCGTCAAGGGCTGGTGGCGGTGGCCGCTGCAAAGCCCACCCGCGCCGCGTGCGCCACGATGGGCAAGCGGTCCTGACCCCAGAAGAGCTCTTCTGCGACCTTGAACGTCGGAGCGCCGCACAGCCCGCTGGCCACGGCGTAGTCGGTGTTGTCGCGCAGCGCCTGCTTTACCTCATCCGCAGCGCTTGCTTGCAGAAGATCGCTCGACAACCCTTGCTCGGTCAGCACCTCGGCGAGCACCTGAGGCTCGGAGATGTTGCGATTGTGTGACCAATAGGCGCTGAACAGCGCATCGCTCAAGCGACGCGCGTCAACAGCCGGCAGCGTTGCCTGCGCGGCCAGGTACAGGCGCAGCGGCGCCACACTGCGTAGGGGGAAGGCATCAGGGAAACGGAATCCGACACCGTAGCGCTTGGCGTAGCGATCGATGTCCCGGGCCACGTACAAGCGCTTGCTCTCCGGGAACGTGAACAGCGGTACGTCCCCGGTGCCCACCGCCTTGAACAATGCACCCAGCAGAAACGGGATCGGCTTGACGCGCGCGCCGCTCGCTTGCTCGAGCGCTGAGATTTGGGTGTGCGCGAGGTAGGCAAAGGGACTCGAGTAGTCGAAGAAGAACTCGATCTCATCGACCACGGGCGTTTTCTGCCTGTCGAGTTCTGTCCAACCTTCGCGCGAGGGATCCAGCGCGCGGGCCACGAAGTCCAGTCGGTCTTGGCCCCAGTACAGCTCTTGATCCACGCGGAAAGTAGGAACGCCGAAGACACCGGCTTCGAACGCCGCGCGAGTGTCGTCGATCAGCGCCTGCTTGTGGTTCGGCGCTTCCGCCACCGCACGCGCGCCGTCGAGCCCGGCGCCGTTGAGTGCTGCTGCTACCACGCTCGGGTCTTCGAGATCGTCACCTCGCACCCAGTACGCCTCGAAGAGCGCGTGACTGGCCTCCGCGACCGAGCCGCTCGCGAGCGCAGCGCGCAGCGCGAGCACTGTCCGCCGGGGATGAGCCGAGGGCTTGTTGAGTGGCGCCGCGAACAGCGCGGCGTAGCGCTCGAGGTCGCGCTGATTGATGCGCGCCTTGGCCGCGTTCATCTGGTTCGGCGCGTACTCCTTCTCGGAGTTGCCGCGCAGGTGATTGAAGATGCCTCCGAGGAGCACTGGGCGGTACACCAGCTCAGCGTTGCATGCCTCGGCGAGAGCTCGCACCTGCGTGCTGGCGAGGTAGGCGTAGGGGCAGACGAAGTCGTAGAAGAACTCAAGGCGTTTCACGTTTCCTCCGGACGGCGACGCTAGTCGCGGCTTGGGCGCGGATGGTTCCGGGAGGCACGGCGTCTTGCCGCGAGTCCCGCCGCGAGCGAGGGTACCTCACCCCCAAACCAAGCAGGGGCTGCACGCGTGCAGACCGTGCCTGCACGGCGTTGGTTGGCGCGAAAGGCGAGATGCGCTGCGCCCTCAGCCCAGGCGCACGCCGTTGATCTCGACGCCAAACACCACCACGGCGAACACGCAGCCGTCGGGGCCAGCGGTGAATTCGTGCTCGGTGTCTACCGACATCTCGGCGACGTCGCCGGCGTGGTAGTCGCGACCGCCTGAGTCCGTGTATCCGCCCTCGAGGATCAAGGCGGTTTCGTGGCCCAAGTGGCGATGCAACGGGAAGCTCGCCCCTGGCGCCAGGCGCACCAAGCCAACGTCGGCGCCGCTCGTGGCGGGTCCGCCATCGAGATGCAACAGCTCGACGCCAGGGATGGGGAAGGCTTCCCAATCGGGGCCCACCGTGCGCGGGAGCAACGCGTCGATCGCGGCTTCGTTCAGATCGAAGAGCCTCGCCAGTCGTGAGGTGAAGGGCGCGTAGCGCTGATCGCTTTCAAGCGTGGCGAAGAGTCGAGCCCGACGCTCAGCGCTGGGTGTTTCCGTGGGGAGGAGGTTGCTCAACGCGGCCAAGGAGTTGCTCACTGCGGCCAAGGCATCGCCCCGCGCCGCTTCGTCCAGCGCATCGTCGCTCTCGAGCGCTTCAATCGCCCAGTCGGGGAGCAGCTCTTTCATGGCTGACCTCCAGAGCGCGGGATCGGATGCACGGCGGATTCGCCTTCTTTCATCGCGCCCCGCAACTTGCCTAGCGCAGCGGCGACGCGACTCTTCACGGTGCCTATCGGGATGCCCACATGGGCGGAAATTTCGCTCGAGCTGAGCCCTTCGAAGTAGCCGAGCAGCAACACCTCGCGCTGCTCGGGTGGTAGCTCCGCCAACACTTGATGCAGCAAGCGCTGGTCGGGGCCTGCATCCGTTTGGACTTGGCCCACCTCAGGGAGTGACTCGGTCTCCAGGCTGACGCTGCGCTTCACCCGCACGGATTTCTTCCGGTCGAGGGCGCGGCTACGCGTCCGCAGCAGGAGCCATGCGCGCACCGAGCCGCGCGTGGGGTCGTAGTCCGCTGCGCGCTTCCACGCTTCCAGGATCACGTCGTGGACCAGGTCCTCGGCCTCTTGGCGCTGCGCGAGGATGCGCAACGCGAGCGCGAGCATGGTCGACGAGTGGCGATCGTAGAGGGCGGCCAAAGCGAGGCGCTGACCGTTCGCCGCGGCTCGGATCAGCTCGACGTCTTCGAGCGCCTCCAGATCTGCGCTCGCGGTTGCGGCGTTGGGATCATGTGTGGATTGCACCAGGCTCACTCGACGCGGAGCGTAGCAGCGCGGCCTGATGATGGAAACCCGGCTTGAAGGGCGGTGCGTCTGGGCACCTACCAAACGCTGAGCCCCGAGTCTGCTCGCAGCGAAAAGCCACTCAGGGCGCATCCAAACGCCGGCCCCGTGCGAATGCTGCGAAGGAGACAGTGTAACGGCGAGCGCTGAGGGCGAGGGTCCCACGCGCAGGATACGATCGGGCAGCGGCTTCGGATCGGCGACCGGGCTATGGGATCGGTCTCGCGTTCCCGCGCGACTGTGGTACTCGCTGCCCGTGGCGTCCAAGCGCAGAAGATCTCAGACAAAGCGCCGCCACGGGCGGGCCGCCGCAGCGCGCCCCAAGCTCGAAGCGGGGGCGCAGATAGCGGTCGAAGTCGCGTTGGATGAGGCGGATGACGAGCCTGCCCTCAAGGGCAAGCTTGCCGAGGCATGCGGCTGCGAGGCCGAAGAGTTGCCACCGCTGCGGCTGCTCAAGCGCTCCCTTGATGCTCGGCGTCATCGCATCCGCCATCGTTGGCTCTTCGAGGTCGGCGACGCCCGAGGTGAGCAGGAGGCCTTGGGCGGGCCACCGCTGCGGGCCGCTGCGGAGCCCGAGCGCGTGTTGGTGGTGGGAGATGGCCCGGCGGGATTGTTTTGCGCCTACCAGCTCGCGCGGTTGGGCGTCGCCTCGACCGTGCTCGAGCGGGGCAAGCCGGTGCAACCTCGGCGCCACGACCTAAAAGCGCTGAATCGTCACGGTCGCGTAGACGAAGACAGCAACTATTGTTTCGGCGAGGGCGGTGCAGGAACGTACAGCGATGGCAAGCTCTACACGCGCAGCCACAAGCGCGGCAGCGTGAGAGACGTCCTGGAGCTGTTGACGCTGCATGGTGCGCCCGAGGATATCCTCACGGAAGCACGACCACATATTGGATCCAACAAGCTGCCCCGTGTCGTCACCCGACTGCGGGAGCACTTGGAAGACGTCGGCGTGAAGTTCCGTTTCGGCGCTCGAGTCGTCGACCTCATGCGGGATCCTCGGGGTGCCGTGCGAGGCGTGCGGCTGGCCCATGGCGAAGAACTCAGCTGCGAACGCGTGGTGTTGGCGACGGGACACTCCGCCGCCGGCGTCTACGAGCTGTTGGCAGAGCACGGAGTGCCCCTCGAACCGAAGTCGTTCGCGGTGGGCGTCCGCATCGAGCACCCGCAAGCGCTCATCAACCGCATTCAGTACGGCAAGGCGGCCGATCACCCGCGCTTGCGCAACGCCGCCTACCGCATCGTTCACAACGTCGAAGGGCGCGGCGTCTTCTCGTTTTGCATGTGCCCAGGGGGCTTCATCGTGCCAGCAAGCACTGAGCCGGGTGGCTTGGTGGTCAACGGAATGAGCCTGAAGCGCCGGGATTCACCCTTCGCGAACTCCGGCTTGGTGGTGCAGGTCGATGTCAGTGACGTGGCTCATGCGCTGGCGTGTGAAGTATCCGTGGGGAAAAATGCACTGGCGGGGCTGAAGTTTCAACGGCGGCTCGAGCAAGCCGCGTTCGCCGCCGGTGGAGGCAGCTTTGCCGCGCCCGCGACCCGCGTGAGTGACTTCGTCGCCGGCCGCGCTTCGAGCCGCTGCGGCGAGACCAGCTACATCCCTGGTCTGGCTGCGGGAAACATTGCAGAGGTCTTGCGTTCGAGCGGCTTCGACCTGGTGAGCCCGATGCGCACCGCGCTCGAGCGGTTTGGACGGGACATGCCTGGCTACGTCAGCGAAGAAGCGCAGCTGATCGGCGTCGAGTCGCGCACCAGCAGTCCCGTCCGCATGCCTCGCGACCCGGAGACGCTACAGCTGATCGGGTTCCCCGGAGTATTTCCAAGCGGAGAAGGCGCAGGCTATGCCGGCGGCATTGTCAGCGCAGCGGTGGACGGGATGCGCGTCGCCCTGGGGGTCGCTCAGAGCCTCGGCGTTGACACCAGCGCGCTCGCGGAGCAGGTCGGTGCAGATCAGCTCAGCGCCACGGATTAGTCAGCGGGGCGGCTTAGCTCAGCGGCGCGGCCTAGCCCCGAAGCAGGTCAGCCTGGTGGCGCGACGAGCTCGTGGCGAACGTCCGCGCCCACCTTGAGCGCGCTCTTCAGCTTGCGACGAGCCAACAGTTGAAGGATGCCGAACGCGAGGATACTGAGGGCTCCAAACAAGAGACCCAGAGTCCCTTTGAGCGCCCAGCTGCGCTGGCTTCCGAGTACGGCCAGGATCCCTGACAGGCCATAGCAGGCCATCGCGATCAGCAAGCCGAGCTCGAACCCGCCTCCCACCAGCAAGAAGCGCTGCCAGCCGCGCTTGATCGCAGCGCCGAGCGGGAGCGGAGGGGCCGCGGGTAGGGAGCCCCAATCCCGCTCCCAGCGCACCTTGAGCGCGGCGAGGAGCAACGGGATGTCGAGTCCGGAGTTTGCCGGAACCTGCAGGATTGCGGGCAGCCAGATGCGATCGAAGACCCAGCTGGTTCCCTGAGGATCAGGGGGGGAGCGCCGGCCACCGAGGCGACACAGCAAGCGGTGCATGAGGCGTCGAACACGGGCGCCGCCGCTGGTGACAGGTTCTTGCAGCGCGGCAGTGACCTCCGGGTCACGGCTCTTGGCCCGAGCGCGCAGAATCGTGAGCAGATCCTCCACGCTCGCCCCCGCCGCCAGCCAAGCGACTTGGTCCCCGGTGACTTCGCTCAGTGCGGCTCGTTGACTCTCGAAGTCCGCGCCAGGGACCTCGATTAGCTCGAGCTCGACCTCGCCAAGCACCGGATCTGGCTCGTTGAAGCGCGCACGAACATCGCTGGCGAACTCGGCGGCGCCTGGCGCTTGACCATCGAGGAGGAGGCTGACTTTCACGGCGGCGGACCATAGCCATAAGATCCCCCCTGAGCAGCTCATTTCGCCGCTCATTTTTCCGGTGGAGTCGCCGTCCGAAGCGCTGGTCAGCCCGCCCGCAGGATGATTTGCGTGACTTCAGCGGGCGCGCCCAACCTGAGCGGCGGACCCCAGTATCCAGTACCGGAGCTCACGTATACGGCGGTGTCGCGGATCCAGGCCAGCCCTGCGACCACCGGTTGCTGCAGGCGCACGAAGATCTGCCACGGCCACAGCTGACCTCCATGGGTGTGCCCCGAGAGCTGGAGATCCACACCGTGCTCCGCCGCTTCCGTCACCTGACGTGGCTGATGCGCCAGCAAGACCACGGGATGCGCCGGGTTGCGATCTTTCAGCGCGGCCCCCAGGTCGGCGCCGTGGCCTGGAACTCGCCCACCTTGCAGATCATCCACACCCGCGAGATCCAGCGCGCTCCCGGCATCGTTACGCAGGCTCACGTGCTCGTTGCGCAGCACGCGCAGACCGAGCTCGTCCAAGTGCTCACACCACGCCTCCGCCCCGGAGTAGTACTCGTGATTGCCGGTGACGAAGAACGCACCGTGGCGCGCTTTCAGCTCGGCGAGGGGAGCAACGGCGTGCTGCAGCTTGGACACTGGCCCATCCACCAGGTCACCCGTGATCGCGATCACGTCGGCTTGCAAGGAGTTACAGGTCGCGACTATCTCCTCGATGAACTCCCGCCCAATCGTGGGTCCAACGTGCACATCACTCAGCTGCACGATGCTGAAGCCATCCAAGTCTTTGGGCAGCCGCTTGAGCGGGATTTCCACCCGCTTGACCTGCACGCGGCCCAGGGCCGAGCGCGCGCCGGCGATGGTGAAGCCGCCGACCAGCAGCACCACGGCGCCGCCTAGGGCACGCGCCAGCGTCGTGCGCCGCTCCGCCACGAACGCCGGGTTCAGGCTCTCCTGAGTGTGTTCCCATATCCACGCGGCAATCCGCACGAGCTCCGCGCCGGAGAGCAGGACCACCAGCCAGAACACGATACCGAGCCACGCATACAGGACGAGCAGGAGAGGCCGCCCACTACTTGGGTCCAGGGTTCGTGAAAGGTAGAACGTCAGCGGGATGGTCAGTCCGAGCAGCGCCACGAGGCCCCCCAGCCCGCGCTGCCAGCCCAGCGGCAGCTGCAGGTCGCGCACGAGTCGCGCCCACACCCAGTAGTGAACACTGCCAACGAGCAGCAGGACGATGGCGAGGAAGACGAAGAACCCGACGGAGCGCGGCACTGCTAGCTTATAAGCACGCTGGGTCCCTATCGCCTCCCCCTGGCGTGTGAAGCTGCGTGAAGGGCTGGCGTTCGCCCGCAGCAATCCTGGCAACCGCCTTGGCGCAAATCTGTAAATCAGCCGGGGAATTCTGGGTTTGGCGGGTTTGGGGGAGAGGGGCCTCGCTCAGTGACGGACGGTGATAGCGCGCTGCGCAATGCCGAGGTCCCGCGCGGATATGCTGGTCCAATCCAAAGTGCTGCGCGTGAACCGCATCCTCACGGTATGGAAAAGAACTCCAAGTCGCCTCGTTGACCGACCACGCCGGATCGCGCGCTCGCCCAGCGATTTGGGCTCGAATCAGGGCGCCCGGGGGTCGAGTTTGGTATATCAGCCTCCTCGAGTGACGACGCGTCCCCTGAAGCTCGGACGCGCGGCGAATCCACTCGCCATAGGAGGTTTTGCATGTCCTTTCGCTTGTTCTCTCAGTTGTGCATCGGTGGCCTATTGCTTGGGGCGGTCGCTGGCTGCAGCAGCGACTCCGATGACAACGCCGGTGGCGGAGGCGGTACCGAGGGCTGTGACATCGTCGTCGCGCCGGGCGACAACGACACCGAGACGCTGCAGACGGCATTCGTGGACGCGCAGAGCGGTCAGACCGTGTGCATGCAGAAGGGCACCTACACGATCACGAACCTGATCACGGTGGGCGCCACCCCTGGCCTCACGATTCGCGGAGTGGGCGACACGCCGGACGATGTTCTGCTCGACTTCAGCGGGCAAACCGAAGGCGATGACGGCATGCTCGCGACGGGCGACGACATCACCATCGAGAACTTCTCCGTGCGGAATACCCGCGGGAACGGCATCGTGGTCAGCGGCGCAACCGGCGTCGTGTTCCGCAAGATCAAGGTAACCTGGGACGAGTCCAAGACGGAAAACGGCGCGTATGCCGTGTATCCGACGAAGTCGAAGGACGTGCTGGTCGAGGACTGCGAAGTCGTCGGAGCGAGTGACGCAGGCATCTACCTGGGTCAGTCGGAGAACGCGATCCTGCGGCGCAACGTTTCCCACGGAAACGTGATCGGGATCGAGGTGGAGAACACCACCGGCGCCGAGATCTACGACAACATTGCCTACGACAACACCACCGGCATCTTCATCCCACTCCTGCCGAACCTACAGCGTAAGGCCAGCGAACTCACGATCGTTCGCGACAACGAGATCTACGGCAACAACCGCGGCAACTTCGGCGACAAGAACACGGTCGTATCGTTCTTGCCCCCGGGTGTGGGCATCATCTTGCTGAACTCGGACAAGGTGCGTGTATACGGCAACACCATCAAGGATCAGGACTCGACTGGCGTGGGCATCGTGGGCCAGGCCACCATGGATGAGGTAACGGGGATGGCGAGCATGGATGCCGAGACCGATGGTTTCCCTGAGGAAATCTATATCCATGGCAACACCTACTCGAACATCGGTAGCAAGCCCGCCGGAATCCTCGCGACGCTCGGTGTGAGCACCTTGGAAGAGGTGGTCTGGGACGGCTCGGAGCGCAGCGCTGGCTCCGCGATGTTGTGCC
>JBFXBK010000335.1:0-10248 GCA_050183255.1 Polyangiaceae bacterium | reverse complement strand
CGGCAGGAAGCGCTCCACGGTGTCTTTGAGGCACTCAGTTGCCGGGATGTCCTTGGGATCGAGATCCGCGTAGCGACGATCCTTGCCCGGCCAGTTCGCGTCCGTTTGCTCCATCGCTGGCGGTGGAGTGTCGTAGCTGCGCCTCCAGACTTTCACTTGGTCTGCGCCGTGGCGTTCAGCCGTCTCGGCTTTGTTCAGACCTTGAAGTGCGCCGTACATGCGCTCGTTGACGCGCCAGCTGCGGTGGACTGGGATCCACATTTGATCGAGCTCTTCGAGCGCCAGCCACAGCGTCTTGATCGCGCGCTTGAGCACCGAGGTGTACGCGACATCGAAGTGAAGCCCCTCAGCTTTCAACAGCTCGCCGGCCCGCTTTGCTTCGCCAATCCCCTTCTCACTCAAGGGGACGTCCACCCAACCGGTGAAACGGTTCTCTTGGTTCCATTGGCTCTCGCCGTGTCGCAGCAGTACCAGCGTGTACATCTCGTCCTCGCAGTTGCAGGTGACACCGCCGAGCGCTCTCGGGCGTCGGTCAAGCGACCCGCGCGGGAGAGCTGCTCAACGGCAGTGGAGCCGAGATAGCTCAGCTCGAGAAGGGAATGAACAGGCTCAGCCCACCCAGGGCGGCGATGTCGTTGACGACCTTGTCCTCACCCAGTGGAGCGCGCTGAGCGTGCACCAAATCGCGCACGTCGAGGCGCAGCGCGAGCCATTGCGTGAGGAAGAACTTCAACCCAAAGCCGCCGGAGCCAGTCACGCCAACACTGCCGGGTGTGTCGGTCGCGCCAGCGCCAAGAGAAACGTAGAAGTCGAAGCGGCTGATGCCGCCGCCCATCCAGCGCACCTTGCCGTAGGCGAGCGACCACACGAGGTGCCCCATGAAGAGGTTCACGGGAGCTTCTTCTTCCCTCACGAAGTCGACCAGGCTCGGATTGCTCTGAGCGATCGAGTCGAGGAACTCGAAGCTGCGTTGGGTGCGGAAGTACGACGCTTCCAAGCCGAGCTCTTCACTGAAGTGGAAGGTGTACGCCCCGCCATACATTGGAGCGCCGTCTGACAAATCGCCGGCGTACCACCCACCCATCGGAGACAACTCGTGACGTAGCGACTTCTTGAACAGTCGGGGAACCACGCCACGATAGGCGCGGCGCCCGACGAGCTGTTGTTTCAACGCCTCGTCTACGCACTGCGCACGCGCTGGTAACGTGCTCATCAGCCCAAGGCCGAGCACCGTGACGATCAAGAACCAGCGGACCACGAAGCGAACTTGCTGCGTCAAACCAAGAGCTGGGATAACACAGGATGACGCAAGCTCGGGGTCCATTATCCTTCCCCGTGGTGGACAGGCTTAGAAACAGGCGCGACGAAGCGCGGAACTGTACCCTTGACGACCCCAATTTTCTGGGGGGTGGAGCGTTTTCCGTCCGCGAAAGCCGCCGCGAGCTTCCACGAGCACTGGCCGCGAGCCTCCTCATCCTGGCGACCCTGGTGAGCGAGCACGGCTGGACCCAACCTGCGACCCAACCCGCCAGCGCGGCGCCGGAGGCGGAAGCGACGAGTGCTCCGACGCCCAATCCCTGCCCAGGCAACCTCAGCGCGCTGAGTGGTGTCGCTTGCGAGCTCGAAGCCCAACTCGGACAAGCGTTGGGCAAGCCCGACTCTGGAGCGCTTGTGATCGCAGGGCCACTCGACTCCGACACGCCGCTCGAACGAAGTACCGAGCTCGTCCAGCGCATCACGCGCGTCGTGGCTGGCCGCGTAGGTGGCAAAGCCCGCGAGACTCAGACCACGCGCGGCGCCGCCCAGCTCGCTGCGCGCTCTCGCGCGTTTCTATTCCTGGAGCTGCGGATCGCCCACGGCCAGCTGGAGGTGACGGCGGACGTCTACCGGCCCGTGAAGGGCTTCTGGGCCCGTGTTCGAAACCCCAATCCTGAGCCGCTAAAGCACGCCTTCGCGAGTCGCGCGTTGGACGCCGAGGTCCGCAGCTTCTTCCCCACCGTTCCGCTTGTCGCTGGCAAGGTGCTCAAGGTCAAGGCTCCCGAAGCTCAGGTGCTCGCCTTAGGCTGCGGGGACGTGGATGGCGACTCAGCGCTCGAGCTCGTCGCGGTTGGCCGCGGAGCGATCCACATCGGGCGTATCCGCGGGGGAAAGTTCGTGACCTCAGCACGACGTAGCTGGAGCGCGCTGACGGGTGTCGCACCGGTGCCCCTGCGCGAGCCCATCGCGAGCGTGAGCGTTGGCCATGGACATGTGGACGTCGGATTGACGGATCGAGCGAAGGGCTTTCGCTTCGACGTGAAGTTGACGCCCATCGGCACACTCGAAGCACCAATTCCATGGCCCGGCAACGGCTGCGTGGAAACCTATCAAACGTTGCTCGGCCGCAAGGAGCGCCCCTGTCGGACCACCGATGCTGCTTCGAGCGCCCCCGGCTACGACTACCGTGGAGACGCGCTGGCGGGCGCCTCGCTAATCGATACCACAGGGAAACGTCATCAGTACCGAGCCTTGCGCGCCGCCAAGGAGCAGCGCGTCGACCTGCGAAGCGATCGCGGGGGGCGTGCGTCCTTGGCGAACTTGGGAGCACAGCTCGCAATGGGCGATCTCGACGGCGACGGCGCACCCGAACTCATCGCGTCCACTCCAACCATGCAGCCCGCAGACGACGCGTTGATTGTCTATTCGTGGAGAGAGCCGGCCGCTCCTTCCGAACGCCTGCGCATTGCCGCGCCTGGCGGCGTGAGCGCGATCGCCACCTGTCCCGCGGAGGATGCCGGCCGCTCCTACCTCGTCGCGGCCGTCGGCGACGAGCTGTGGCTGATCCGATGAAGCACCTGGGACGCAGAGCTTGGCTCCTCGGCACGGGCCTTAGCCTGTTGCTTGGAGACGAGCAGGCGCACGCGATGGGGCGCACTCCGCTGGGCGGAAACCTGCGCTTCGAGCTGCCTTGGTCCGTGGGCAAGCTCGACCCCCACGCGATCGACGATGCGTGCGCCGCGTTCTTCGGTCCCGCGATCTGCGACCCGCTCTACGACATGGATTCAGCGGGGCGAACCTATCCGGCCCTCGCCGACGGAGCGCCGGTAGCTAGCGGCAAGGGGTGGCTGGTGAAGCTGCGCCCGGGCCTGGTCACGGGCCTTGGCCGCGCGATCACGCCGGCTGACGTGCAATGGTCCCTGATGCGCGCCAAGGCCCGCGCGGCGCGCGGCCTCCTGGCGGAGTTTGGTGGGGTGCGGGTCGCGGCGGACGGGGTACTCTTCGAGCGCGGGAGCTCCACCAACCTCAGTCGCGCGCTAGCCAGCAACTGCTGCGCAGTATTACCTCGCGGATTTGATGCACGGCGCCCGGACGGCACCGGAGCGCTCAGCGCGAAAGCCTCCGCTGGGGGCCTGGTGTTGCGCCGCAACCCGCGCGCAGCGCGGGGCGCCGCGTTTCTGGAACAGATCACGCTCAAGCCTGCAGGGTCAATCGCCGACGCCCTGCGCGCCTTCGAGACTGGAGAAGTGGACATCGGTTGGCTGGGTGATGGGCTACATCGCCGGCGTCCAGGCGCCCAGGCTTTCAAGGGGCCGCGGGTGGGCTGGGTCGTGCTCAGGACCGGGAGTCAGGCAGGCGCCTGGGCGGCGCCTGGGGTCGCACAGAGCCTCGTCGAAGGTTTGCCGCGCGGAAGCATGACTCGCTTTGGCTTGAGCCCAGCAGGCGGCGGGTCCACGCGGTGGGGCGGCGGAGACGCGGAGCTCAGCGTCGATACGTCGGCGCCGTTCCTGGTGGAGGTGGCCGAGGCCATCGCCAGCACGCTGAGCCACAGTGGGAGCCAGATCCGCGTGGCTCGAGTAAATGCGCAAGAGCTCGAGCGGCGACGCGGCGCTGGAGCCTTCGCGCTGATGCTCGACGTCGTGCGGAGCTTTGGACTTGGCGCTGCCTTGGACAACCTGGCGCTGCTCACCGCGGCGAACCCAGCGCTTGCCAATCGCCCGCCGAAGCTGAGCGGCAGCACACCGATGCAGCTTGCCCGCTCATTGCCTCTCGGAATCGTCGGTGAGCTGCGCGCTGAAGGCTATTTCGCCGGCAGCTGGCGCGAGCTGCCAACGTGGGATTTCGGGCGAGTCTACGTCCCGCGCGGTTGAGATCAGCGATCGGGCTCGACGAGCACGATGCTGGAGCCGCCCGCAGGATGCGTGTGCACCACGCGAGCGCCGTGCGCCCGCGCGATCACTTGCAACGCGTCGTAGGGCGTCACGCGCTTGAGCTCCGCTGTCACTTCACCTGCAACGCCTGCGCCGATGACCAGATTGAAGCCGCCCGCATGCGCCAAGAAGCGCAACGCTTCCTGGAGATCTGCGCGACGGAGCTTCACGTCGATGCGACGCCGCGTCCCCGCGTGAGGTGGCGGCGACTCAGCGGTGACGATGCGCGTCACCTCGAAGCGACTTGCAGTGGGCGCGGGCTCCCTCAGGGTGCGACTGCTCGAGCTGGGTGGAGTGAAGCTGCTCGAGGCGCCGATCGCTTCCGGCTCCGCATAGTCCGCCAGCGCCTGGTCCATTTCTCGAGGGCTGGGAGCGCTCGAGGGGGCTTCAACGGACCCCGACTGCGTCGCGGCGCACCCTCCCCCCAAGAAGACTAGCAAGCACGAACACAGGCTGAGACGCCAGAACTTGGAGCGCGGCGACGCTCCCCGCGACGGCTTATTTCCTAGAGGAAACATTCGACAGTTCCTCCTGCAGGATGCGGTCGCGCCCGCCGCGCTTCGCGGCGTACAGCGCCTGATCGGCGCGCTCCACCAGCTCACGGGTGACGAAGTCCGTGTCTAAGTCCGCCGCTGCAACGCTGCCGCTGAACGTGATGACACGCTCGTCCCCGGTGCCGAAAACCGCCGGTTGAGACCTGAGCGCTTCCTGGATGCGCCGCCCTGCGGCGAGCGCCGCGCTAGCGTCGGTTCCGCGGAGCAACACGGCGAACTCTTCACCACCCAGGCGATAGGCGTGGTCCGACCGGCGCAGCGTAGCCTGAATGCAGTCGGACACGAGCATCAACACGCGGTCGCCCTCAGCGTGACCGAACAGGTCGTTGACCGACTTGAAGTGATCGATGTCGATCAAGAGCAAGCTGAGGGGCTCGCGATGTCGCTCGGCGAACGCAGTCTCTCGGCTCAGCGCGCGCTCGAAGTCGCGACGGTTCGACAAGCCGGTGAGCGGATCGGTGGTCGCCTGCTGTTCCGCGCGGCGAAGCCGCATGTTGACGTTGAACTCGCGGTGGCGCTTCTCGATCAGCGCCTTGACTCGGGCCACCAACACCGGTCCCCGATAGGGCTTTGCGAGGTGATCGTACGCGCCGTGCTGGATGCCGCGGATCACGTCTTCTTCATCGTTCGCGTGAGCTGTGAGCAGCACCACGGGGATCCCCGACGTCTCTGGATCCGAGCTGAGCCGCGCCAGCACCTCGTAGCCGTCCATGACCGGCATCATCACATCGAGCACGATCACGGAAATGCTCGCGGGGGATCCGCGCACGGCGTCCAACGCTTGCTGGCCGTCCTCCGCCTCGACGATGCGCATGCCCGCGCGGGACAACCAGCGCGACGTCAGCAGGCGGGTCGCTGCATCATCGTCCACCACCAACACGGTATCGGGCGGTGGAGGCAGCGAGAGACTGCTGGGCGGCGG
This sequence comes from Polyangiaceae bacterium, assembly GCA_050183255.1. Taxonomy (GTDB): domain Bacteria; phylum Myxococcota_A; class Polyangia; order Polyangiales; family Polyangiaceae; genus JAHBVY01. The sequence goes on along the minus strand of JBFXBK010000335.1, from coordinate 4,585 downwards.
TGTATCGGGCTCGGTCATGACGGGCGTCGCAGCCGGAGCCTCAGCCCCGGCCGCGAACTAAACCCGGAGTATACAATCAGCGAGGCTGCATGCGGAGGGCCGCATCCAAGCGGATACATTCTCCGTTCAACATGCTGTTTTGTACGATATGCAGGGCGAGATCGGCGTACTCCGCGGGGTTTCCCAGGCGGGGCGGGAACGGCACGTTGGCGGCGAGGGCGGCGCGAGCCTCCTCCGGCAGGCCAGCCAGCATGGGCGTGTCGAAGAGCCCCGGGGCGATGGACACGAGGCGGATCCCCGAGCGCGCGAGCTCGCGGGCGATGGGGAGCGTCATCCCGACGACGCCGGCCTTGGACGCACTGTACGCCGCCTGACCGATCTGGCCGTCGAACGCGGCGATGGAGGCCGTCGTGACGATCACGCCGCGCTCACCCCCCGCGTCGGCTTCGCCTTCGGTCATGGTCTGAGCGCACAGGCGGATCATGTTGAACATGCCCACGAGGTTCACGTTCACGGTCAACGCGAACAGGTCGAGGGGGAAGGGGCCGTGCTTGCCGAGGGTGCGCATCGCCGTGCCGATACCGGCGCAGCCAACCGCGATGTGCAGTCCGCCGAGCTCCTTGGCGGCGGCGATCGCGGCCTGCATCTGCGGCTCCGAGGTGACGTCGGTTTCGACGAAGCGAACCCTGTCGCCAAGCTCCTTCGCCAGCGCCTCGCCAACTTCCTTCGCCTTGTCCGCGATCACGACGCCCTTCGCGCCAGCCGCCAGCAGCGCACGCACCGTCGCCGCGCCAAGTCCTGAAGCACCACCCGTAACCAGAGCAACCTTGTCCTGAACTTTCACACTAACCTCCAACGCGAGGGATCCTCGCTCGTACTTTCTCGAGCGCCACCTGCAGTGAGCCAGATGGCGCGAATGCGTTTCCGCCGTGAATCGGTTCCGGCACGACCGTGGTCGTCACCAGACCTCAGTTCTCGCGCCAACGATCGCGCGCACACGTTGTATGTCTTTTCTTTGGGGGGGGAGAGGCGCGATATTCGCACGCCGTCCACCCGCAGCGGGCGCCTATTCGGGCAGCTCCTCCGGCATACCCACGTCACCCCCATTCTTGACGAACTCGATGATCGCAGTGCCGAGCGCAGCGTCTGCCTTCTCGCACTTCTTGCTCACGGTGCCCATGCTCGCGCCTTTGCATTCTTGGCGGCGCTTTTGATAGGCGGCGTCGATCTTCTCGTCGTTGCGCAGCGAGTCGCGCATCTTTCCGCCCAAATGCTTCCAGTTGAGCGTCGGGTACTTCGGAACTGGAGGGAGCTTGGTGGTCAACTCCTCGGGAGCCAACGTCACGCAAGAGCCGTCCCAGCGCAGGGCGTCGTAGCCGCCCATGCCGCTCACCTGCATGCCACCTTTTGGCGGCGTGCGCTTGGCCAGGATGATCACTTCTTCATCGAACACGAGGTAGTCGTCGGAGGCGCTCGCGCCGCCAGACGCGTTCCACGCCTTGGTCTTGCGTGTGAGGTATCCGCGCGTAAACGGTGTTCCCTTGCGGAATAGGTTTAGCGCCACGCCCATGTAGGTGCCTTTGCACAGCCGTTCGACGAAGGCCTTGGGCGGTACGCAGACTTCAGCCTTCGCGTCAGCGCACGCCTTGGGGATCCCGGCCGGCGCCTCCTCGGGTTCCGGCTCCGCGGCGGCCTCTGGCTCTGGCACCGGCTCCGCGTGCTTGGCCTCGGCGGCGGGGGCTGGCTCAGGCGGCGGCGCGGGCTCCGGGGCGGACCCGCCGCAGCCCGATGCGATCAACGAAAGCGACACGAAACAGGCGAAGGTAGTGCGCATCGCCAAAACCAAACCGGATCGTAAGGTGGCGTCAACCGCGAGCCCACTGCCACGCGGTGACGCCGCTGAATCGCTTGGCGGATGCCCGCGAGATCACTCGACGGTGACGGTCTTTGCGAGGTTCCTCGGCTGATCCACGTCGGTGCCCTTGAGGTCCGCGATGTAGTAGGAGAGCAGCTGGAGCGGAAGCACAGTGAGGAGCGGGAGCACCGCCTCGGGTGCCTCGGGAATGGGCAGGCAGTAGTCTGCCAGCTCCGCGGCCTCCTGGTGGCCCTCGGTCACGACCGCAATCACCTGGCCGAGACGCGCCTTCACCTCTTGCACGTTGGACGCGGTCTTCTCGTACTGACCGTCCTTCGGCATCACGACCACGACCGGCATGTTCTCGTCGATCAGGGCGATGGGACCATGCTTCATCTCGCCGGCGGCATAGCCTTCAGCGTGAGCGTAGGAGATCTCCTTGAGCTTGAGCGCGCCCTCGAGGGCAATCGGAAAGCCCAGGCCACGCCCGAGGAACAGCATGTGCTCCGCATGCATGAACTTGCGGGCAACCTCCTGCACCGTGTCGGCGTGCTCCAGCACCTGACGCATGCGCTCGGGGGTCTCCACCAACGCCTGAATCAACGCGTCAGCGCGGTCTTGGGCAAGCTTCCCTCTCCCCCGACCGATGAAGATCGCGAGCATCAGCAAAGCGACCAGCTGGGTGGTGAAGCACTTGGTCGAAGCAACGCCGATTTCAGGGCCAGCGTGAGTGTAGAGCGCGCCGTGGCTCTCGCGCGGGATGGCGCTGTCGAGCACGTTGGCGATCGCCAAGACGTGTGCGCCGGCTTCCTTCGCCGCGCGAACGGCGGCCAGGGTGTCCGCCGTCTCGCCGGACTGACTCACGGCGATGACCAAGTCACGATCCGTAAACACCGGCTCACGGTAGCGCACTTCGCTCGCGAGCTCCGTTTGCGCGGGGATACGCGCGAGGGCCTCGATCCAGTAGCGGCCGTTCAGACACGCGTGGTAGCTCGTGCCACAAGCGAGCAGGTAGACCCGGTCGACCCTCTGCAAGATCTCCGGGTCGAGGCCGAGCTCTGCCGCGACGAAGGTCCCTTCCTCGCGGATCACGCGACCTCGCAGCGTGTCCTCCACGGCGCGCGGCTGCTCGAAGATCTCCTTGAGCATGAAGTGCTTGAAGCCGCCCTTCTCGGCCTGCACGGGGCTCCAGTCGATGCGCTTCGGCTTGCGCTCCACGGCTTTGCCGTCGACCGTTTCGATGCGATAGCCGCTCGCCTTGAGCTCCGCCATTTCACCGTCTTCGAGGAACAGCATGTGGCGGGTGTGCTCGAGCAGCGCCGGAATGTCCGAGCCGCACAGCATCTCGCCCTCGCCCACGCCGATGACCAGCGGCGAAGCGCTCTTGGCGACCACCAGCACGTCCGGAGACTGCTTCGACACGACTGCGAGCGCGTACGCGCCGCGTACGCGCCCGAGCGCCTCACGCACCGCGTCGAAGAGCGGCTGCTTCCCGCCGGCGAACGCCTTGTTCACGAGGTGCGCGGCGATTTCCGTGTCGGTGTCCGACGAGAACTTCACGCCTTCCGCCTCGAGCTCGCGCTTGAGCTCGACGTGGTTCTCGATGATGCCGTTGTGCACCACCGCGACGTCGCCCGCTTGATGAGGATGCGCGTTCGGCTCGCTGGGGCGGCCGTGAGTTGCCCAGCGGGTGTGCCCCAGACCGGTCGCGCCGTGGAGCGGCCGCGAGTCGAGCGCCCGCGCCAGGTTGTTCAGTTTCCCCACGGCACGAACGATGTGGATGTCTTCCCCGTCGTGCACAGCCAGGCCGGCCGAGTCGTATCCCCGATACTCGAGCTTACGTAGCCCATCGATCAGAATGGGAGCCGCTTGTTGAGTGCCGACGTAGCCAACGATTCCACACATGCCTTGCCTCTTTCCTTGCGCTCTCGAGCCTGGGGACGCCCGGACGCCTCAAGCCATCGAGGCGCCGTCGCGTAAGCCAAGGTGGTGATAAGAACCACCCAGCATGCGGTGTGGTAGCGTCCCGCGCCGGCCGCGGCAATCGGCGATCAATAAGGATTGTCGCCGGCGGGCGGCTGCGGCGGCGCTGGAGGCTTTGGCGCGGCTGGAGGCTTCGGCGCCGGGAACGCAGCGGTTGGCTTGGCAGCAGGCTCTGCGGTGGCAGCCGGAGCAGTGGCAGCCGGAGCAGTGGCCGTCGGTTTCGCGGCCGGCTTGGTCGCCGGAGGTGTCGCTGGTTTGGGCGCAGTCACGGTCGGTGCAGTCACCGCTGGCGGGGTCACGCTCGGCGCCGCGGGCTCTTCGACCTTCGGCTCCTCGACCTTGTCTTCGACCAGCGGTTCTTCGAGCTTGGGCTCATCAGCGGCCGCTTCGTCTGCCGTGGGTTCCGTCGCGGAAACTCCATCAGGCTCTGGCCGCGCAGGCGGAGCCACCGACTGGCCTGTGCTCGCGCTCGGCTCAGGGGCTGCGCTGGGGGCGTGATCGCCCATGAACTTGGTGATGATCACGAACGCCAAGAGGCCCAAGCCAGCGACCAGCCCGAGCTTGGCGATGGGCGGTAGCCCAGCCTTCTTGGCCGCTGGCGCGCCAGCGTCCGAATCGCGATCGTCGTCGTCCTGGTCAGCCTTGGACTTCGCGGTCGCTTGCTGGCTGACGGCTTTCTTCTTCGGCGCTTCGGGAACCTCGCGGGCGGGCAAGCCGTGCGCTTTGGCGCGCTCGCTCTTTGCCCGC
>JBFXBK010000334.1:0-10255 GCA_050183255.1 Polyangiaceae bacterium | reverse complement strand
CCCCAGAGCAGCCGTTGGCTGTCCAGTCGCTCTTTTCTTGGGGGGAGAGGCGCACTGAAAAGGGGATTCAAGACGCAACCAGGGGGACACCTGTCCGACCGAGGGGGAGCACATGGCGAAGCTCTCCACCTCCGACAAGGCCCACCGCGTCCTCACGTTCCTTCAAGGCATCAGTCACCCACGGGCGATCTCCGGTCTGAAGAGCGCCGGCTTCGCGCAATCCGACCTCGACGAAGGCTGGCGCCTGCTGCGAGAGCTGCGCCCGGTGGACTTCACGGCGCCGCCCGAGCGCGAGGCGCCGCGTTCCGTGGAGCAGCTCGACGCCTGGGAGAACCACTGGTTCCCCGTAGCCAGGGCGAGCCTCACGCGCCGCTTCCCCGGCATCCACGACGAGCTCTTCCTCAATGTCCACCAGACCGAGGGCCTCGACGTGCTCAGCTCCGTCGAAGTCTTCCTCGATCGCCTCACGGCGCTGGAACAGCGCAAGGACCAGGACGCCAAGGCCGCTCGCGCCTTACTAACCAAACGCGGCCTCAACCGACGCGTCGTCGACCAAGCGAGAGCCCTCCTAGCCGCTCTTCAGAGTATCCCCACGGCATTACCAGAACCCCGAGACACCAGGGATGCCCTCAAGGAACGCGAGGCGGAGCTGTGGGCCTGGTACCTCGAGTGGAGCGCCATCGCGCGGGTGAAGATCGAGGACAAGAGCGCGCTGCGAGCCCTGGGGTTTCTGAGGAGGTAACCGACGCAACCCCTCTGAGCGCGATCGTAGCTACAGCGCGAGCGTGGGAGAACTCGCTCGAACAGGCGATCCTCCCTTCGTCAGCCTCGATCCGACGGGCGACTCTTGCACCAAGGAAGTCGCCTTGGCATCCTCAAAAGCGGAGAACGCGCTCAGACGCGGAACCAGCCTCTTAGCGAAAGAACCTTCTCGTGCCGAAAGAGCGCCGTTGGCCTCACGACGTCCCCGCCAATCATCTCGCCGTACTCGAAGTTGTTCGTGAGGCTGCCCGGCGCGGAAGTGGCGCGTTCATTAGGTCAGTGCTCATAGCGCCTCCCGAGCAGAATTCCTGGAGACCATACATGGTCCGGGTGGATCTCGCTCGGACGGCAGATCTGCCGCCCATACTGAACGAGGCATTCGGCCGAGTCCGCGCAACAGGGGAGGAATGTTCCGGAGGCGATTTCGTCTCTCGCCTCGAGAACAGCTTGCGGTCCGACAGCTTGATGTGTGCAGGCGAAGTATTCCTAGACTTGGGTCTGGCCGGCTACTGGAATCGAGAGTGGCGCCCCACCTCACGACCGAACATGTGGGCGCACCTACCGTGCGAGCAGCTAAGTTCCTCGATACGCAATCCAGCGTCCGAGCTGTCAGGGATCCTTGAGAGTGAGCGTACGGGGCGCTGCTACACCTTCGATTCTCTGATTCGGCACATAACTGGGCTACACGACTTCGAAGCGTTCTGCGACGGTCGTCAACAGCGGATCCATATCGTGTCTTGGGAGTATCGTGGTCGGTTCAATGCAACACTGTTGCGCCCAGGCAAACTGTATGTCTCGGTGTTTCCGCAGAATTCTGAGGAGCTCCGTATCCGCGCGGTTGCTCAAAACAACCCCATCGACGCCTTGAATCGCCCCTCGGCGCATGCGATCCCCGTTCCCCTTGCGTGCAAGTTCATCGACCTTGAGCTAGTTGCCGGGATGGACGTCATCGATGAAGGGTTCGCGTCTCTAAGCGAGCCAGATCTCCGAGACAGTCGCGATTGGCGTAGGCCGATCCTACCGGACGGGAGACGGCCGCCAGAGGGCAACTCCGCATTGATACTGACGAGCTTCATCGCCCCCGGAAGACACCCCACGGCGTTGGGGCGCAGCGTATTGCTAGAGGACCTCATCCACTCCCGGCGGGTTCCCACCAGCGAGGGCGAGATGGCCGCTGCGCTGGGCGAATTGGTTGATCGTGGCCTTGTGGAGACGACGTCGAATCCGGGCCCCCGCCTGAGATTCCCGAATATCCCCGGTTTGCGCCGCCCACCACCGCCGATCCTTCACGGGGACCCGATACCCGGCGAGGAATGCTTTCGAGCAACGCCCCTCGGGCGCAAAGCGGCAATGGCGTGTGCCGCCATCCGAAATCCCAGCGTTGCCTACTGGCGGCTCGGCGGACACAGGTTGCACGACCAACTCCTCGCTGCCGTACCATTGCACCCTACACTCCAAGACCTCGACGCTGCATGTTGTGAGAGCCACCTTGCCGAGGTGGAAGTTGCTCTGGTCGAACTAGTCGCGCGGGGAGAACTCAAGCAGAACGGATACCGCTATTCCCTGACACCGGCTGGCCTGGGGAAGAAGTATGTTATTGAACAAGAACTTGCGGTCTCGCCCGCAGCGGACCTGCTCGAAAAGGGCGTTGACAACTCCGAGTCACCGGGAGTTGCTTTCGGGGAGGTCTCTGCAATTCGGGAACAGTGGCCCCTGGCGGGATATGAAGCCGATCGTCAACCGTGGTTCTCCGTGGAACCGCCCGTACGCGACATAGCTCGGAACGAAGCCGACCGTCTTCAGGGCAACGTCGAACTCGTTATCGCAGTGGCGACACCCGTCGAACGAATAGCACTCCTTGCCGAGATGAAGCCCTGTACTGGACGAAAAGCGATCCTTAAAGCACACGTGGCGCACGAGACCTACTACGTCGGCCGCTTGGGCGCTCACAACGTCGCCGTGGTGATGAGCCAAATGGGCACGTCCGTGAAGCCTAGTGGTTCTGCCTATTCCGTAGCCGACGCACTTAGGTATTGGCGTCCCCGAGGCGTGATTGCTGTTGGTATTGCGTTCGGCAAAGATCCTTGGAAGCAAAAGATCGCCGACGTGCTGATTTCAGAACAAGTTTCGTCTTACGAGCTGCAGCGTGTGGGGACCGGAGTTCCGGTGCAGCGTGGAGGCACCGAGAGTGCCGGACCGACGTTGCTTAACCGGTCTCGAAACATAACAGGATGGCGGTTCTCGCGCCCGGACGGACGCGAGGTCGCAATTCATGTAGGGCCCATACTGTCGGGGGAGAAGCTTATCGACGATCTCGACTTCCGGACCTCGCTGTTTGCCGCTTTCCCCAACGCAATTGGTGGAGAAATGGAAGCAACTGGGATCGTGAATGCCGCTCTCAGAGAGCAGATCGAGTGGTTGATTATTAAGGGCATTTGCGATTGGGGGTACGGGAAAGGAGAAACCCACCAGGCGCTAGCGGCTGCCGCAGCCGTGTCGCTACTGTCTCATATGCTGAGTTCGGCAACTGCGCTGGACGGGCTACGCTAGGGCTGGCGAATCCCGACCGGCCTCGCTGTCGTTGCGATATCGTTCGCCCTCACATCCCTGCACGCTGTCGGTGCGTGGCCCTGGAGATTGGTTCCCGGACTTCGGATCGCAGGTCCGCTGCCGCCTTTTCGTAGCGCCTATGGCGTTGCGGAGAGGTCGTGCAAGTTGCTTTGTTCGATCTCGCCTACCACCGCGTCCAGACTCGCACCGATCCCGCTATTTACCCCACGGAAATATGCTGCAAGCTCACACGCGCACATGCCCTCAAGGTTCGCCAGCGTGTCGTCCCGACCGTCCCAAGCGAAGTCGCCGGCCAGGATTTCGTCGTTCTCTGCGACTCCTGAGTTCTGAGCTCCCGGTATGAGCATTGTGCGCGGGACATCCATGAACTTGTCCCTGACCTCTCTGAGTTCGGCTGCGAAGAGCCCGCGAAGCGTCGTCATCGCGTGGAGATCATCCAGAAGACCTCCGAAAAACCTCAAGCAATTCAGTATCCAACCGAACTCCACTGCGTATCCCTGAACTTGGTCAAAGCGGTGCGTGAGCGCACGGAAGCGAAAGCTGGCTTGGACCTGACCGAGCAAGCTGATCGCGACTCGCCCTTCGACCCCGTTCCGATCACTCCCACCGTCGACTGCAACCCAACCGTCAGCAAGTTTGGAGCGAAGCAGAAGGCTGCGCCCGAAGTTGGGGGGCTCAAAAAGACGGAACCAGCCGGGTGCCTTGGTCACGGCGTCCAGGAGCCCTCGTTCCGCCTTGAAAAGTGGGATCTCCTGCTCGGGTTGAGGAGTGAAACGCAGGACTACACGATACTCGCCATTCGCAGGTTCAACGATCGAGGCAGGGTGATCCGCTGGTGCGCTCATTACTGTCAGTAACTCCCCCGGGTGTCGACGATCGCCCAAGAGCGCCTTCCGGTCCAGCACCGCCTCCAGCCGGGCCAACTCGAGTGGCCCCGAGACGTCGGGAAGCCATGCATGCACCACCGGAGTGGCTGCGTTCTGTGTACGGTAGAGGCGGAGTTCTACGAAGTTCGAGACAAGGACCCACTCACAACCAGGCTGCGCTCTCGCCGTACGAACCGCCTGTTGCACTGGCGTAAGGTGGCCATACTTAGCCCCTTGCGGCTTGTCGAGGTCGACGAGCGCGCCCTTCAGCTCGGCGGACGCCACGATCTTGTCGACGCCAACTCCAAACTGTCCCAATGAGAAGTCACTAAAGTACCCAGCCTGAAAGTTCTTCGCCTTCATGTGGAATGGCAGGCGGTCGTGTGAGAATTGCGTTTGGTACCCGAGTACAGCAGCGAACAGTTGTTCGTTCCAAGACTGTTCGATGCTCGACTCGGAGTAGCACGGCAGCGTCCCGGCTACGAACTGTCGAGTCAGTCGCTTAAGCAACGCGAGCTTGAGATCTGCGTTCGTTTGAGCGGCTCGGCGCCGCGCCGCCAAGCGGTTGACCACGCTAAAGTCAATGGTCGTGGAAACAGCTCTCATCGCTCTAGATACTAGCCCGTTGAGTCGACCGTCGTATGACCTGTGTTGGAGAGGGGGCGGGAGCCACAAGCCGCGTCAGGCTGAGCAGGGGAACTTTGTGGACCTGAATGGCTTGGGCCGCTCTGCGATGCTTCCAGGAGATTCTCCAAGCGGTGGTGCGGCCAATCGCCGCATTCTCCAGTCAAGGCCTCCTGCCGGTTCTGGCAACCAGCCACTTCACAAACACGCGGCAACGCACAGCGACCAGACACGCCACGACTCGGCCGAAGGCTCGAGTCCCGCTCGTGCAAGCGCAAGCACGCAGCGACTCCACCCGCGCGGCAACGCACAGCGACCAGACACAACAGGACTCGGCCGAAGGCGCGAGTCCCGCTCCTCCAAGCGCGAGCACGCAGCGACTCCACCCGCGCCACCGCCCAGCGACCAAACACACCAGGACTCGGCCGAAGGCACGAGTCCCGCTCCTCCAAGCGCAAGCACCCAGTGACTCCCCCATGGCGAGACTCGACCAGCCGTAGATCAACTTGACCGGACAATCGCTGCGACGCCGGTCAGTCCGTCAGCGAACAAAGACTAGGACTTGTCCCCGGCTCTTCGGTGCTTCCCAGATCCTTCAAGCGACTGTGCCGCCACTCCCTGGAGTCTCCAGTAAGGCCAAGTCCCGATCCTGCAGGCGTCTGCGGGCAGCGATGTCGCCGCCACACTGCCTTGAGTTGTGCACGAGGAGGGACTTGAACCCCCACGCCTTGCGGCACCGGAACCTAAATCCGGCGCGTCTGCCAATTCCGCCACTCGTGCGAGGGGGCGAAACCTAGTCGGAGATCTGCGGGTGCTCAAGGGGTGCGCGCTGGCACCTGGGTTTTTGGCTTCATTTGACGCTGTGCAGGTGCTCCGGGCACCTGGCTGCTTGGGGATTTTCCGAGCGGCTGCGCCTGACCTCACCCCCAAATGCGACAGCGAACGCCGCGACTCGGGCGAGGTCGGGTTACCGTTGATGGGTGGCGGGGCGAGGCGCACGTGCGTGGTGGGTGGCTGCGCTCTGCGCGCTGCTCAGCCTGTTGTGGGCGACTGCGGCATCAGCGCAGGTCGTGCAGGGTCCGTACTACTACTCGTTCGAAGAGGACGACGGCGCGTGGATCGCGCACGGCAAGCCGCCCTGGCAGAGCGTGATGATGCCGCGGCAGATCCCCAATCAGCAGTCGCGCTTCGTGTGGATCGCCGTGGAGTTACCACCCGCTGCCGCAGGGAAAAGCATCTTACTGCCCCCGGTGCACACAAAGTATGCTGCGTACTTGGGTGCGAATTCACTCGCGGCTGATGAGAGCGAGCTCGCGAGCGCGCAGGCCTATCATTTGATCGAACTGCCTGAGACCGGCGGCGGGCGCTGGCTCCGCTTGCGCATCGAGAGCGACTACTCGAAGACGGGGTTGCGGGGCGAAGTGCGCATCGGCAAGCCTCGAGAGCTCGTGCAGGGCATGCTACGGCGAGACGCGCTGCGGGCGGCGCTGATCGTCGTGTTCTTGCTGGGTGGCTTCGCGGCTCTCGGCGTGGCGCTGCGCGGGGTGGAGCGGCGGGCATTTCTCGGCTTCGGCATCTGGCTAATTTCCACGGGGTTATGGGCGGCGTTCTACACCCAGATCCGCGATCTGCTGGTGCCGAACCCAGAGCTCTGGCTGACGCTGTGGGCGACGGGGCTCGGCGGTACTGGAGTCGGCTTCATGCTGTTCTTCGCGGCAACGTTCGCGCCCGAGAAGCGCTGGGTCTGGCGGCTGTTGCCGTTGAATGTGCTGGCCGCAGCGGGTGGCTTGATCCTCCTGTTCTTGAACGTGTCGACTCAGCTCTCGAACCCCTTCTTGTTTGGGGTGAGGGTGCTCTACTTGGCGGAGTGGGTGCTGGTCATGGCGGTGGTCGCACGCCAGGCGCTGCGGGGTGTCCGTGAGGCGCAGATCTGGGGTGTGGGGCTGGTGGTCGTCGCGGTGTTTTCAGTTCGCGACCTGTTGCTCAGCCTGGGTGTGATCGCGAGCGGCGACACGACAGCGCACTTGGGCTCCTTTGGGCTCTTCCTGGCGAGCGGCGCCGTGCTGCAGCGGCGCTTGGCCGCGCTCAGCGCCGAGCGCGACGCCTTTGCGGCAGAAGCCATCGCTACCGCGCGGGAACGCACACTGCTCTTGCGCGATCTGCATGACGGCCTGGGGCGCATCACCACCACGATTTCCATGCTATCCGCTGCGCCCAAGAAGAAGGACCCGCTGCCAACGATTCGCGCGCTCGCAGAGGAAGGCAATCGCGAGATCCGTAACCTGATGCAAGCCCTCGACAGCGAGGAAGTCGCCTGGAGCGAGCTCGAAGCGCAAATCCGCCTGGGTGCTCAGCGCTGCGTGCAGGCGACGGGTGGAAGCGCGAGCGTGCGCGTCGAAGTCCGGGCGACAGAGCCGCCAGGTGCGTTCCTTTACGTGCAGGTGCTACGAGTCCTGCAGGAGGCGCTGACGAACGTCAGCAAGCACAGCGTCGAGCCACGGCTGGAGGTCGCGCTCGAGGTCGATGACTCACGGCTGCGCCTCGAGGTGATCAACGACGGCACGAACGCCAAGTCAGAGACGGCTGGCCCCGCATCGGGAGTGAATCTGGGCGCCGGAATGGGCAGCATGCGAGCGCGCGCCGGGGAGCTTGGCGGTGACTTGGAGTTCGAAATGGACAGCGACGCGAGTCGCGCGCGGCTGATCCTCTCGATCCCATTGCCAATCCAGTATGCTGAACAGGCGGGATCAGGCGGAGAGGCCTAGCGGGGTGGAGACACGATGACAGAAACGCGACCAGCGCTACGGCTTGCGCTCGTCGAGGACGATGCAGGCTATCGAGAGACGCTCGTCGATGTGCTGTCGAGCGCGCCACCCCTCGAGCTCATCGCCAGCTTCGCCGAAGGCCTGCCGTTGCTCGAGGCGCTCGAAGCGCTCAGCCCCGACGTGGTGCTCGTCGACCTCGAGCTGCCCGACATCGGCGGCCCGGAGCTGATCACCGCGATCAAGGCGCGGAGTCCCGCGGTGGAGGTGATGGCCCACACCGTCTCCGAGGCGCGCGACGTGGTGTTCGCGGCAGTGCGTGCCGGCGCGACCGGTTACATCCTGAAGGGCGCGTCGCCCGAGGAGCTGGTCGAGGCCATCTTCGATCTGGCTGCCGGCGGCGCGCCAATGAGCCCGCGCATCGCCCGCTCGGTGATTCGTGTGTTTCAAAGCGAAAACATCGTCGCCGAGGACTACTTGCTCACCGCTCGCGAGCGCGACGTGCTCGCGCTGCTCGAGCGCGGCTTCACCTACAAAGACGCCGCTCAGGAACTCAACCTAAGTCCTCATACCGTGCACTCCCACATCAAGAAGGTGTACGAGAAGCTCCACGCCACGAGCCGGGACGAAGCCGTACGTCGCGCAAGGCTCAAAGGCTTGATCTAGGGCCGCGATCGAAATCTTTCGAGGCGTTTGCGCTCCATCGCTCGGCGCAGCTGATGTATCCTCAGGGTAATGGCTGCAAATCGTGAGATGCACACTGCACTAGTTGGGTTACTTGGCCTAGGCCTGGCGCTGCTCGCCTGTAAGAGCAAGGATGAATCGCCGCCTGCGGCGGCCAATCCCCAGGTTCCCGCAGCGGCCGAGCAGCCGCAGCCACAAGCGCAGCCGCAGCCACAAGCGCAGCCACAAGCGCAGCCAGCAGCGCCTCAGCCGGCCCCGGCCCCACCACAGATCCCCACCATCTCACGCTTTCAGGTAGGCGAAGGTGAGGCATCCAACGGCGTGTGGACACCGGGCTTCGCCGCGCAACGCAACGGCGGCGACCAGAGCAAGAACTTCGTCGAGGCCGCCCAGAGCTGTGCGAGCCAGGGGCTGTCGTTGTGCACTGAGACGCAGTACATCAAAGCCTGCGCCGCGAACCCAGCCGTGGCGACCTACAGTAGCTGGACCGCCACGTGGGCCAACGGGACGGCAGCGGTGACTCGCGGCGGCGGCAGCTGTGATAGCCGCGCGGAAACGACCGCGAGCGAGCGCTCCGACTCGCGCATGGCGCTGTGCTGTGAGCGCGCGATCGGCATCCGCACGGGCAACAAGAACAGCGCCTTCATGAAGGTGTCCCACGCCGATCAGCTCGGCTTCGAGCAGGCCTTCAACAGCAAGAGCTCCGCGAACCTAGCCAAGTACTGGTCCGAGTGGGTGCTCTTCGACGGCGCGCAGATGGGTCGCGACAAGGTCAACGCGTCGCAGTCGAGTTGGTTCTCGGCGCACCCCGTGCAGTGGACGATCTACGACGTGTGCGACGTGAAGCTCGGCCAGGTGCAGATGGGCAACGCCATGTACGACGGACTAGTCTCCGAGTGCAGCACCGTGACCGCGGTGAACAACACTGACGTCAGCGTCTTCACCACTCACTTTGGGCGCTATCGCTTCCCCGAGGGTAAGCGCAACGAGATCGTCGAGATCGCGCACAAGAATCGCATCCGTAAGCTGACTCCGCTGTGAGCCTTCGCACGATAGTCGCGCGGATCCGCTAAGCTTGCGCCATGGATTCGCCGCGAGCGTTGGGCCTCCGCTTCCAGGATAACTCGAAGCTTCACGACGACGTGGTGCTGGAGTTCGCAGGGCAGGAGTACACGTGCGACTCCTACTACTTCGCGTTGGACAATCGACTGCTTCCCGAACAGGAGGACGATGAGAAGATCCGCCTCGTCATGCGCCGTCTCCTCGAGCAGTGGCTCGAAGCCGCACGCTCGTTGAGTGACGGCTCGCAGGCCTTTCTGCCGTTCGATCTCTCAGACCAGTGTTCGCGCTGGATCCGCTGCGAACGGCGGGGCGACGACTTCGCGCTTGCTCTGGGTTGGTCGGACACGGAAGGCTGGTCCTTCTCGCCCTCAGACATAGGAGAGCTGCTCTTCGCCCTCAGAAATTTCCATGCGGATACGCCAGAAGTCGTGATGGGTGGTGAAAGGTTCGAGGGTCTCATCGCGGAGTCCATCGCGGCAATCTGAGAATCAGAAGTCGAATTCTGCTGCTGCACGCCTCCCGCAACCTTGAGCGCCTACGTGCGCTTTCGTCAGCGCTTGAGCTTTCAGCCACACAAAGCCAGCCGGCGCTCAAGAGTTGGCACGCCAAACCGATCCTCTAGGCATGAACTGGAACTGGTTGGAGAAGGACCCATTCTTTGGCTACGCCCAAGCAGAGGGGCTACCCGTCGAGCTGGCGGTGCTGTTTCTGTCGGGCCGGCTGTTTTGCTACTGGCAGCGCCAGGGCGACCATCAACGCCTCGGGGAGGTGCAGGTCTACGAGTGCTGACGCTGGACGGCGACGATGTAGGTTCGCCGTCGGCCGGCGCATCGAATCGCCGGCTGATCCCACCCTGCCCCATAAATAATACCCCTTACATTTGGGATTGGCCCCTTACCCCCGGGGGAAATACACCCCCCCATT
>JBFXBK010000333.1:0-10338 GCA_050183255.1 Polyangiaceae bacterium | reverse complement strand
ACGGTAGAAGCCGCGTACGCTGCAGGCTTCGAGAACGTCAGCCTGCTCGAGGAGCCTCAAGCGGCGCTGTACGCCTGGCTCGAGGCCATGGGCGACGACTGGCGCAAGGTGCTCCAAGTCGGCGATGTGATCCTGGTGGTGGACATCGGCGGCGGCACGACAGACTTCTCGGCGATTGTCGCGCTGGAGAGCGACGGCAACCTCGAGCTCCACCGCGTCGCCGTCGGCGACCACATCCTGCTCGGCGGCGACAACATGGATCTCGCCCTGGCGCACACGTTGCGCGTGAAGCTCGAAGCGGACGGCAAGAAGCTTGACCGTTGGCAGCTGGGCGCCCTCACTCACGCTTGCCGCGCGGCAAAGGAGCGACTGCTGAGTGACGCACAGCTCGAGAAGCTTCCGGTGGTCGTTCCAAGCCGAGGCTCTCAGCTGCTCGGCGGCTCGCTGAAGACGGAGCTCACCCGGGAAGAAGTGCGCGCCGTGATCGTGGACGGCTTCTTTCCCGTCGTCGCCGGCAATGCAAGGCCGGCGACGCGGGCACGAGTCGGTCTCACCCAGCTGGGTCTGCCATATGCGGCGGATCCTGCCATCACCAAGCACCTCGCCGCCTTCCTGGCGCGCCAGGCAGGCGCCACGAGCAAGCTCAAGGGCGACACCATCAAGGGCACGCTGCTCCACCCGACGCGCGTGCTGTTCAACGGAGGTGTGCTCAAGGCAGACGTGGTGAAGCAGCGCGTGCTGGAGACGCTCGCAGCCTGGGTCACCGCGGACGGCGCCCCCGCACCCACGGAGCTACCCGGCAGCGACCTGGATCTGGCCGTGGCCCGTGGCGCCGCCTACTACGGTCAAGTGCGACGCGGCAAGGGCCTGCGTATCCGCGGGGGAACAGCGCGCGCGTACTACGTGGGCATCGAAGCCCCGGTGCCTGCCGTGCCTGGGATGGAGCCGCCGATCAGCGCGCTGTGTGTCGCACCTTTCGGCATGGAGGAGGGTACCGACGCCGAGCTTCCGCCTCAGGAGCTGGCGGTGGTGGTGGGTGAGCCGGTGCGCTTCCGTTTCTTTGGCAGCTCGGTCCGCCGCCAGGATACGCCGGGAGCGGAACTCGAAGACTGGTCGGATGACGAGCTCGAGGAGCTTGCCCCGGTGGAAATTACCCTGCCTGCCGAGGGTCGCCTCGAGGGCGATTTGGTGCCGGTACGCCTGAATGCGTCGGTTACGGCCGTTGGCACCTTGCTGCTCGAGGCGGTTCCGCTGGAGCCCATCGAGGCCGACGAGCGTTGGAAGCTCGAGCTGAGCGTGCGCGAGTAGTCGTTAGCCGCGGCGCCTCCCCACACCGTCTCGCCTGCTAGCACTGGAAATTCCGGAGAAATCCGGCAGATTCTTAGGATAGGGGCTTGGAGGTGCTTATGACACTGCGTGCGATCGCTGCGCTGAGTGCGCTGTTTGTGGTCAGTGCTTGTGGGGGATCGGAGTTCGTCGCGGACAGCGGCGACGGCGGAACGAATGGAGGTAGCGGGGGCACCGGCAACGGTGGCACTGCAGGCGTCGCCAACGGCGGTTCCGCGGGGAATGGAGGTTCTGCGGGCTCAGCCAGCGGCGGCTCAGCGACCGGCGGCGCGAGCGGAAGCGCCGGCACGGGAGGCAGCGGTGGGTCGGTCAACTGCGCCGCGCTGAACTGCGACGACGACAACGAGTGCACGACCGACGTGTGTGATCCGGACCAAGGATGCATCCACGAGCCGCGTTCGGACCAACCCTGCAACGACGGCATCTTCTGCAACGGCGAAGACCGTTGTGTCGGAACCAAGTGCGAGGAGCACCTCGGCGATCCATGTAACGGCACGAGCCTGTGCGACGAGAACCAGGACACCTGCGTCGGCTGCATCCACAACAGCGACTGCCCAGGGCAGACCGTTGGGGCTTACTCGAACTGCATGTTCGACTCGGAGTGTGTGGCAAACGGCGTGAAGACACGCAGCGTGACTACGTACTCGTGTAGTGGTGGCACCTGCAAACCCGCGACCACGACGGAGCCCGCGGACTGCAACCGCACCATCGACGGACAGCCATGCACTGCCGACGGCGACCTCTGCACCAGCGACGTCTGCCGAGCCGGAAATTGTGTGCACGACGCGCTACCCGATGGTTCGACCTGTACCGGTGAGAACGGGAACGCCACTGGGCCCGGCATCCTCTGCTGCGGCGGCGCTTGCAAGGCCACGAGTAGCGACACGGCAAACTGCGGCGGTTGCTTCGTCAAGTGCGGAGGCGTGGCCAGCGCGTGCGGCGATGGCTACTGCCGCACGTGCAACAGCCAATCAGACTGCAGCGGCGTTTCCACAGGGATGATCTGCAATGCCAGCGCCCAGCCGGCGCGATGCGAGTGCGACCAGGACAGCGACTGTCCGATGCCCTGGCAGAGCTGCAGCACGCAGCATCAGTGCCGCGGCATCGCACCGGATCCCGGCACGGGCACCGGCTCCGGCTGATTCCGAACAGCGCCAGTGGCGGGGGCGGGCTCGCGGCCTTATGCCCACGCGATGCCGCGCAACCTGAGGGTGTTGTTCCTGCTCACAGACATCGGGTTCTTGCTGTACTGGGGCCTGAGTGGTGCGATGGCGCTCGGCTTGCTGCGTGTCCCCGCGGACTGGCTGTTCCGCGACTACACCGACCCGAACATCGTGGCGTGGAACTGGTCGTTTCTGCCTTTGGACTTGCTGGCGAGCGTCACGGGGCTCGGCGCCGTGTGGCTCGCTCGCGGCGCGGCCGCAAGGCGAAACTGGCAGCCCCTCGCGTTGATCTCGATGACGCTGACCTTTTGTGCTGGCTTCCTAGCGCTGTCATTCTGGAGCTTTCAGTGCAGCTTCGACCTCGGCTGGTGGGCGAGCAATCTGTTCCTCGTCGCCTGGCCGCTGGCAGCTCTCGTTGCCGCCAGGAAACAAGTGCTGGCTCCTGCAAGCGCCTAGTCACTTGTTGGGGGCACAGGAGTCCTTCTCGCGGGTACTCTCCGCCTCGCTGAAGCCAAACAGCGCCCACAGCGACCAGTCGTTGTACTTCGGGAAGTCGTCCGAGTAGCGCAGATCGTAGCTGCCTTCGAAGCGCAGGCCAAAGCCCCGACGGTTGACGTTCTCTACTTCGCAGCGCCGAGGACAATCGTACCCCGCGGCGCCGCCCATGCAGCCAAGCACCCCGCTGTCGGTGTAGCGGCGACGCTCCACCTCGAACCAGTAGAGCCACTCGAGGCCGAGCGCAGGGCTGTGGGTACCTACGAACCACTGAGACTCCAAGCGCGACACCCGCACCGCATCGACGGTGAACGACGGAATCAGCATCCAGCGCTCGCTGAGGAACACCGGCCGCTCGACGCCTCCGTGCATCTCGACGTCGAGTTGTTCGCCATTGCCGTCCACGCGAACGCCGCCAACCATGCTCGTGGAGTCAATCTTGCCGCCGTACACGCGGCGCGTCTCGACGGCATACAGCGGCTTTCGCTCGCCGAGCACTTCAGCGTAGCCGCCGTGGGCAGTCGTCCAGCTGGTGCAACCCCAGCACGCGATCCCGCTCAGCAAGCCGGCCACAGCGACCCTCATCTTGCGTGATACGTGCTGCAGCTCAGTAGGCTGCCGTTGAAAAAGCGGCGCGCGGTCGCGATCTGCCGCTACCCTGGAAGGGATGGATCCCGTCGCGCGCGGCTCCGTAGTGGGAGGAGACTTTCGCGTCGAGCAGCCCCTGAGCCAAGGCGCGATGGGGCAAGTGTATGTCGTTACTCAGCTCAGCACGGGCAGCCGACGCGCGCTGAAGCTGATGCACCCAGCGCTGTTGTTGAAGCAAGAGCTGAGAGAGCGATTTCAGCGCGAGGCGCGGGTGTCCGCCGAGATCGCAAGCGACCACGTAGTGCAGGTCCTGGCCGCAGGCATAGATGAGGACCTGGCCGCCCCGTGGCTGGTGATGGAGTTCTTGGAAGGCCGCACCCTGGACGCGATGGTACGAGAGCAGGGTCCGCCTCCATTCGATACCGCACGGATACTATTTGCGCAGCTCGGTCACGGTCTCGTACAGGCCCACGCAAAAGGCATCGTGCACCGCGATCTCAAGCCCGAGAATCTCTTCGTGGCCACCTCGCGCACGACCGAAGCCCCGTTCTGCTTGAAGGTGCTGGATTTCGGCATCGCAAAGATTCTGGGCAGCAGTACCGACAGCACAGCGGCTCTCGGCACTCCGCTCTACATGGCGCCCGAGCAAACCGACTCGGGAAGTCGCATCGGTCCCCACACCGACGTGTGGGCGGCGGCGCTGGTCGCCTTCTTCACGTTCACCGGCCGACACTACTGGCGCAGCGCAAACCGCCCAGACACCGGATTGCCCGCGTTGATGCGCGAGGTGATCTTCGACCCGCAAGATCCTGCTTCGACACGCGCGCGAGAGTTTGGCGCGCAGTATCCGCTGCCCTACGGATTTGATGCTTGGTTCGCCCGCTGCACGTCACGCGCGATCGAGGAGCGACCGAGCACGGCCGTCGCGTTTGCCGAGCTGGACGCTTTGTTAGCCCGCCCCGGCGCGGCGAGCCTGCAGCTAGGGGCGACTGATTCCCAGGCGTCGAGCGCCGCTCCTCTCCCCCACGCAACGCAGCTGAGCAGCCAGAACCTGATGCCACTGACTCAGGGGCTGCATGGCGCACCGAACTTCCCCGCGTATTCCGGCGTACCCCCACGGAAGGGTGGGTTCGCGTGGCTGTGGGTCGTGGGGGGCTGCGTCGTGATCGCGGCTGTGTTGCTCGCTGTCTACGTGCAGCGTCGCAAGGGGCGGCAAGCGAACCACACGCGGAACGCCGTCGCGGACGCCCGCGGCGCGCCGATCACCGCAAACGAAAGCCAGACCGCCGAGGGGGCGGAGCGTAAGCGTCGACTGAAGATCTCTTGCACGCCTGCTTGCTCATTGATCGTGAACGGTGCGAATCATCCCGCACAGGTGGAACGTTCGGTGGTGCTGCCCGGTAAGGGCAACCTCAGAGTGATCTTCGACCTGGTGAAGGCGAATCCGCGCCTCATCATCAACACCGGGCTGGACGAGAAACCTTCCGAGATGATGCCCGACGCGGACGCCACGTTGACCTGTTTGGACAGTTGTTGGCTGATGTCGACCGAGGGAGTCGGGAGCCGCGGATCACACTACGTCACTACCCGGGGTCGCGTCTTGAAGCTCCAGGTCGAGCCGCAAAAGAAGTACAAAGGGTACCCATTGGTCACCTACTCCGTAAGCGACGACTGAGTCGGGAGGGGGTCCATTCCATTTCCTTAAGCTAATTCTTGTCGGTGAGCCCACATGCAACTCAGCTACGAAGAGATCTACCGCGACCACGCCGAGCAATACGATCGGTTGGTCAGCGCGGAGGACTGCCAGGGTCAGCTACCCGCGACGCTGAACGCGCTTGTCGCGCTCAAGGGGTGCGACGTCGCGGAAGTTGGCGCTGGAACGGGCAGGGTGACGCGACACTTGGTGGCTGTGGGTGCGAACGTGACGGCGACGGAAGCGGCCCCGGGCATGTTGGAGCTGGGGAAGCTGCGCGTCCCCGAAGCGACCTGGATCCTCGCGGATGCACGAGAGCTACCACTGGATACCGCCAGCGCAGACGTCGGTATCGCGGGCTGGGTGTTCGGCCACTTGCGACACTGGGAACCCGAGCGCTGGCGCGACGAAATCGGCCGCGGCCTACAGGAACTCACCCGGGTGGTTCGCCCAGGCGGCACGCTGATCGTGGTGGAGACGCTGGGCACCGGGCACCGCGCGCCAAAACCGCCGAATGCCGAGCTGGCAGAGTACTACTCTTGGCTCGAGAATGAGCGTGGCTTCGTCTGTCAGCCAATCCGCACGGACTATCGCTTCGAGTCGCCGAGCGCAGCGCTGGAGCTGGTTGGGTTCTTCTTCGGTGAGCAGAAGGCGCAGCTGGTCGAAGGCGCTTCGCTGCCGGAGTGCACCGGCGTGTGGAGCCGAAGAGTTTGATCGCGAGTCCGGGGCAATCCGAGAGTGCGCGAAGCGTACAACGGCCATGCGGGCTCCAGCGCCAGGTAGTGGACGCTGGATTGCCGCATGCACGTGGCTCAGCAACCCGTCTCACACTCCATGGCTTCGGGATACTGGATCGCCTTACTGCAGTCCGCGACGTAACCGAACAGCATCAGCCCCGGCGTTTGCATGCCCTGGGGCGCGCAGTTGTTGAAACAGTTGCAGCCCTCTGTCGCTCTGCGAAGCTCGCAAGCGTTCCAGCACTGCACGATTCGCATGCAGTTGGGGTCCGCGGCGCAGTTCTGCTGCTGAGCGCAGCAACCTTGATCCAACGCCCCTTCGCACGCGGGCGCTTCGAACAAGTGCATGCCACAAGCCTGCGCGCTCGGAGGTGCCGCGTTCGGAGGCGAGCCATTGCCCCTGCGCGAACCACCGCAAGCCGCTATGGAAGCGAGGGACAGCGCCACCAACAAGCCACCCCACACGCGGCGCCTCCAAGCGCTGCGTACCCCTGAAGCCATCGTCTGCATACTCTCCAAGATTCTACGCTCGGACCGCTCACGAGATCTCCAAAGCTCACACAAGCCGGCCGACCCCGGTCGTGTTTGTGCAATCGAGTCTGTTGAAATGCAGGGTACCCTCGCGAGATGGCAGCGAAAAAGTCAGCGCCAGCAGCTCAAAGGTCCGAGCCGCAGCTGCACTTCAACGATCTGGCAGGCTGGCTGAAGTGGCTGAAGGAGAACCACGCGAAGTCAGGTGCGGTGTGGCTCCGACTCGCCAAGCGAGGCGCGGCACCGAGCATCACCTACAGCGAAGCCATCGAAGGCGCGTTGATCTGGGGCTGGATCGACAGCCAGAAGGCTGCCCTCGACGACACGGCCTGGCTCCAGCGCTTCTCCCGTCGCACCGCCAAGAGCCCGTGGTCCAAGATCAACCGCGAGAAGGCTGAGGCGTTGATTGCCGCCAAGCGGCTAGAAACGCCTGGCCGAACGGCTATCGAGGAGGCCCAGGCCGACGGCCGCTGGGAAAACGCCTATCCCGGCGCGCGCAGCGTTGAGGTACCCGACGACTTCGCGAACGCACTGGCAAAGCTACCGAAAGCCAAGAGATTCTTCGCCGGCCTGGACAGTGCGAACCGCTTCGCCATCCTGGTCCGCCTCCACAATCTCAAGACGGCCAAGGGCCGCGAGAATGCCATCAAGCGCTTCGTCGAGATGTGTTCCCGCGGGGAAACGATACATCCGACCCGCGCAAAGCCGAGACCAAACCCGAAGGTGAAGCCCGCCAAGCGCTGACGCAAGGCGCTATTTCTTCGGGTGCCAGAGCGGCTTGCCGTCTTGTGCTCGCAAGTCGATGCGCGGTCCGCTCGAGCGAATGGAAGTCGCTTCGAGGCCACCCGCCACACTGCGCGCCTCGATCGCCACAGCGTCTTCCTTTTCGAGGCGCAAGCCCTGTTCATCGAGCACCCAACCAGGCGCCAGATCGATGTCGAGCTCCGACCCGTCATCCACGGCGACGGTAATGCGCACATTCTGCTGGAGGTCGTCCTCAGGCGCTCGTTCGATGCGCGTCACGCGCCCCTCAATTGACGAGCGCGCCGCCGATGCACCCGGGATCGGCGTCGTCGGCGGGCCGCAACTCACGGAGGAAACCAACAGAGCTGCAGCAAACACGGCGGAAACGAACTTGAACATGACGACCTCGATCAAGATCGAGTGCATACGTCGTGCCGAGGCCCCACTCGGTTGAGCCAGAGCCTAGCTCGCCTCGACTGCGTCCAGCAGTTCGCTGATGGCCTGGACCGAACGCCAGTTGCGCAGCGTGACCGTCGACCCGACCGCGCGATCCAAGACAGCGGGCGTGAGCTTGGAGCGCCCAGCCCCGCCAGCAAAGTCGACCCACAGCGCGTCGCCCTTGAGGGCGATGCGCTCGTCGAGCTTCGCGTACTCCTCGAGCTTCGCCACGCACCCCTTGGCGGGCTTCTGCTTGGACAGCCCAAGATGCAAGAACTTGGGCGGCTCCTCCGCCGCATCCGGAAACGCCGAAGCCTTTACGATGGCTCTCCACTGCTTCGCGGTGCGGGCGATCACATCCGCGTGAAAGCCGAACTCTTGCTTCACCGCCTGCTCGATCTTCTGCTCCACGCTGGCTTGGTCGAGCACACTACGAAACGCGAGGTTGCCGCTCTGGATGTATGTCCTCACGGAAGCAAACCCCAGCGCCTCGCACACTTCCCGTAGCTTGGCCATGGGGAGCTTCTTGTTGCCGCCGACGTTGATGCCACGAAACAGCGCAATGTAAGTGGTGGGTGACTTCGCCATGCCGCAGTCTAACCCCAGATCTCCGCCTCACTCAGTCCAAGCGCAGCGAGCTCGTGGGCTCTCAGGTACACCTCTCCCGCCATGAAGAACTCATCGAGCTGGGGCGGCTTCACCGAAGTACCACTCAGCATCGCATGGGCTTGCCCGCGATGGTGGATCTGGTGCTGAAACAGATGGAGCAACGTGCGCACCACGGAGTCGACCTGCACATGGTCCCTGCGCTGCATGCGCACCTCGCGCTGTAGATCCTCGGGGCGGAGTTCCTTGCAGAATCGAATCAGCCGTTGGTCGACGCTGCGTTGCTCTCGCGCGAGATCCGCCAAGCGTGGAGATGGTACCTCGCTCGCAAACGCTGCGAGGCCCAGCTCACCCTGCTCGAGCGCATCGACGTAGTACCAGTCGACGATCAAGTTGTGATTCAGCGTCGCCTGAATGGAAGGGAAGAAGCTGGTTCGCGTGGCGTCAGCGAACTCCTGGGGACTGAGCCCCTCGCAGGCGACCAGCAGGCGGAGGTTGGACCAAGCGTTGTTGCAAGCTTGGGTGAAGAGGTAACGAGGCGTGTCCACACATCGTAGAGTTGCTCTGATCCTCCGCGCACGGCAAGCTGGATCCGCACGGTTCGTTTGCTCGCGTTGGTCGCCGGTCGTCTGAGCGATGCTAGAAAACGTGAATGTCCAACTTACGCTCGATCATCTTGTTTGGTTGCTGCTCCCTCGCCCCGCTCCCCGCCTGCTCCAACGACGAGGTCGATTGTGGAGCCGCGGGCTGCGCCCTGCCGGAGTCCTCTGCAGCTTTCACCCTCCACGGCCAACTCGGAAGCGATGAAGGAAGCCGCCAGCTCCACGTTTGTCAACGCGACGTGTGCCGAGACTTCACCCTCGAACTCGACGCCGCTTCTTCAAGCTCTAGCCACAGCTGGTCACTGCGCGAGGTCCCGCCGGACACGATCAGGGGGTCCGTCACGTGGCAGGAAAGTACCTACGATCAGCCTCCGACGTCCCAAGCCACGCTGAATGGCTTCTTGCTCATCGTGAAGCCTGAACCCGTCGAGACCTGGTCGTTCCGCGTGACCAAGGAAGATGGAACGGTGCTGCTCGATGAAACCCGTGAAGCCACCTACCGCCACTGGTCCAACGAGTGCTGCGGCGAAGGCGACGTCGCCGATATTGAGTAGGCGCGGTCGCCAAGCGTTCTGCTAGCTTCCTGACATGCTGCGGCTCACTGCGGCTGCGGCTGCGGGTCACTGCGGCTGCAGCTCACTGCGGCTTCGGCTCGCCCGCTTCGTCGGTCGGGCGACGCAAGTTCAGCGGAATCGATAGGTAGCGTCGGCCGTTTGGGTTCTCCGGCGGCAGCTGCCCCGCGGCAATATTGATCTGCACACTGGGATAGAGCAAGCGCGGCGGATCCAGCGTGGCGTCGCGGGCCTGGCGCGACTCGATGAAGGCATCGCGCTCGGTGGACTGCTTCAGCTGCGGATTCTTTGCCTTGCTGTCGGCGATGGTGGTCTCCCAGCGCAGCGGGCGCCCACCAGGCTGATAGTCGTGGCCAACGAAGACGCGCGTGTCGTCGGGTAGCTCATAGAGCTTGCCGTGCACCGAGTCATAGAGATCGGCGGCGTTGCCACCGGGAAAGTCACAGCGACCAGTACCGTAGTCCTCGGTGAACAGCGCATCGCCAGTGAACACCGCGTCATTGATCAGGTAGCTCACACAGGCTGGTGTGTGACCCGGCGTCGCGATCACTCTGACCTCTAGCTCTCCCGCCTTGATCACCTCACCGTCCGCGGCCAGCTTGTCGAACTGCGAGCCGTCTGTCTTGAGTTCACCCAGCGCGAAGATGTCCTTGAACATCGACTGCACCTTCGTGATCTTCTCCCCGATCACCACCCTTGCGTTCAGGTGACGCTTGAGGAACTGCGCGCCGCTCAGGTGGTCGGCGTGAGCGTGGGTCTCGAGGATGTAGTGGACGTTGAGCTTCCGCTTCTGGATGAACTCGAGCACGTGACTTGCGCTAC
>JBFXBK010000332.1:0-10347 GCA_050183255.1 Polyangiaceae bacterium | reverse complement strand
CACTTCGATGTCGCGTACACCTCGGTGCTCAAGCGCGCGATCAAGACGCTGTGGCTGGCGCTCGAAGAGCTCGATCAGATGTGGATCCCAGTCCACCGCAGCTGGCGCGTCAACGAGCGCATGTACGGCGCACTTCAAGGTCTGAACAAAGCCGAGACGGCTGAGCGCCACGGCGCAGACCAAGTGAAGGTCTGGAGGCGCAGCTACGACACCCCACCGCCAGCGATGGAGCAAACGGACGCGAACTGGCCGGGCAAGGATCGTCGCTACGCGGATCTCGATCCCAAGGACATCCCGGCAACTGAGTGCCTCAAAGACACCGTGGAGCGCTTCCTGCCGTACTGGGAGGGCACCATCGCTCCACAAATCCGTGCGGGAAAGCGCGTGCTGATCGCCGCTCACGGCAACTCGCTACGCGCGCTGGTCAAGCACCTCGAAGGCATCAGCGACGACGACATCGTGGAGCTCAACATCCCCACCGGCATTCCGCGGGTCTACCAGCTGGACGCTGACTTGAAGCCGATCTCCAGTCGCTACCTCGGTGACGCCGAGGCGGCGGAGCGCGCCGCCGCCGCGGTCGCCAATCAGGCCAAGCAGTAGGCGGAGCACACAGCGGACACCGCCTGGCACGGGGCGCCCGAAGCTTTAGGCCTAAAGGTTGGAAACCAATGCTTTAGGCCTGAAGTATGTTGCGCGATAGCGGCCACCAAGCGTGCCTCTTGGCGCAACTTTGAAGTCTGCTTGCGAACCGACTGGCCGGCCCGAAGTCCTTCTAGTCCAAACGACCGTTTGCCGCTAGACTGCCTCCTGCGCGGTCGCCGTTGTCCCGCCTTTTCGCTGAGTTGCGGGGCCCCGAGCGCAACCACCGCGCGCTTGGAGTACCCACGTGAAACGCAACACCCGACTTGGACTTCGTCTGGCCTTGGCGGCCGCGGTTTGTTCGCTGCCCATCTCCGCGATCTCGTGCAGCGCCTCCTCGGATGGCAGCAAGGTGGGGTCCGGTGGAAACGGCGGCTCGGGGAATAATGGCGGGACCGCGGGTGACGGCTTCGGCGGCACCACCGGTATCGACGCGAACGGTGGCAGCGGCGGCGGGTTGCCCAACGGCTGCGCTGGAGACCGCTACGACGGTGAACCGGTGCCCCTCGACATCTTGATTCTGCTCGACCGCTCGGGATCGATGGACGAGTCGGGCAAGTGGGGCGCCGTCACCAGCTCGATCAACACGTTCCTTACCAGTGTCACCGGGGACGGTGTTGCCGTAGGGATCACGTTCTTCCCGGTTCCTTGGTCCACCAATCCCAATCTGCCGGCGTCGTGTGCG
Source organism: Polyangiaceae bacterium (assembly GCA_050183255.1). Lineage (GTDB taxonomy): Bacteria > Myxococcota_A > Polyangia > Polyangiales > Polyangiaceae > JAHBVY01. Next base: position 9,023 of record JBFXBK010000332.1, on the reverse strand, counting down.
TCCGATACGGAATGCGGGGCGTATGGCCCGTGCCTTCCAGGTTTCGCGAAGTGCAACGGCGGCCTCCTCGGAATCAAGGACTCCTGCGTCTCCGTCGACTACACCCAGCCGCGTGTGCCCATTACGGCACTGCCTGGCGCAGCCTCGCAGATCCAACAAGCGATGGCATCGGAGAGCCCCGGAGGCGACACCACGCCTATCGCGCCCGCGCTCAAAGGTGTGCACGACTACGCGAAGGTCTGGGCCGAGGCCCACACGGATCACCAGGTGGTGGTCGTGTTAGCGACCGACGGTGAGCCGAACAACTGCACGGACAACAGCGTGAGTACATCCGCTGGGACCGCGGCCGCTGGGCTAGCGGGGAATCCGTCTGTGAAGACGTTCGTGATCGGAATCGGCGACCTAAGCGTTCTGAACACCATCGCGCAGCAGGGTGGCACCAACTCTGCCTACATCGTCTCGAGTGGCAACGCGGGCCAGGGCTTCCTCGACGCGATGAACGAGATCCGCGGCGCGGTGAAGTGCCAGTACAAGATCCCGACGCCGGCCGAGGGCGACCCGAACCCCGACAAGGTCAACGTTGGCATCACCCAGGAGGGGATGGAGCAGGACGTGATTCCGCAGGTAAGCGGTCCGGGAGCCTGCGTGGGTCAGCCCGGTTGGTACTACGACAACCCCAGCAACCCGACGCAAATCCTGCTCTGCCCCGCGTCGTGTGACATCGTCGAGTACAGCGACAGCGTGGTCGTCGACGTCGTTATCGGCTGCGACACCGTCGTGCGCTAGCCTTGACGACAGCGCCGCCAGTGGGCGAGTGCCAGCGGCACTCGCCTAGCGGGTTGCGGCTCACTCTTGAGCGTCAGCGTCGTCCGGCTCGGCCGCCGGTGGTGGCGGGGGGACGACCGGTGGCGGCGGTGCCACTGCGGGTGGCGGACCAGCGCCCATCGGAGGTCCGGCGGCAGGGGGTTCGGGTGCCGTCGGTAAGACCTGGGCTCGCGGCTGATAGCGACCGCCGCTGCCAAGATCGATCCGAGAGAGCATCGAGTCGAAGTCGGGGAGCGCCCTCGTGAAATCCTCGGGGAAATTCACGTAGCCGGCGACCATCAACACCGGAAAGTCCACACGTCCCTTGTTGTAGACGAAGTTTGGGCGCACCACGACCAGCTTCGCTAGCTTGCGACGGGCGTTGGGGTCGAGCTGGAGCGCGTCCACGTCGGCGATCTCGACGATGGCTTCAAACGCGGGCGCGCCACCCACACGACTCTCGCGCGCATCGAGTACACGCGCGGTCAGGTGCTCGCTCTCGATGAACAGCTGACCGGGCTTGAGCGTGATCGCGGTGTATCCCGAGCTCGCGAGAGCATCCACGTACTCACGCATGAGGACACGAGGTTCGGTGTCTTTGCGCGTCGTCGAGAGTGGAAGTGTACGCAACCAAATCACCCCCGAATCGAAGCGGTTCTCGTAGCGCAGATCGTAACGTAGCTCCTCCGGAGTGGTGTCGACCTTGCCGTTCCCGCTCGTGTCCAGCTGGTATTCGGTTACGTACTCCGGGGCGCGCTTCGCCTTGTGATCGTCGCCGTAGTAGTTGTCGAGGAGCCAGGCGTCGCTCATCAGCTCGCCACCCCGATCGGAGCGGACGTGGTAGTCGTAGAGGTGATTCGTGTAGCCTTGAGCGTCGAAGGTGCCTTGCTTCTTCACGCAGGCGGTTCCGCCGAGCGCTAGCAGCGCGATCAACGCGGCGAGGGGTTTGAGTGTCATGGCGCGCAGGTAACAGACTCCTTCAGTCTGTCAACAAACCTGAACTCTCTCGCGGGACCGCGCGGACCCACTGAGCGCGGCGTCGGCCGAGCCCTGTGCACTTGAGCCGCAGCGCCGCCTGTTCAGCGCGTCGGGGGACCGCAGTCTCCGAGCTTGTAGCCCGCCTTGCACTCGCAGTGACAAAGCGCGAGCTCCGTAGGGTCGGTTTGCATGCAAGTGGGCACGATGTGCAGGCGGGCTTTGCCTTCGCTCTCATCGGCGTAAAGCTCGCGCACTTCCAGTTCTAGCAAGTACGAGCGCCCTTCGATGTCGTCGTTCTTGTTGTAGTTCGGACACACCGGAACGTGGGTGCTCTGACTCTCGGTGCGCCGATCGGTCTCGGCCCAGCCCGGCTCGCCTGGCACTTCGGCAGTGACGACGGTGCGCGCTTCTTCTTGCACGATGGCACCGGTTTCTTCGTTGCGCAGGCGCGCTCGGAGCTCGATGGTGTCGCTGTCGAGGCCGCGGATCCGCGCGCCAACGACCAACACATGTCCTCCCTGAGGGGCGCGCCACAGCTCGAACGGGACGCCGTCTTCTTCGAGCACCACCGCGGGTTGGTCGATGGGCTGGTACATCATCGGGATCACTTCCAGGGGCTCGCCGCTAGGGACACCTCCAGTGCCGCCCGTGCCTTCTTCCGGATTGGCGCTCGGGCCGCACGCGGCGCAGGTGAGCGCCAGGCATACTGACGCGACCGAGAATCGGTTCAACTTCGTACCCTCTCCCCCTCGAGAAAACTCAGAAGCAGTTCACGTCGGTGTCTCCGCGCGGATAGAAGTACGCGAAGGCGTTGCAGTGTTCTTGGAACTCCACGAAGCCGCCGAAGGTGTAGCAGCAGTCTTCGTTGGGGTCGCCGCAGTCGTCGGGCGGAGCGGAGAACTCGCAGGTGTAGGAGATGCCGCCGCCAGCGGGGATCTTCACGTTGAGATCGCGCTCCATCGGCGGGTCATCCCAGGTGTTGCTCACATAGAACGGATCGCCCGCGCCAGTGAACTGCTCGCAGGGGCTGAAGGTGAAGCGATCGCCGCGGCTGTGGAAGTGACCGTACGCGCCGATGATCGTCACCACGCGATCGAGCCCGAACGTGCAGGTCGCTTCGTACTTCATTATGTTGTCGCCGGGGCACACGCGAATGCTCTGGTTGGTCGCGAAGATCGTGCCGAGCTCGTCATAGTTGCCGCCATCCGGGGCGCGCTCGAAGTTCATCACGACCTTGCCGCCGAGAGGGGTCTTCTGGGTCGTGGCGTTCACGAAGTGAGTCTGAATCATGATCTTCTCACCCGGCTCGAAGCGCTCCACGACGCCGTCGGGTAGCTCGAAGTCGGTGAGCCCACCTTGCTGGGTGTTCATGATCAGCGGCCAGTCAGCCCAGTTCGGGCTCTTCCAGCACTCGCCGTCTTCAACTACCTCACCTGGCGCGCCATCCAGGTTCTGAATCGTTTTCACGCGGAAAACATTCATGTGGTGGGTGCCTTCGTTCTGCGCGACAGTCATGCGCTTGACGAAGAACGGCTTGTCCCCGGGAACCTCGAAGAAGTAGCAATTCTGTACTTCCTTTCCTTGGGGCACCTCGAACTCACCCGTGGTGATCTGCCAGCCGTCGGGCCCCGGATCCGGAAGCGTCACGCCCTTGGGCGTCTCCTCGCCAGGGGTCTCGTCGGAGCAGCCAACGGCCAACACACTCACCATCGCACACACCAGCCCCAGCCTCGCCCGCCACATCATGCGCAGCAGAATAGCAAGCCGTGTACCAGCCTGTGGGTGAATCCCCGGGGGAGTTGGGGGGGAGGCAAACCGCACGGATAATCAAAGCCACTGCGCTGCCGCACGGCGTGAGACCCTCAGCTCCACGCCGAAACGGCATGCTTTGGCACAGCCTCGGTATGATCTTGTCGTCGCGATTCGTTAGCTCACCAGTATGCTCGGACACGATGCAGAACTACTACGCTCCGCCGGCAGGCGGGCCGGGCGGGATGGCTCCGGGTGGATACCACGCACCCCAAGCGGGCGGTGCGTGGAGAGACGGCGAGCACCTCGTCGTGATCAAGGGCAGCGCACTGCCCGATCGCTGCGTGAAGTGCAACGCGCCCGCGCAAGGCTTCACGCTGAGTCGCATGCTGTATTGGAACCCGCCGTGGGTCTACGTCACGATCCTGCTCGGGCTGCTCATCTTCGTGATCGTCGCACTGGTCACGCGTAAGCAGGGCATGGTGAGCTTCGGCTTGTGCCCCGAGCATCGTTCGCAGCGCACCAAGCTGCACCTCGCCGCGGGGATTACGCCGCTCTTGACCATCGGAGGCTGCGCCGCGAGCGTTTCCGCAGACGCTCCGATGGCTGCGGTGGTGTGCGTCTTCTTGACCCTGATCTTGCCCTTCGTCTTCATCGTCCTCGCGACGCCCATGAGCGTGAAGCTGATCGACGATCGGGCGCTGCGGCTCAAGGTCGGTCCTGAGTTTCTGGCGAGTTTCGACGCGCAACCCGGCGAGTAAGCAACGCGCGAGGCTCTGGACGAGAGATTCTCAGGGCGACGTCGGCGGGGCGGGTTCGATTCGCGCGCCGACACCGACGTGGTAGGTGCGCGGGTCATTCCCAAAAGCCGCGCGGAAAATATCTAGGACGTTGCGCGCTCGGCTGCCCCCGCGCTGACGCCTCGCGCGATGCACGCTCTGAACCACGCCGTCCGCCCCGACGATCGCGTCGATCCCCCAGAAGCCGCGTCGGGGTTCGCTCGGCATCCCGTAGCGCAAGTCGTCGATCTCCACGCGCGTGCGTCCATCCGCGAGCGCGTGCACCTGCCACGCTAGCTCCCCCTTGGAGAACCAGCGAAACAGCTCGCCCTCCGGCGTCTTCAGCACGCGCTCCACGTCGCTGTTCGGGGCGAGTTCGAACGTCTGCCAGGCGATGGGGCGCTTCACCCAACCCGAGGCGTAGCCAACAAAAACGTGGTCCCCGCTGTGGGCTACGACCCGTTTCAAGCCGTTCTGCATCACGAAGGTGTAGCTGTGAACTGAATCCACGTGGAAGCCAGCGTCCGCGAGTTCTGTGCGCGCTTGGCTCTGCACCCTGAACGTCATGCCGAGCCCCCACAGTAAATAGCCGGTGGTGACCGCCAGGATCCAGCGCGCGACTCGTGCGGCGCTCTGCGGTTTCTGCTTTCTCGCGCTGCCGATCGCCAAGGCCAGCACCAACGGCAGGCTGTACGCGAGGTCCACGATGCCCACGGCGTCGAACGCGAAGCGCTCCCGCCAAAAGGGCGCGAAGAGTTGGGTACCGTAGGTGGTGAACACGTCGAGCATGGGATGCGTGATGATCGACAACACGAAGAGCCACATCCACGCGCGCTTGGCCGCGTCGCTGGTCCAGTTCACGCCTTCGGGCTGCCCGGGCAGCGGCGCGTCGAGGGGCTCTCCAGGGTACTTGCGGCGTGCCCGCCAACGCTCGAAGCGCCACACCGCGATCCCCAACAACGGCCCAACCACAGGACCAAACCACAGCGAGTGACTGGTGCCGCGGTGCACCCACATCGAAGTGAACTCGCCGCCGAGCGCGGCGCTCACGAACACGTCCGCGTCGGGTAACAGCCCGCCGAGGGCTCCCCACCACGCAGCTCTACGACCGAGGCGCGGACCCATGCTCGCTTGGCCCACCGTCGCTCCGAGTAAAGCTTGCGTGATCCCGTCCACTCAGCGTCTCTTAGAGCGATGCCAGCGGGGCACCAAGCCCCCATCCATGCGCAAGATCCTAGGCCCTGGCCCACACTTTTTCGCGGTCGGACGCCGGGAAAATTGTCCAACCCGTTCGCGGCCTTAACTCTTCCCGAGCGTGGTAATCTGGCGGCGCATGCTCACGCGACTCGGGAAACGGGGCGGCGCTGGTTCAGGGCAGCGCCTGATGTGGGTGCTGATGCTGCCAATCGTGTTGTTGGTGGCGTACAGCGCTTTCGGCCAGCCGAAGGGCAAGGCCAAGGCCAAGGAGGACGCCAAGGCCAAGGAAGCCAAGGCGGAAGACGACAAGGCCGCCAAGAAGGGCAAGGACGGCAACGGCAAAGATGCCAAAGGCAAGGACGCCAAGGAGGAGGCGCCGCCTCCCTCCGATGCTGGTGCTCCTCCGGTCAAAGACGACCTGGGCGACGAACCCCCGCCGCAACCTCAGAGTGGCGATGGGGGTAAGCTGTCTCCTCTGAATCCCGAAGCGGATGAGTTTCCTCAGGGAACTGCGGCGGTTACGCCTCCGAACTACGATCAGCTGCTGGGCGACATCGCGTCGCTGCGCAGTCGCGTCTCGGCGCTGACCACCACGCTCTACGCCAGCAAGATCCGCGTGCTGGTCGAGACCGATGGAGACGATGCCCGCATCGAGACCTTCGTCGTCACCCTCGATGGTGGCGTGGTGTACCGCGCGCAGAAGAGCTTCAGCGCTGAAGACGAGAAGGTGATCTACGAGCACGGAGTCGCGCCTGGGCATCACGTGCTGGGCGTCGAAATCGAGCGTAGCGACGCGCGGGGCAAGGCCTACAAGACCTACCAGAGCTCGCGCTTCAGCATCGTGGTTCCCGAGAAGAAGAAGCTCGAGACTCATTTCATCATCGAAGACGACTCGGACATGGCCGAAGACTTCCCCGATGACGAAGACGGCGAATACGACCTGCGCGTCCGCTTGCGCGCCCGGGTGATCGAGTGAGTCGACCGATGGCACGCAGGCTAACCAGCTTTGGACTCCTACTTGGGCTCGCCTTGAGCTTTGCCAGCGGCGCACTGGCGCAGGACGAGGATAATCCGTACGGAACCGACTCCGCGGACAGCAAGAAGCCAGCCAAGGCTGACAAGAAGGGCAAGGCCGACAAGGACAAGGCGGACGCCGCGAAGCCGGAGCAGGAACCGACGCCACCGCCAGCAGAGGGTTCGGGGGTGAGTGAGCCACCGAAGGCTGCGAGCGCCGCAAAGGCGCCGCGCGCAAAGCCCGACCGTGGTGAGGGACCCAAGGCTGACACCCGCTCGGCTGAGATGCGCGCGTATCAGGCGGCGATGAAGGACCGACGTCTGGCTGCAACCGCCCCCATCACCCGTCAGCGCCTCAAGGACGAGCTGGTTGGCATCGAGGAGAAGCTCGACGCCGGGCGTCGCGACGAAGCCGTTGCCCAGCTGGTGTACATCGTCGAGGCGGAGCGCTTCGACGCATTCAAAGAGACCGATGAAGGTCGGGCCTGCATCTTTTGGCTCGGTGATTCGTTGGGCCGCGCGGGCGCTCACGGCCCTGCTCGTGGCTACCTCGAGCGGCTGCTCACGGGCAAGGTCGACGTTTGGTTCCGTAGGGCAATTCGGAGCCTCGTTGATTTCGGTCTCGAGAGCGACCACCCCGAGGTGTTCCTGAAGGCCATGGAACCGATCTCCAGCAAGGCACCAGAGGAACAGCAAGGCGACATCGCGTATCTGGATGGTCGCGCAAAGGAGCGCCAGAAGCGCCCCGTCGCGGCGCTGCGAGCGCTCGCAAAGGTGACACCGCGCTCGCGCTTTTGGGCGCAAGCGACCTACCTTGCGGGTTTGATCGAGGTCGAACGCGGCCAGCTGAAGAAGGGTGAGAACCTCTTCTGCAAGGTCGCCGATCCCAAGGCGACGCCGAAGCAGGCGTTGCTCTTCGGCGGCAGCGACTTCTTCCGTGTGCGCGACCTAGCGCGCCTCGCGCTGGGGCGAGTCGCTCACGAGCAGTACCGCTTCGACGACTCGCGCTACTACTACTACCTGGTACCGGCGGACTCCGACGCGCTCCCCGAGGCGCTGTACGAGTCGGCAACGGGGCGCTACGAAGCCAAAGACTACGAGGGCGCGCGGGAGCTCCTCGACGAGCTGCGAAAGACCGGCGTCGATCATCCCTACGAAGACGAAGCGTGGATCCTCGACGCCTACGTGGATCTCGCGGCGTGCAAGTTCCCGCAGGCAGACAAGAAGCTGTCCCAGTTCCTCAAGCGTTACGAGCCAGTGCGCGACACTGCGCGCGCCCTCAGCAAAGACAAGCTAGCCGTGCGTAAGCTGGTGGAGGCGATCGAGAGCGGCTCCGATCCAGCCGCCGCAGGCGTTACTGGTGACGCTCGACGAATCCGCGCGGTAGCAGCCTTGCTACGACTGGATCCAGCCTACGGTCGCTCTTCTCGGCGCCTGGCTCAGCTCGAGCACCAGCAGAGCGGGCTGCGGGGTGCCCTCGGCGAGTTAGACGACACACGCGAAGTGCTGGCGAAGCCCGGCGAGCTGAAGGCTCAGGCGGAGGGCCCAATCGGAGACTCTCCGGACGCGAAGCTCGCGCGCATCGATCAGCAGCTCGAGGAAGTACGGCGCCTGGTGCGTGAGGCCAAGGAGACCAGCAAGGGCAAGACATCGGCTGAGCTGAAGGCGCTCGAGAAGTCTCTCGAGGAACTCGAGAAGCGGGCGAAGGACGCGCACGCCGCGACCCAAGAGGCCGCGCCCAAGGGTGAGAAGGCGGCCAAAGACCTTCCCGGGCTCGTCGTCAGCGAACGGGAGCGTGCCACGGCGCTCTACAACGAAGCGCAGAAGCTCCGGCAAGTGCTGCTCGAGCAACAAGAGCGCCTCGCACAAGATGCATTGATTCGTCTCGACAAGCGGCTCTCCCGACTGTTGCGGCGTGCCCGGCTGGGGCGCATCGAGACGGTGCTGGGACGCAAGCGCGCCCTGGAACTCGAGGTGGAAGCGCTGAGCCAGGGCCTCTTGCCGCAGCAGGCGCTGGACTCGCTGGACGCCGCGCGTTTCCTCGGGGATGACGAGGAGTACTGGCCTTTCGATGGTGAAGACTGGGCCGACGAGTACGTCGGCGGGGAGGGCTTGCGATGAGGCCCAGCCGGTGGCTCCTGAGCGGTGCCCTCGCTGGGCTCCTGAGCCTGTCAGGCGTCGCGGCGGCCCAGGATTCCGGGCCGGCGCTCAAGGGCGAGACCTCGAGCATCAAGCCCGTCGCGGAGCGCAAGCTCGGCAAAAAGAAGCGACCCACCGTCGCCAAGAAAAAGGCCGAGAAGGAAAAGAAGGAGCGCAGCAAGCAGGTCAGCTGGCAGATCCCCGCCAAGCTCCGCGCGGCGCTCGAGAAGAAGATCGACCAGCGCATCACGCGGAATATCCGCGAGGCAAAGAAGCTACGGAAAGAAGCCATCGGCCTGCTGCGCAAGTTCAGCCATGAGTGCCCGGTGACGGCGCCCTCCATGCCAGAGGCGGGGTTGCGCC
>JBFXBK010000331.1:0-10369 GCA_050183255.1 Polyangiaceae bacterium | reverse complement strand
TCTTCCACCAGCGCGCGGTAGGCACCAACACCGAGCTGTGAACCGAGCATCACGTCGAACGCGTGAGGGGCCGTACACCGCGACTCGTAGCCGAGCTGTACGCCGGTCAGCTTCTTCTTACGTCCGGTGCGGGCCTGGAAGCGGTCAGTGACGATTTGAGCCACGACCTTGCCGATGTCGATTTTCCCCAGGGAGATATGTCCGTGCTCATCCCGAGACACTCCATCCAGGAAACTCTGCGGCAACATTTCCGCGAGGCCTTCCGCCAGGACCACCGTGCCGTAGTTTTTTCCCCGCTGCTCCCGGGTGAGGACCAAGTCCACGATTCGGTCCGCCAGCGCCTCGATGTTCAGGCGCAGTTCTTCTCGCTCACCACGGCTGTCACGCACCACCTGCTTCATCGCTAGCTCGCCATGAACGTCTTCGACGGCGACCACCATGTGTGCCTCGCCCGCAATCGCGACGCCGTAGGAGAGCCAGCCAGCTTTGCGCCCCATCGTCTCGACGATGAAGTAGGAGCCAGTCGCCATCGCGTCCGCGCGCAAGTTCAAGAGCTCCTGCCCCATGAAGTCCACCGCGGTAAAGAAGCCGAAGGTGAAGTCGATGCCGCGGTAGTCGTTGTCGATGGTCTTCGGCAGGTGGACCACGCGGATACGCTTGGCGTCGGCGGGGAGCGTCTTTTGATACTCGTGGAGGAAATTGGCGGTCTTCAGCGTGTCGTCTCCGCCGATGCTGATCAGCGCGTCCACGCCGAGTTCGCAGAGAGCGCGATACACGTTGTCCAGCCGTTGCGTTTTCTCGGGGATACGCAGGTCGGCGGGGCCATGAATCGCCTTGCCCGGGTTGGCGCGCGCCGTGCCGATGATGATCCCGCGGGCATTGCGCAGTCCGCGCAGGTGGTGATCCTCGAAGCGGAAGTAGTGATCCCCAGCCTCGAGCGCGCTCAGCTCCTGCCCAAACTCTTGCAAGCTGCTGTAGCCGTGACGAAACCCCAAGACCTCCTTGCCTTGGCGACGAAAGCACATCACCGCCGAGCAAATGACGGCGTTTGCCGCTGGTGCAGGACCGCCCGAGAACACGATACCGACCCGCTGGATCTGCGCATCTGCCTGAGCGTTGGTTTGGGGGAGAGGAGAGCCGGCGTCAGACATCGACCCAGGGTACGCCTGAGCCTGTTGGGAATCGATGGCTGATTCCGATCAGACTCTTGGCTGGGACGCGCCCTGCGAGAGCGCTGCAAGCAAGCAACGACGCGTGGAGCGCTGCGTCAGGCTTGCAAGGACTCCGGGTCAGGTGGTGCGAACGAGTTGAACAACGCCACGTAGTCTGCGGTGGTTGACGGCTTGGTGAAGAAGGCGCGTGCGCCGACTGCGCGCGCGCGCGCTTGGTCTCGCGGGTCACTCGAGCTGGTGAGCATGCAGACGATCGGGAGCTGATCGAAGAATTGGTCTTGGCGGATTTGCTCGAGCACCTCGATGCCGGTCATCTCCGGCATGTTGATGTCGAGCAGCACCAGCGCGGGCATGGGCTCAACGCCTTGCTTGACTTGCTCTAGGTAGGCGATGAACGCGCGACCCGAGCGAAAGGCGAGCCAAGGAGCACGCAGTTGCGATCTTCCGTAGCAGGTTTCCGCAAGGAATAAGTCGCCGTCGTTGTCGTCCACCATCACGATGGCGTTGTCGTTCGCGAGTTGCACCACTCGGGACAGGGTAGCCCGAAACGGCGGCGGTGTCGGGGAACTATCGGGGCTGTTTGGGCAGCGTGAAGTAGAACAGCGTGCCCTGACCGGGGTCTGATTCCGCCCAGATACTCCCGCCGTGACGCTCTACGATGCGTTTTGCTACGGCCAGCCCGATGCCGGAACCTGGATAGGCTGTGCGTGGATGCAGGCGCTGGAACATTTGAAAGATGCGCTCTGCGAACTTGGCGTCGAAGCCGACGCCGTTGTCACGCACACAAAACAACCAGTCGTCCCCTGCTTCACGAGCGCTGACCTGCACCTCCGGAGTCACCTCCGGGCGACGAAACTTCAGTCCGTTCCCAACCAGGTTCTGGAAAACCTGCAGAAGCTGAGTTGCCTCGCCGTACACTGTAGGCAAGTCACTCCAGGTCACCTTCGCATGGCTCTCTGCGGCCAGCTGAGTGAGGTTTCGCACCGCCGCGCTAACGATTGCGTCGGACTCCACCGGCGCGAGGTCGACGGCGCGGGCTTCGATGCGCGAGTAGGCTAGCAGATCGTCGATCAGCTCCTTCATGCGCTTTCCGCCGCTTGCTGCGTACTCGACGAAGCGTATGGCGCGCTCGTCCAGCTGATCGGCGTAGTCGCGCTGCAAGAGATCCATGTAGGCGGAGACCATCCGCAAGGGCTCCTGAAGATCGTGTGAAGCGACATACGCGAACTGCTCCAAGTCGGCGTTCGAGCGAGTGAGATCCGCGATGATGCGCTTTAGGTCTTCCTTCGCGCGCTTGAGCTCGGTGAGGTCGCGAACGAACGCGGTGAAGAGCGGCGGGTCGCTGCCCGCGAGCCGGACGATGCTGGCTTCCACGGGGAAATCAGCTCCGCCCTTGCGTCGTGCCACGAGCTCGATTCGCTTGCCGAGCACTCTGGGGGGTTGCCCGTTGCGCTGGCGTTCGAGGCCGGCGCGGTGAGCTTCGCGGTCGCGTTCGGGGATGACCAGTTCCGCGAGTTCACGCCCGACGGCTTCCTGGGTGGCGTAGCCAAACAACTGCTCGGCCGCCGCATTGAACTCCACGACTCGGCCGTGCTGGTCGATCGTGATGATCGCGTCGAGCGCGCCCGCTAGGATCGCGGCATTGCGCCGCTCGAGGCGCATGCGGTCGCTGACGTTGCGCGCGAACGTGGATGCCGCCACGACCTCGCCCATTGGGTTGCGGATCGGGGAGACAGTGATCGAGACGTCGTGAACCCGCCCGTCGCGGGACACACGCTGGGTGATCAAGTTCTGTACGCCACGGCCCGCCTTCACCTCGCGCATGATCCACTCGAGCTCGCCGCGCCGCGCGGGAGGCACGATGAGCGAGATGTTGCGTCCCAGCGCTTCCGTCGCTGGGTAGCCGTAGAGCTGCTCCGCCGCATGATTCCATGCGGTAATGGTGCCCTCGAGGGTCTTGCTGAGGATCACGTCTTGTGAGGACTCGACCAGGGCCGTGTAGAGGCTCTCACGCTCCTTCAGGCGCTGAATGCTCTCGCGGTGGGCGCCCTGCCAGCCTCGGAGCAGGGCGCCAAAGGACACTTGGGTGTAGTGCTCCAGGCCTTGGGCGAAGGCGCCCACATCGGCTGCGTCGAACTCTGGGGACTTGACGTAGTGAGCCCATACGGTGCGCCGCACCGCACCGAGGATGGACAGCCACGTGGTGAGGGACAGGCCAATTGCGGCAAAGTGCCGCCCGCGCTCTTCGTAGTCGGCGACGAATGGTTCGAGGTCACCCTCGAGGAACGCGCGCCGCTCGAGCTCCTGGCGCCTCTCCGTGACGCCAGCCAGGCGGTCGTTCTTGATCACTTCGATCAGCGCCTGGCCGCCCGGAGCGCTGAGCAGAGCCTTCAAGATTTCTGGTGTCAGCTCCTCCCGGTGTGCGAGCCACCAGCGGTAATAGAGGTTTGGAATCAGCGCCTCCGCGGGGGGCGGTGAGCTCGAGGACGCCAAGGCGGGCGCCTCGTCGCCGCTCTTCGCCAGGTCGCGTTCGCGGGCCGTCTCGAGGGTCAAACGGGTGGCGAGCTGGCTTAGCGCGCGTTCGAACTCGTGAGGAGCCGGAAAGGTCAGGACCTGGGTCGAGAGCGGAATCACGGGACTTCGCTGGAGTAGACGGTCCACTCGTTCCTTGCGGAAAGGCGCAACGTAGATGATGAGGGTCGAGCCTGGCGAGCATCGCGCCAGGTGCTGCGCCGCGAGCTCTGGTTCGACCTCGTCGGGGCCGATCAGGATCAGCGCCGGAGGGTCGAGCTGATCGACGTTTCGCCAGTTGGCTTCGCTGTGTGGATGGAACAGCGGATGCAGTGCCGCCTCCAACTCTGTGGGGCACCCGATCATCAGCGCTACGCGATGGTCCAACGTATTTCCCGGCTCGCACTCGCACCAGAGAGGCAGGCCACACGCCGCGAGTGAACTCCTCCGAGGTTAGGCAACCGAGCGACGAATCACAACGGGCGCCGACTCAAGAATGGGACGCTAGGCTGACTTGACGCGGTCCCTTGCCTGTGCGGCTCACCCTTGCGGGTGAGCCGCGCAAAACGTGGAATTGCTTCAATTGCTATCAGCGGGGCGCGACCGCTCGATGTGTGGCGTCTGGGTCAGGCAAGTCGCTCTGAGACGAGATCCACGTCGTCGTCATACTCGTCCTCTTCAACGGGGGGAGCACCGTCCTCGGGGCGCCGCCCGACGATGCGGAGCCAGGCAACGATCACGACGCTGCCCAGCACGTAGGGCAACCATTCAGGGCCACCCAGCGCGATCGGTAGATAGCCGATGGTTGCCGCCACCAGCATCACGAACACCGCATATGGCAGCTGGGTCTCGACGTGGTCGAGGTGATCTGAGCCGGAGGCGATACTCGACATCAGCGTCGTGTCACTGATTGGCGAGCAGTGGTCCCCGAAGATCGCACCATCGAGCACTGCTGCACCGGTTAGGATCATCAACGGCAGTCCGCCCATCGAGTGAGCCAACGGAACGGCGATCGGGATCAGGATGCTCATCGTGCCCCACGATGTCCCCGTGGCGAATGCGATCGCAGCCGCCAGGCCGAACGTGGCGAGGGGAACGACCCAGTTCGCGATGGATCCGCGAAGCGTCGCGCCGAGTACTTCTTGCGCTCCCAGGTCCTGACACACTTGCGCCAGTGCCCACGCCAGGAGCAGCACGACCACCGCCGCAGCGGCGTGGCGCACCCCATTCCAGTAGGCGCGCAGCGCAGCCGCGAGACTCAAGATGCCTTGAAATAGTGGCAGCACGATAGCCAGCACGGAGCCGACACTCGCCGCGAGCAGCAACATCTTTACGTTGTTCTCGCTGGCGCCAAGTGTCTCACGCCAGAAGGTGAAGCTGAGGGCCGAACCAGGACTGCTGGCGAGCTTGCTCGCCCCGCCGCCGTCCACCACGAAGCCCACCATCGCCACCAACACCACCGCCAAGATCGGGATCAGCGCGTTGCGCGCGCGATGCGGCTTGTCATCTGGCGGTGCCATCAACTCGGAGTCGCCTTGGGCCATCGGGCGCGCGCCATCCCTCAGCGGCTTTTGCAGGTGCCGAGCGCGTCGCTGGGCTTTCAACATGGGGCCGAAATCACGACCCATGAGCGCTGAGGCGAACACGAAAACCAGGGAGAACACGCAGTAGAACCGGAAGGGCAGCGCGGAGAGGACGAGCGCGTAGCCCCGCTGATCGAGCCCGAGCGCCTGCGCCTGAGCGTCCAGGAGGCCCACCTCGTGGCCAATCCATGTGGAAATGACCGCGAGGCCTGCAACCGGGGCGGCCGTGGAGTCGACGATGTAGGCTAATTTCTCTCGGGAAATGTGCCAGCGATCCGTCAAGGGGCGCATCGTCGGTCCCACCAACATGCAGTTTGCGTAGTCGTCGAAGAATACGAATAGCCCCATCAGTGCGGCGCCGACTTCGGTCGAGCGCGCCGAGCGGATGTAGCGGGTGACCCACTCGACGATCCCCGAGGTACCGCCTGCGCGGCTCACCACTTGAACCATGCCGAGCAACGCCAACGTGAAGCCGATGATGTAGAGGTGGGTGGAGTTACTGACGTTGTCCCAGATATACGTCTTGCTGCCCTCGACCAAGACGTCGCTCTTGAAGCGGAGCAACGCTCCGATCAGCACTGCGCCGCCCAGCGCGGGCAGGAGTCGGCGCGTCGCCAACGTCACCACCACGGCGACCAGCGGCGGCACCAGCGCCGTCCAGCCCACTTCGCGCCCTTCGTGGATCGCGTTGGGAAGCAGGTGAGGCAGGAGCCCCAGTAACGCGACGCCCAGTGAGACCGCGATCAGTCGCCCGTGGAGATCCCGGATCCCGCTCTGGGTCTTCGGAGTCAGCGACGCGCGAGCTTGAGACCGCCGCCCATGGGGATCGGGAACGCTGCGTGGGGGCCTGTCGGATAGCCGCTGACTCGCGGGCGGTTGGGATTCGTCCGTCACGCGCGGACGCTACTTCGGTGCCTCCAGAACTGCCACTCACCGCGCGGCCGATTGTGAGTGTTTTAGGCCTCTTTTAGCCGCAGTGCGTCGCGAGGGTCGGGTCATACAGCAGGCGGCGCCCGAGAGAGCCGCACTATATTGCGATTTCCGAGCGCGTTCTCGAGCGGCCGGCTGTTGGGGGCGTGAGGCCACGCACGGGACTTACGGTGCGAGCGCCAGTTGTGCGATGGTCGCGCAGGCTTTCGGGGAGGAGCGTGCTCCGCCTCAATGGAGTGATGTGTAGCGTGGCGCCCCGGCGCCCAACGGAGACAGCGTGAACAAGTCCTGGATCTGCGGCGCGAGCCTATTTGCCTTGGTAGCCCTCGTCTTGACCCTGAGTGGTTCGGCGCTGGCAGACAAAGCTCCGCCCCCCGAGGCCGTGGCGGCTGCGGCGAGCGCGGCGCCCAGCGCGTCGGCCGCTCCCAGCGCCGAGGCTCCGGCCGAGAAGAAAGAAGAGTTCTCCGCGTTCGGCGCAGGGCTCAGCAAGTTCGACGGCTGGGTCGCAGGTGCGCTGTTCTTCGACATCTCTGGTGGCGCGTTCATGCACCCCAAGGTTGATGCCGCGGGGAAAGAGGTGATGGGGAAGGACGGGAAGGTCGAGATGGAAGGCGCCAGCGTGCCCTTCATCGTTGCCATCCTCGCCCTTGGCTCAGTCTTCTTCACGTTCTGGTACCGCTTCATCAACCTACGGGGCTTCCGCCACGCCATCGATGTGGTGCGCGGCAAGTACGATGACCCGGAGGACGAGGGTGAGATTTCGCATTTCCGTGCGCTAACGTCTGCGCTGAGTGCGACGGTTGGCCTCGGCAACATCGCTGGCGTCGCGATCGCGATTCAAAAGGGTGGTCCCGGCGCGGTGTTCTGGATGATCGTGATGGCGGTCTTTGGCATGAGCGCCAAGTTCTCTAGCTGCACGCTGGCGGTGCTCTACCGGCGCCACAATCCCGACGGGAGCATGAGCGGCGGCCCCATGTACTACCTCGATCTGGGCCTGAAAAAGCTGGGGATCGGCCCGCTTGGCAAGGCGCTCGGATGCGTCTACGCGGTGATGGTGATGGGCGGCGCCTTCGGCGGCGGCAACATGTTCCAGGCGAACCAGTCCTTCGCCGTATTGAAGAACGCCGCGGGTCTCGGGCCCACCGCGAAGTACGTCTACGCGACGATCCTCGCGCTAGCAGTCGCCGCGGTCATCATTGGCGGCATCAAGCGCATCGGCGCCGCGACCTCTCGCGTGGTGCCCGCGATGTGCGCGATCTACGTGGCGGCGGCCGTGGCCGTGATCCTGGTCAACGCCAAGCATATCCCCGAGGCGCTCGGCACGATCTTCAGCATGGCGTTCACCAAGAACGCGATCTTCGGGGGCGCGGTGGGTGTGCTGGTGATTGGAGTGACCCGCGCCTCTTTCTCGAACGAAGCCGGCTTGGGCAGTGCGGCGATCGCCCACGCTGCCGCGAAGACGGACGAGCCGGTGCGCGAAGGCATGGTGGCCATGCTGGGGCCGTTCATCGACACCATCATCATCTGCCTGATGACTGCGCTGGTCGTCGTGGTCACGGGTGCCTGGAAGGGGAGCCTCGTGACGGCGGGTGACGTCGACCAAGGCGTGGTGATGACCAGCCAGGCGTTCGCCAGCGTGATCAGCTGGTTCCCTTATGTGCTCAGCGTGTGCGTGGTGCTGTTCGCTTACTCGACGATGATCTCGTGGTGCTACTACGGCGAGCGCGGCTGGATTTACCTGCTGGATCACTTCGGGGAAGGCGTGGGACTGCGCTCGGTCATGGTGTTCCGTGTGCTGTTCGTGCTCGCCGCGTGGTTCGGCGGTGTTGCGAAGCTTGGGCCGGTGCTCGACTTCAGCGACTTGATGATTCTCTGTATGGCGTTCCCCAACATCGTGGGCAGCGTGATCCTCGCCCCCACCTTGTTGAAGCACGTCCAGGACTATTGGAAGCGCTACACCAGCGGCGAAATGAAGCCCTACGAGCCCGCCCCGGCTGAATAGTCCTCGATCTAGGCTAGCCTGCGGGCATGCTTTTCCGGCGCAGAGTCCGCCGCTTGGCGCTCGTTCTGGGGTTGGTGACTCCAACTCCAGCGCTGGCCACACCTGCCACGACCCGGGTGGTCTGGCAGGCGTCGGAACAGTGCATGAGCGCAGACGAGCTGCGCGCAGGCGTCGATCGGCGTTTGGGTCGTTCCGTGTTTCAGCAGGACGCCGACTTGGTTCTGCGCGGAAACGTAACGTTTCGCGACGGTAAGGCGCACGCCGAGCTCGAGCTGCGCACCGCTGACACTCCGGCCGGCAAGCACGGCACGCTGGTTGGGAGCCGTGATCTCGATATGGAGGGCGACGACTGTCGCGTGCTCGACGACTCGCTGCTCTTGGTCACCTCGATCATGATCGACGTGCCGGAGGAGGACCTACCACCACCGCCTCCACCCGACCAACCGGAGCCGCGAATCGAGAAGCCGACGGCCGTCCCGCCGCTGGGGACACCGCTCAAGCTCCCGAAACCCCCGCCCCCGAAGTCGGCTCCCGCGGCACTCGCCTGGAAGTACCGTCTGTTCGTCGATGCAACCACGGGCGTTGGCGCACTTCCCCTCGGCAGCTTTGGCGGCGACCTGGGTTTACGGGTGGAGCCCGGCGGCTTTTGGCCGCTCGAGCTGAGCGCGAACTTCGATCATGGCTCCGCATCGGCAGGCGATGGCGCGCTGACTCTCGACTCGGTCACCTGGGGCTTGCTCGTGTGTCCGTTTGATTTCGGGCTTGAAGTTTGCGCGGGTCAGCGGGTTGGTGTCGTGTGGGCTCGAGGCGAGCAGCTGGAGCACAACCAGCGCCGCCGGCGGATCCGCGGGGAACTGAGCTTGGGTCTGCGCTGGGCGCCAGCGATCGGATCGAACCAGCTCGTGGTTGGCGTGGAGGCGTTGGTGCCCATGGTTCAAGACCGCTACTTCTATGAGCGCGCTGGGCGGGAGATAGAGCTCTTTCGTGTCGCCCCGATCGGTGGAAAGCTCAGCATTGGCTTCCGCCTCGGGCTCTAGCAGCGCCGTGCCCGCGCCGCGGATCTAGCTAAATTTTGGCCGGATCCGGACCCGATTCACATCCCTCGGGGTGTAGCTAGGTTCACGTAGGCAAATGTCGGGGCGCCGAGTAAGCTTCTTAAAGCCGCCGCGCCTTCGCGCTGAGCGCGTCATAATCGAACGCGTCGCCGTCCACAGAGTGGGTGGCGGTGACGTGGACGCTCCTGTCAAGTAGGGCAGGACAGAGCTTCCAAGAGGTTTTGAGTCCAGTTCCCGAGGAGAAAGCGCCATCACGGCGCGCACGACCCTCTCCTCGAGGACCAAGTCGACCCCCCAGTGGGGGCTGTTTGGTGAATCCGCCGATGAGTGAGCTACCCGAGTTTCGGCGGATATTCGATGAACACGCAGCCTTCGTCTGGCGCAGCTTGCGATACCTCGGGGTTGCCGAGCGCGACGTTGAAGACCACGTCCAAGAGGTCTTCGTCGCCGTTCATCGTCGCCTTGGAGAGTTCGAGTGGCGCTCCAGCCTTCGCACGTGGATCTACGCCTTCTGCCTGCGAGTGGCTTCTGACTATCGGCGACGCGCCCACGTCCGCCGTGAACGCTTCCCTTCTGAGTTCCCTGAGCCCCAGCTCGATCCGAATCAGGAGAGACAAGTCGAGCAGCGCGAGATGCGTGACCGCCTCGCGGCAGCCCTGGAGCAGCTCGACGATGCCAAGCGTGAAGTCTTCGTCCTCTACGAGATCGAGGAGTTGGAGATGAAGGACGTGGTGGCTCTGGTTGGTTGCCCGCTGCAGACGGGATACTCGCGTCTGCGTGCCGCTCGTAAAATCCTCGAGGAATCACTGCAGATCACACCTCAGCCCCAGGAGCCGGGTGCTGAGGTCGCCGCAGAGAGTGCTCGCAAGGAGGGCGCATGAGCGACGAACGACTGAACGCGAGCAGTGAGCTTGGCCGTTTGGTTGGGAGCGCCCGTGCAGACGCCCCCTCGCCTGAAGCGCTCTCGCGCATGGCCGGGCGGTTGCCGATGGGACCGGGCCCAGGCGGCGTACCAGCCGGGGGTGGCGCGGGACTCAGCGGAGCCGCGAAGCTCGTCATTGCCGTGGGGATTAGCTTCGGGCTAGGTGCTGGTGGATACGCTCTCTTTGGGGGTGA
>JBFXBK010000330.1:0-10444 GCA_050183255.1 Polyangiaceae bacterium | reverse complement strand
CGACTTCTTCACCTGAAAAGGGACCCCCGGTGTGGTTGTTTGGTGTGGCAACCCCAACAACACCGGGCTTTTCAGACAAATTCCCGCTCGACGAAGATTCGAGCGCTAGATCGGGGACTAGGGGGAAGTGGTTAAGGCCTGCTTCATGCATCATCGCGCCAGCCTGTTGGTATACTTCTTTGGTCGTTGCGTTTGGATTCCGATCGATCCACTGCTTCCACTTAGTGGTCCAGTTTCTACCTGCCTTATGAATCCACTTCTTGTGAAGATACTCTGGGATCTCAACTGTGTAGTTATCAATTGGGATATTGTGTTTCGCAAAGAAATCGCGGTACTTCTGCGACTTTGCGCTTTTGCCGCGAAACACATTGAATACATGGTGCTTGACCTTCTTGCCTGCTGTCAAAAGCTTTGTTGCTGTCTCAGCGCAACTATTATGAACCCAGATCCCCGTCTTGCCGACGAAGAACGTGTGGTACTCGCCGACGTTCAGGTTGTACGCGACGGTCGTCCAGCCCGCGCTGCGCGTGTTGCGGATCGAGATCCAGGAACCATCACTGTTCCAGAGTTTGTGCCCTGCCTGGAGCTCAGCCGAGGGCAGCCAGCCCCGGTCCTCGACCCAGAAGGGATGGTCATCGGTGACCTTCAGCGTCTCACGTTTGCCGTCGCTGGTCTCGAGGTCGAGGTCGATGAGCGGACGCCACGTCGTGATGAAGACGTTCTGGACTGGGCGGTACGCGACTTCGCCTGTGTTCTCGTCCATGGCTAGGACGAGGTCTCCGGGTTCGAGCTCCTCAATAGGGGTAAGACCGTCCGGGGTGTGTACTGGAGTTCCCTCGGGAAAACACGTAGCGCAATCGACGAGGACCTGCTCCACTCGCTGAGTCGTTCGCTCAGCCGCCGCCTCTTTCGCCGCAGGTGTGGGCGCAACTAGGAGGCCGACCTCGGTTGACAGCCCGCCAAGCATGCTTCCAGCGCTATCGGGACGTGCTTCGCTCGCCTTGAGGGCACTGGTAGCCTTGTCGATGGATTTCCCAACTTCAGGCGGAACAATCTTCTGATTTAGACCGACCCAGCTGCCGGGAAATCCGAGTGGCTGCTCCGCCACCGTCTTCACGGTTTCCCCCCCCGCATCAACGAGCGCGTTGTACTGGCCGACGGCGAAGTCGGTGACATGGTCACTGACCACCGCCGGCACGACTTCGGCTAACTTCGATGCGAGAGATCTCTCTTCCGGCGCAGCCGAGGTGACAATTGTTGGCTTCTGGGCAGGCTTTGGCGGCGCTAGCACGCGCGGTGGGGGCGTTGGATTCAGTCCGAGCGACCGAAGCCAGTCCTCCGCGGCAGCCCGCTCTCCGGGGTTGCGGGCGTTCGCCAGCGCACGCTCTGCTGCGGCGCGCTCCTTCTGGTATCCCTCCGACTGCAGTTGCCCTTGTTCGTAGGCGCCCTGTGCCTCCGCCTCGCTAGGTTCACCCTGAAGACCAAGCGGATCGATGTTCTTGAGCGGACTGCCGCTCACATAGGCGTATGGATTTGGGTCAGCACCAGCCGAGTGCACGGCCAATGGATCCGGGCTCACCCAACGTGAGAGCTGGGGCGAGTAGTAGCGCGCTCCAAAGTAGATGAGCCCGACCTCAACGTCTTCTTCCTTACCCGTAAACTTATAATCCTCGCGGAAACCTTTCCAGCGCGCGGGGCGGTAGTCGGCGTCCGCTGAACCGTACGCCAGGTAGGTGCTGTGCTCGACCAGTTCCCCGGTCGCCTTGTCAAGCACTACGCTTGAGGAACCGAGGTTGTCACCAATCTCCAGGAAGACGTGGAGTCGCGCGCCCCCAATCGTCGGTACATCCTTGCTGTCGGGCTCGAACACGACCCGCCCAGAACCAAACAAGAACGGCACCTCGGTAAGCTCGCTGAGCTCGTAGTCTGCTGGCTCTGCGGGCGTAGCATCCAGCCATCGCGTCCCCCGGAGTTCAAGGCTCCCAAAGATGAAGACGGTGTGGCGCTCTTCCCCGTTGCCGTCGTTGGCAGTCTTCACGACTCTGGAGTCGCCGCCGTCGTAGGTGTAGCGCAGATCGACTTCGGCGAGCCCTGGAGGCAGCGGGTCGCTCGCGCTGCCAACCTCTCCCGACGGGACGTCCCAGCGTCGTGCTCGGGTAAGGCGCCCCACCTCGTCCCATTCGTAGGCAAAGCGTTGGTTGCATACCGCGCCTGCTGGCAGGCACGGTCCGAACCGCTCGACCGCGAGCGCGGTTAGATTCCCCGCGGAATCGTAAGCCGTATCAAGCCGGCCTTCCCGTTGGGGTGCGCCGCTGCCGACGTTGCTTGCGGTTCGTAGCTGGTAGGGCTGCGCCGCGACGTTCCCATGCTGTTGCACGCCGAGGGAGCGGTCGTAGAAACCGTGTCCGTCGTCTTCGCTCTTCGTGATGTTGCCAAGCCAGTCGAACTCATAGGTCTGCCATTCGGCTCGAGTGTCGAAAGCGGTGTGGGGAGCGGGCTTGGCGCGCCGAGTGTCGTCGCCGTCTCCACCGTTCTCGTGCTCGAAGGGCGACGTCCAGGTGTCACTGCCTTGGGGATGCTGGTAATCGACGCGTGTGGCCCGATAGAGATCGTCATACGCGATCTTCTGTGTGACCGGCTGAGCGCCGCCCGGCCATTCCTCGGGAAGCCGCCAGTCGCGAATTTCCGTGGGGTTGCCGACGACGTCATACTGATAGTCCGTGTCCTGCAGCAGTAGCTGGAATGACGTGGGGTTCTGGCGATCGGGGTCGGTATCAGGATCGGCGTAGCTGTCCCAGATCGTTGGAGGCCCGCGATAGGTCTGAACGCTGCGGACCCGGCGGCGCTCGTCGTAGAGGAAGCTCGTCCTCGTGTCCGCCGCGTCCCCGTACTGCACCCGGCTCAGTCTGCCGTCGGCCTCGAATATCGCGCCATGCGTGAGCAAGCCATATGAGCCGTCCAAACGTTGGACGACACCCCGCCGCGTGTAGTGGGTGTCGACACGACTGTGGCCGTCCGCGCCCAAGAGATCTGGCGAACGCGCCCCGGTAGTCGCACTCACGACGCGATCCGCACCGTCAAACGTGGCTTCCGTGGTGTACCACCGAGGCGCATAGCGCTCCGAGATCGTGGCATTGGGTGAGGCGTCTGGTCGCGCGATCTGGACGTAGGACTTGGGCGAACGCCCCCGCGCATCGTATGTGGCCCAGCGAGCGGCGCCGCGATCGAACACGGCGGCCGGGCGCCCCCGATAATAGGCGGGGTTAAGATCCGCCGCTGGGATCGGCCGTGTTACCCCAGGAAACGGAGTTCCCGGAGCGGCATCGAACAGCGTATACACCTCGAAGCCAGTGGGCACTTCATCTGACACGGGCGGGCTGTATGGAGGGTGACTGTTCTGGCACGGAACGTAGTCCTCACCGATTAGTCTGCCTGCCTGATCATAATGGAAGTTCGACCCGCAACCACGCGGGTCGCTAGTCCCGACGAGATCGCCCGCGTCGTTAAAACGGTATCTCCAGGCGCGAAGCCCAGTCACGTCTGCGGCCTTGTCTGGCGTGAAGTCCGGGCCCGTGGTGGGCTCCATGTTGAGCACCAACCGTCCAAGGCTATCGAAGCGCATCCAACGAGTGGTCTCAGCACCAGGGACGCCATCGAGTCGGCGGGTGATCCGTTCGACTTCACCCGTGGGTAAGAACTCCGACTCGGTGACTCGCCTTCTCAGTACACCCTTCTGGTGAAACCGCTCAACGACCCGGGCCTTCCGTCCATGCCCGTCAACCTCCTCCGTCATGAACGTACCCTGATGTGGCCCCGGGAGGCGATCAGCAGCGTCATAGTGATCACTGGACAAGGCGTGGTACTTCGTCTCGAGCGTAACCGTACCGTCCTGATCGTAGTATTGAGTTCCTCTCCCGAACGCGTCGTAGCGTTTTCGGCCGAAGTGGACGTCGGGGACGTTCTCGAACGGAAATGCTCTGGGGTCACCTGAGTAGAAGAAAGGTAGGTAGGATCGGCGAGCCCCATTCTTCTGATCCCGTTCCATCAACCCGCCAGCAATCCACTCTCCCTTGTCGCCCGCCGCGGGGTCCGCCTCTGCCAGTGCAAGGAACGGCCTCCCCATACCATCCACATAGGCCCAACTCTCCATGTACTCGGGGTCCGAGGGAGTTGCGCCATCTAGCACCCTCGTGTGGATCAGAGAGTACGGCTTCCCCGTTTCCGGGGGGAGAAAGTACTCCATAACGAGCGTCGGCAGCGGCGACAGACCACCAGTTGGCGCGGGGGGCGTGGTGCTCAGCAAGCGCCCCAGGCCGTCGTACTCACTACGGGAAGGCTCTCCCTGAACGTTGACTATCAGCAAGGGGACCTGCAGGCCACGGTCATAGGCCGCCCCAAACACGAGGGGGTCCGCGCTGTCACAGCCATTCACGAAGATCGTGTCCGTGATCGCGAACTCGGCGTAGGTGGAGTCATAGGACGCCTCAGAGCAGCGCCCATTTCGTTCGATCACCCGCAGGTGATTGCCGAAGTCGTCATAAGTGCGCCGTTCGACTTCGATTATGTCAGTCGTGCCAACTCCACCCGACGCATTCGGAGGCACAGCGGCTTTGACAATGGCGTCTTGAGCCGGGTCCTCGTGATATCGAAGCAACGGTTCCGACCCCCACAGGGCCGCCGTAGTTCGCACCGAGAGCGCCTTCTCATCGTGTTCGGTCCAAACCTCATTCCGTCGCTCGGGGTGTTGCGAGCCGGTGACGTAGCTGTGGCGAGCTCGACGCTGCCAGCGGCTTGCGTCTTGCGGAGGCAAGTACCACTCGGTGTGCGTCTCCAGGCTCTCCTCTGGATCACAGCCTTCGATACAGCCCAGGGAGACGGCGAGTGTAGGGTTCCCATAGTCATCAACCACGTTGAAACCCGAGAGGTGGACCATCCCGAGCGTGCTCCGGAGCGGGACGACCAGCGTCTGCTCGACCTCGACGCCGGCACCTTGCTCGATATCGACGACAGGCACGGAACGCGTCGCCGAAGCGTTTGGAGTAAACGGCGACGTATCGTAGTTGAAAGAGTGGTTTTCGTTTGCGTAGGCCCACTTCACGCTGCGGCCATCGACGCCTTCATACAGCGTGCGCAGCCGGTAGCTGGTCACCTGTGTGCGCAGATACACGCCCTTCTCGTCGTACGACTCGGTGACCACCGGCAAACCCTTCAGAGCTTCGCGAGGGTTCTCGAGCCAGCGGCCTTCTGGACCGCAGCGATCGACTCCGTCTGACGCATCATCATCAACGCACTCGCCAAGAAGGAAGGTCGTCTCCACAGTGTCGGTGGGGCTATTGGCGTCACCGACTCGCGTCTGGCGCCCCCGCTTGAAACCACGGAACTCACGTTGCTGGCCATCAAACACTGGGTCCTCGTACGAGTACTCGGAGACGTAGTGGGTCGGTGGTTGACCGACGATCGACAAGGGCGTTCGCTCGTGGATCCGCTTGAGTACGTGGACGACAATCGGCATCCCCCGCTCCCACTTCGGGCGACTGGGATCGTGCTCCGCATCGAGCATCTCGTCGACGCTCGTGGACCACTCCATCTCGGTGCGCTTGCCGAGTCCGTTTTCGACCGCGGTGAGCACCCAGGGGCGCTGGCCCCCTTGGAGGTCCATGAACTTGTACTCGTAGCCGTCCCCCCAAAGGATGTCGCGCGTGCCTGAGCCGTTGATGTCGACCAGCCGCACGCGGTTTGACGTATCCGGCTTCACTGGTGTGTGTGCAATCGTCTGCCGGTCGGTAAACGCAAGTCCGTCTATGTTTAGGTAGACGTCGACGTCGCTATTCTTGACTTCCACGACATCGGTGAGTCCGTCACCATTGACATCATCCAACATGAGAAGGCCATCCCCGACGAGGCCATACTGTGGTGGGTTGGAGATCGTGATGTGTCGGTCCTGCCCAAATGAACCAGGACCGCAGTCGTCGCGGTCACCGGTTCCCCAATAGCCGTTGCCTCGACCGGGCCAATAACGAATATCGTTCGGACGGATCCGGACAATGTCGACCGCACCGTCCCCGTTCATGTCAGCGAGGCGAATATCGGAATCGCTAAAGCGGACGGGACTGCCGCTCCAAGGCACGCAAGTCCGAACCGGGTCGGTGGACAGGTCCGCCGTGCTAGCGCTCGTCCATGTCCCCGTTCCAAACTGACCATCTCCGCCAGGAAATCGCCCGAGCGAGAAGAACGTCTGAATCTCCGTCGCCGTAGTGACGACAATGTCAACGAGCCCGTCGTAGTCTACGTCCACCGACCGAATGTTCGCGTTGTCGTTCGCAAAGTCGATCTTCGGATCCTGCTGGTCGGCTGTTGCAATTGGGCGACCGTCCCACTGCCACCCCTGCCCCTGAACGTACTTTGGGGTGAAGATGGAATAGCTCTTCACTCTGGGCATGTGGACCAGGTCCACTGTGCCGTCGGCGTCGAGGTCCATGGGAACCACGTTGCTGTTGTCTAGCCCAAGCACGTTGGCGTCCACCGCAGGAACGTCGGGATCGCTCACGGACATGGTCGACTGCGAGAAGAAGCCGACATCGAGCCCACCAGTTCCGGCGCCGTTGAAGAACACACCGTGCTTCCCCCCAAACAGGCCGGGCGCCGTAACCAGGATGTCGGGGAGCGCATCGGAGTTGATGTCGAAGAGGTCCGTGAGGGGTTGGTCTACCGAGTACTTGGGGCTTCCCGCGATCGTGCGGATACGCGCATCGAAAGGTTCATAGCCAGGGATCGAAGTCGGGTCCGCGGCTCCCGACGTGTTGTAACCCTCGACGCGCTCGTACTCGAACGTCATTTCGGGCAGGCGAGGGCACCCATTCGCATCGCAGCGACCCTCGGCTTGGACGCCCGTAAGGAGCGACTGGTGCGGGTTGTCGGCGTCACCATCCTGATCTTCATATGTCAGGTAGTAGCGCCGAATCCGTTCAAACGCGTCGCTCGGGCCGCCGTTGAACGTCTTGGAGTAGACCGCCACACCCTCGAGACGCTTCAAGTGCTCCATGTACCAGCCGGACCGATACGAGTAGCTGGTATCGGGGCGGTCTTGCCACGTGAGCTCAACCTTGTGCGCGAAGAGCTCGAGGTTCGCGGTGTGAGGATCCGCAACGGGCGGCGTATCGTAGATAGCGGTTAGGTGGGCGATCCCTCCGAACTGCTCGTAGCGATAGACGACGGGATTGTTCGGCGTCGGCACCGCCGTTGGCGTGCTCGGGTTGGCGTTCCCGAACGCGTCATAGCTGCGCACCAAACACCACCGGTAGATCTCGGTCGGTCGATCGGGGTTCACCTCGAGGGCGTTGCGATAGTTCCGGTCATTGAGGGGTACCCCGAACTCCAGCACAGTACCGGACTGAGATTGCACTCGCCAGGTGAGCTTATCTTCCGCGAGGAAAAAGCGCTCAAACGAGCCTTCGATCCGCGGACGAAAGTACTGTGACCCGTTCGCCCAAGCCGGGAACTCCTCGTCGGCTAAGACACGGCCGTCGCAATCGAAACCGACCCGACAGATGGGAACGAGCTCCTGTCCTCCGCTGTAGACGAAGTGATCTTGGTCGGGGTGCCAGCTTGGACGGTCGTCATACTTAGGAAGGCCGTGGTCGGTTTCCCGCGCGATAAAGGGAGCACCCACCGACCAACCGACACCAGCTAGTCCGAAGCCCCCTGCAGAGCTGTAGCTCAAGCCGAGACTTGGCTGGCTGGCCCCACGAGCTTCGGGCAAGACGAAGGGTACCGAGTATGAGAGCTGACCCGTCGACTGGGACGCACTGAAGCTCTCACCCATCCCTTGGATGGTTCCAGCGCCTTTTGGAGCGGAAATTGCGGAGCTCGTAACGCCGCTCTTGGCCTCCCCCGTCGGTAGCGACGCGGGCTCCTTCCCGTCACCCTCCTGCTCAGAATCTTCTCCACTTGAGAAGACGTCACGCAAGTCGCGTATCGATTTGTCGGCGCGCAACTTCCCAGGATCGACCTCCAGTTCTGAACCTGGGCTCGCGCCCTCAGTCCACTGGGACGCAGCGTCGGAAAGGGACTGGGTGTCCACCGGCGCGACCTCGACTTGGTCGGCGCCAAGTTCAATGGACTCCTGAGCCAGCACGACCTCGGGAGCTGCTGCGGCGGCTACCAACCACGCGACCGCGCCCCAGGTAACTGAGGAGCGAAGCAGTTTGGCGTCCGTCAAACGGAAGTGAGACTGGAACGACATCACTCTCCTCCAAGGATCGGCTTACGCAGCATCGGAAGCGGGATCACTTCTAGAGCCACATCGGGTGTGGCTTGCTGTGCGGAAATGGATCGACTGTAGTCATCCCAGCTCGCAAACAGCGCGTACCCGCCAGCGGGGTAGGCGTAGCCAACGAGGGCGGGGCGGCGCTGGTCGTCCGTCTGATGGGCGAAGTAGCGCGGTAAGGGGATCTCTGCCTCAGACAGGTTCGCCCCCGAGGCGCCAAGAGGCACCCGCTTCAACCACGCCTCCTCGCTTCGAGCGTCGGCCACGATACGTTCTGTCGCCCAGCCAACGTACGCCGTGTCCGACACCACCGTCAGGGTTGGTCGAAACTGACCGAGGAGTGGGTCGGAGCTGAACGGCTCTAGAAGTGGAACCACATCGAACACCTGTGGCGCCTCTCCTATTGCGAGTCGAGCGAGGCGCACTACGGGAACGTCGTCGTCTCCCGCCTGCGCACCGACGGGCTGAGTGCCCTCACTGAAGGCCACCAAGAGGGCTCCATCCGCCGCGAGCGCGATCGACGGGCGATCTTCAAGCGGACCAGGGCGTCCTAGGGTGATGCTCCAACGCTCGTCACCCGGGATCGTGCGAACTTCAATGCTCTCGGTTCCTGCGCTCGCAGAACGCCAGGCAGCAGCAAAGCCATCGGCTGTGGCTACGAGCGCAACGTCTGCCTCGTTTGCGTCCGAAGCGGCCAGTGTTTGATCAAGGGCGTCCAGCGGTGTGCCGTCGGTCGCGAAGCGTCGAAAGCGCAGGTCTGGCGCCGTGAGGGCGTCCGCCTCATCCATCCACGCGACCACGAAGCCCGAATCCGTACGGATGATGTCGGGGTCGCGTTGGGAAAAGTCTCGCGTCGTGTTTGCAAACTCGAGCGGTTCGGCTGACCCGGTCTGAAAGTCGAGGGTCTGCAGGGCGACGCCAAGCTCGTCGCCATCATGATCAAAGTCCGCCCAAGCGACGGCGACGCGCCCATCTCCGAGGTCAGCGACAACTGGGTTGGCCATGAGCGTCGGCGTAGACCCGATGCCTACAGGGAGGACCAACGGGTTGCGAACGCCTGCCCCGTCGAATCGGCGAGCCGCAAGCGTAGGAGGCTGGGTGTCGAGATTTAGCAGCACGCTCGTTAGCCCTTCGGAACTCGCACTGATTGGGTGAGGACCGAGACCTTGAGTCCGGCTAGCAATAGGCGGCCCTCCGTCCGTCGGCTCAGGCGTTTCCGTTAGGAAGTCTTCGACGGTGCACGTGGAGGAACACGCATCGCCATCGAGTAGGTTCCCGTCGTCACACTCTTCACCCTCTCCCCCCAACAAGACCCTACAGCCATCACCACAGACGGCTTCGGTGACGCCAAGACACGCATCGGGGACTCCGCCGACACCGCCGATCCCCGCGGTTCCGCCAGGCCCCGTGCCGGCAGCCCCGCCCTGCCCTGCACCACCCACGACGGTCCCGCCAGCCCCGCCGCTCGAGCCGCCGACGCCGCCGCTGGACAGTCCTCCGGTTGCGCCGGAGCCCCCTCCGAGTCCGGCGGTGCCAGCGCCACCATCGGAGCCATTCCCTGCGGATCCACCCGACCCGCCGCCGCCACCTGGGTTGCAGCGCAACCCGAGAGACGCAGTGCCAGCCGCGATGGCCGCCCAACCCAGAAGCATCTGGGCTAGGCGCGCCTTTGACGGAATCATTGTTGTTGCACCCAGTAGCTGGTGCCGACGAGGAACTGAACGCGCTCGATTCGCTCAAGTCGCATGTCCTCCCCCGCCTCGATGTCCAGGAGGTACTCTCCGCCAAGAGGACGATAGAAGAACTCCGAGCGGGCGACCGCGTTGATATATGGGGAGCCCCAACCGTCCTTCAGCGGGTCCAGCCAGAGTTCGGCCGCGAGCGCCTTCCCCCCTTCGATGATCCCCATCGGGACCCCTTGCGCGCGCCAGATCCCAGCGAAGTCGGTCACCCAGGCACGACCGACGTGGCTGAGGTTGTACCGAACGTACCCCTCGTTGTAGCAAGCGAGAGGATCCTCTGCCGCTGAGCAGTCTCGCACTCCGGTTCCAACTAGATTGACGGCGAGCTGCTGCCAACGGCCGTTGTACCGCTTGGCGTACGGTGGCTCCAGGACTGTCCCGTTTAGACGACCCCACGGATCCAGTCGGAACGCCAGGCGCGCTCGCTCCGGTCGAA